>NYZC01000202.1 GCA_002686995.1 Phycisphaeraceae bacterium | reverse complement strand
GTAGCCGAAGTCGTCAGACTTCGGAGTTCGCGTACTCGTGTCCGACATCAAATGGCCTCGGTGATCGCGCGCATGCGCGCGCCACTTCCCCTCGGCCATCGGATCGGCCGCGGCAACGCGACGGTCAGTCCGCTGGGCGTGCCGAGCGCCGGCGGCGTGCCGAACCAGTCCCGTGTCGTGGCACAGTACGACGCGGCGGGCATCGGCGGACTGCCTGACTTCTCCGTGGAGGTCGACGGTCTGATCAAGATCAATCCCGGTCTCGATGAAATCGACCTGCTGGCCGACGTGTACGAGACCGCGACCGGCAACCCGCTCGCGCTCGGCGTGCCGATCAATCTTCTGGGCCATTCCCGTGGACGGCCGTTTCCCGAAGATCACCCCGGGCACGCGATTCGAGGGGCTTGGCGCGCCGATCCAGGTGCTGCCCAACCTGTTCCTGGTCACGCACCCGATCAAGCCCGAGCCCAGCAGCATGGTGCTGCTCGGACTCGGCGCGGTAGCGGCGTTCGCGCGACGTCGCGCGGTGTGAGGAGCTGCGTTGCAGAAAGGGGTGAGGAGCGGGGGCGGCGCGTTCCGCTGTTTTGGCGACCAAAAGCATGATCCATTTTGGTGGCGGCGCGAAAGTGGTGGGGACGATTGATTCATTTCGTACGCGAAAATCGCGCGTCAGTTCGCACGATCACCATTTTGGGAACAACTTAGGAGGGCAACGCGCCGCTTGGCACGGTCGTTGCATTTCTTCAGGGTGAGATCGGAAACCCCACGGTGGTGAAGTGAGAGCGCCGTCCGTCATAGGAGTCACGGTGATGCAACACGACATCACGCGCGCGCCGCCCTGAGTCTGCCGGCGAAACCGCCGGCGCGGGCGCAGCGCTGAAGTTCCTTTTCGTTTCGGAATGTCTCTTTCGTCCCGTTCACAACTTATCGGAGTCTAGGAAATGAAATCACTCGTGACAGCATCCGTACTCGCGCTAGCGCTGTTGGTCAGCACGGCGCAGGCCCAGGTCGACATCATCCGCGACATCTCCGTCGAGGTCAGCCTCGGCGATCCCCAGGGTAACGAGTTCGTGCAACTGCGAAGCGTCCCCAATCTGCAGAACCAGGTTCAACTGGGCGTCGACACCGCATCGGTGTTCTACCACGGCGAAGTCGTGGACAGCCTGATCCCCGAATTCCAGCCGGGCACGCCCTTCACGGTGAGCGGCAACGGCAGCATCAATCCGAATCCTGGTTCCACGGGAAGCTTCGACACCGAGATCGTCGCGCTCAGTCTGACCTCCTCGCTCGGCGGTGGGCCGTTCCCCATCCAGTTCGTCGGCGCCCGCAATCCGCTGAACTTTACGCTCGCGCCCGGTCCGCTTCCGCCGGCCGGTCAGACCGGTCTGTTCATCACGAGTCACCGCGTAACTCCCGAGCCCGGCAGTCTCGTGCTGCTCGGCCTGGGCGCGGCCACGCTCCTCAGTTCGCGCCGCCGCAAGGCCGCGTCTGCCTGAGCCTCGCTCATTCACGATGGCGGTTGCCCCCGGAAGACCGGCGTGCCGCCTCTTTCGAAGCCCTGAACCCTTACCCGGAGTCCAGTTCATGAAAAATCTCATCGTTACCGCATCCGTTCTCGCGCTGACCCTGATGGTCGGCACGGCGCAGGCCCAGGTGTTCCATCCTGTTTTCGTCGACGTCCTCATCGGCGACGCTCAGGGCAACTTCGTCGCACAGCTTCAGAGCGTCGACGACGGCCAGGGCTTCGTCGACCTCGGGACCGACACCGCCACGGTGAACTACAACGGCCGCGTCGTCGAGTCGAACGCGCCGACCTTCCTGCCCCCCGGCGCTCCGTTCAACGTCAGCGGCAACGGCTCCATTCAGCGCACGGGCACCTTCGATACCGAGATCGTCGCGCTCAGCCTGGTATCGACGATTGGCGGGCCATTCGACCTCAACCTGATCGGCAGCCGAGGTCCTGGGTTGAATTTCGTCCTGGACGGTCCGCCCGCGCCGATTCCGAATGCCCCCGGCCTGTTCATCACCAGTCACCGGATCACGCCCGAGCCCGGCAGCATGGTCCTGCTCGGCCTGGGCGCCGCCGCAGTATTGGGCACGCGCCGCCGCAAGGCCGCGTAAGCCTCGAGTCGCCTCTCGAACTCCCGAAGGCGGTCGTCCCTGGAAACAGGGGCGCCGCCTTTTCGAAACCGTTGTCCGCTCTGTTCATGCATTTCAATCACCCGGAGTCCAAACCATGAAGTCTCTTATCGTTTCCGTCACCACGATCGCGCTCATGCTGATGGTCAGTTCGGCGCAAGTGCAGGCCGCTATCGACAGCTTCTTCGACATCTCCGTCTCCGTTCAGATCGATACGCCTGACGGGCAGGGCTCGGCCAGCATCGCGAGCATCCCGAGCCCGAACAACGTCGTCACGGTCGACGGCAACCAGACGTCCGTGCAGTACCTCGCCCGCATCGTCGACAGCACGATCCCCGAGCTTGATCCCGGCATCGGGCCGTTCACGGTCAGCGGCAACGGCACGATCCAGCCGAATACCGCCGGCGGTCCGCCCCTGCTCGTGGACATCGCCCTGAACTCCCCGGTGGGCGGCCAGTTCAACCTGCTCCTGGGCGGCGACTTCTCGTCGGGCGGGCCGGACTTCAGCCTCTTCCCGGCAGGGCAGGGCCAACTGGTGCAGCCGACCAACTTCCCCGCACCGGTCATCTTCAGAAGCCACCGCATCACGCCGGAGCCGGGCAGCATGGTCCTGCTCGGCCTGGGCGCCGCCGCAGTGATGGGCACGCGCCGCCGCAAGGCTGCCTGAGTTTCATCTGAGTTTCCACAGGCGATCGCCCCCGGCAGGGGGCATCGCCTTTTCAACTGTGTCTTGTTGTTCCTATCGCGTTCACCTTCTTTCAGGAGTCCTTCGCATGAAGACAATCCTCGCGGCCATCGCGGCCCTCACCCTCACGGCCGGCACGGCTTTCGGCCAGACCATTCCGCTCATGCAGGTCTTTGAGTTCCACATCGATGTCGATCTGCAGCATCCCAGCACGAATCAGATGGCCCAGCTTCAGAGCATTCAGAACGGGCCCGTGCAGAACCTCATCCAGTTCAATACCGACACCGGCGAGACGACCGTGCAGTACTCGGGCCAGGTTCGGGAAAGTGGCATCTCGGGCTTCGACCAGGGCGCCATTTTCGACGTCCAGGGCGCCGGCAACTTTCAGCCTGACGGGCAGGGCGGCTTCATCGCGAACCTGGATCTGACGTCGTCGATCGGCGGAAACTTCCAGCTGCCGCTCGCCGGCACGATCAACCCGTTGAACTTCAACCTGGCCGGCGGGCCGGTCACCGCGCCCAACACGCCGGCCGGTCCCATCCTGATCACCGGTCACCGGCTCACGCCCGAGCCCGGCAGTCTGGTGCTGCTCGGACTGGGTGCGGCCGCCGTGATGGGCACGCGCCGCCGCAAGGCTGCCTGAGTTTCTACTGAGTTTCCACAGGCGATCGCCCCCGGCAGGGGGCATCGCCTTTTCAATCGTGTCTTTCCTGTTCCATCGCTTCCATTCTCTTCAGGAGTTCTTCACATGAAGACGACCCTCGCGGCCTTTGCCGCCCTCACCCTCATGGCCGGCACGGCCTTCGGCCAGACCATTCCGATCATGCAGGTGTTTGAGATCAATGCCACGGCTCAGGACGCCGCCGGCAACCTCGCGCACCTGCAAAGCATCCCGTCGCAGGACCAGTTCATCAGCTTGAATCCGGCAACCGGCGAGACTTCGGTGCAGTACAGCGGCCAGGTTCTCTCGAGCACCATTGGCGCGCTGCCGACGGGCGCCTTTTTCGAAGTCACCACGCCGGATCCGGGTTTTGTGCGCCCGAACCCGAACCCCAACGGTCCTCTTCTGCTCGTCGATATCTCTCCCGTGTCCAGTCTGGGCGGTCCGTTTTCGCTTCAGCTGGCGGGGACCGCGGTGCTGCCCACGCTCAACAACCCGAACGGATTCATTGACTTCAGCTTGGTCCCCGGAACCGTGGGGGTCGCGCCGCAGATCGGTGTCAGCATCATCGGCCACCGCATCACGCCCGAGCCCGGCAGCCTGGTGCTGCTCGGACTGGGTGCGGCCGCCGTGATGGGGGCGCGCCGCCGCAAGGCCGCCTGACTTCCTATCGAGTTTCCACAGGCGATCGTCCTCGAGAGGGGGCATCGCCTTTTGAACGTCGCGTTCGCGTCCAGGAATCCTTTGCATGGAAAGCTTCATGCTTCCGGCCGCCATGGCGGCATCGAGTCTCGCGTGCGTGAACGGGCCGCCCGTGATCGCCCCGAACACGCCGGCCGGTCCCATCCTGATCACCAGCCACCGCATCACGCCCGAACCCGGCGGCTTGGTGCTGCTCGGCCTGGGTGCGACAGCCTTCTTGTGGGCGCGCCGGCGGAACGTCACGTGAACAGGAATCGCGCGGTCCATTAGGCCTCGAGTGAGCCGACACGGCCCGTGCGTCCCGCTGGGGGCTCGCTTCGCTCGACCCCAGCCACCCGGCAGGAGTGGTTTCATGAAGACGACCGTCCTTTCCGCCGCAATCGCAGCCTGCACCTTCATGAGCGGTACGGCCTTCGGCCAGGTCGCGCCCGCGCTGATCCTGTTCGAGGTGCACGTCGACGTCGACGTCGAGGGCCCCAACGATCAGACCGCGCGACTTCAGAGCATTCCCATCGACAGCGAGTTCGTATCGATCGACCTCGACACGGGCGCGACCTCGGTGCGCTACGGCGGTGTCGTTGCCGAGAGCACGTTTACGCAGGGCCCGCTGCTGCAGGGCGCGTTCTTCACCGTCGACGGCAACGGCGTGATCCAGCCCGGGCCGCCTGGCGGCCCGCCGCTGATCGCCGACCTGGACCTCGTCTCGACGCTCGGCGGTCCCTTCCAGCTCACGCTGGGTGGCGATGCCGATCTCAACACCGGATTTCTGGATTTCTCGCTGCTCGGACCGCCGGCGCTGGTGCCAAGCCTTCCCGGCGTGAGCATCGTCGGTCACCGGATCACGCCCGAGCCCGGAAGCCTCGTGCTCCTCGGCCTCGCGACGGCGGCGACGGTGTGCGCGCGTGGGCGCAGATGCGCCTGAATTGCACGAAATGTTCAACGGAGTGAATTGAATTGCCCAGATCCCTGCTGCCCCTGATTGCGTTTGTCTTCGCGACGACGCTGATCGTCGACGCGTCGTTCGCACGGCCGTCCGAAGCCTTCTTCGTCAAGGTCGATTCCGAGACGACGACGGGCGCCGCCGTGCTCGAGAGCGTCGACGGGCCCAACAACCTGCTCGACATCGACCCCGACGCGGGAGTCGTGTCGGTGTTTTACGACGGCCTCGTCGTCCAGAGCAGCATCAGCCTCCTGCCGGTGGGCACGCCGTTCACCGTGGACGGCGCAGGCACGATCCAACCCAACCCATTGGGCGACCCGCCGTTCATCGCGAACGTGGATCTCACGGCGTCGATCGTCGGCGACTTCAGCCTGACGTTCGGCGGCACGATCGAGCCGCTCGATTTCAGCCTGATCGGCGGGCCCCAGCCCGTGGGGCAGACCGGCATCACGATCACCAGCCATCGCATCACGCCCGAGCCCGGCAGCCTCTTGCTGCTCGGCCTCGGCGTCATTGCGCTCGGCGCGCGGCGAAGGCGAAGCGCGTGACCGCGCACGTGCCGTTGCTTCCGTTCCTGCACACCCCTTTCTCAAGGAACCTCTCCATGAAGAACACACTGATCCTCGCCACGGCGCTGACGCTGCTCGCCACCCTCTCCGGCAACGCGTTCGCCACGCACTTTCACGGCGGCAACATCACCGGGTTCAACGTCGACGTCGAGATCTCCGATGACGGCGGCAACCTGGTCGCCATCCTGCAGAGCAACCCGAACGATCCCGAGAACGTCATCGACCTGACCGACACCACGGCGGACGTGAACTACAACGGCACGGTCATCCAGAGCAGCATCGCGCTGCTCCCGCAGGGCGCGCCCTTCAACGTCCACGGCGGAGGAACGATCCAGACCCAGCCCGGCACGTTCGACACCGAGATCGTCTCCCTCAGCCTCAACTCGTCCCTCGGCGGCGACTTCAACCTGCAACTGATCGGCACCCGGGATCCGCTCGATTTCAATCTCACGCCCGGCCCGCCGCAGCCGGTCGGCAACACGGGCCTGTTCATCAGCAGCCACCGCATCACGCCCGAGCCTGGAAGCCTCGTCCTGCTCGGACTGGCTTCCGCCGGCGTGTTCGGGACGCGGCGCAGGGGCGTCTGACCTCTGATCGAAGTTTCCACGGGCAGGGGTCCCTGACGGGGCCCATGCCTTTTCCCAGACCGGAGCCTTTCCGCTCCGGACCGTCAGCCGGCTCAGCCCGGAGGTCCCCGACTTGGCTCGGGGATCCGGGTCGCGCTCATCTTCCGCCCGGGGCCCCTTCAGAGTGGCGACCACCCCAATATGGGTAGCCAAAATGGCTAGCCATATTGGCGGACAGGTGGCCGCTCGAGCCGGCGGAACTCAAGAACTAAATATCCGAACATCTTTTATGGCCTCTGAAGGGGCTGAGGGGCTGATTCTCGCCCTGGTAGACCCTCAGGCACGATTCTTGCACTTCCTACCCCGGCGATGAGCGCTGCGGTCGGCAGCGACCCGCCACGAAGGAGCCCAACGTGAGTGCCGCAGACCAGACAGCCGTTGTCACGTCGTCGACGCCCCTGACCACCGGACAGCCCCGGCTGCGCCCGGTGAGGGCGGGCGGGCGGATCCGCCGCAGGGTGTTCGGCATCAGCCCCGATGCAGCCAGCTTCACCACCCGCGGCTTCGCGCCGCCGGCCCCGCACATCCGGCGCCGCCTCGAGAGCGCGGGCAAGACCTTCGTGCTCGGCTACAACACGGCCCTCGAGTCGACCGGCCTGGACGACCTCGCCGACCGTCTGACCGACGTCGACCTGCTCTTTCGCGGGTTCGCGTACGAGGGGGCGGCGATGGCGCTGGCCCTGTTCGACACCCTGACGCCGTGGAACCGCGGCCGGCTCCAGGCGTTCCTCGACGGTCACGGCCACGACCACATCTATATGGTTCACATCGGCGCCGGCTGGGCGATGGCCCGGCTGCACCGCAACTTCGATCGGGCAACCCGTCACTCCGACCCGCTGCTGCGCTGGCTCGCCGCCGACGGCATCGGGTTCCACGAGGGCTTCTTTCACCCCGACCGGACCATCGATCGGCAGCAGGTGCCCGGGACGCTGACCGGGTACGCGCGGCGCGCGTTCGACATGGGGCTCGGCCGGAGCCTCTGGTTCGTGCGCGGCGGCGACCCTGCGGGCGTGGCCGCGACGATCGCCACGTTCAACCCCGTGCGCCACGGCGAGCTGTGGACGGGCATCGGCCTGGCCTGCACCTACGCCGGTGGCGTGCACGCCGAAACGATTCACGCAGTGGCGGCCGCAGGGCGGCGCCATGCGGCCGACATGGCCCAGGGCGCGGCATTCGCGGCCAAGGCGCGACTCCGCGCCGGCAACCCGGCACCGCATACAGAAATGGCCTGCGGCATCCTCTGTGACAGCACCGCAGACGTCGCGGCCGCGGTGACCGATGACGCCCTCGAAGGTCTGCCCGCCGACGGTGACCTTCCGAGCTTCGAGGTCTGGCGGCAGCGGATACGAGCGAACTACGTCTGAACGACGGAAGTGAAGGAGACAGGTGGTATGAAGATGAAGACGTTCCTTCAACGTTATACGACGCACTTCGTCGTGATCGTCGCCGTGCTCGGCATGTACTGGACGACGCGGCTGCCGGTGCTCGGCAAGATGGAGCTGCGCGGGCTCACCGGGCAGTTTCAATTCACGCCGTCGGCGCTCCCCGAGCTGGACCATCTCGAGCGCAAGTCCGTACGCGACGTACATCCCGACCTCGCACACGTGTCGGCCTGGATTTCCGCGATGGGCGCGGCCGTGGCCCTGCACGATCTCGACGGCGACGGGCTCGACAACGACCTCTGCTACGTCGACCCGCGCGTCGATCGCGTCATCGTCGGCCCCGTGCCGGAGCAGGCCGATCGGTTCGCGCCGTTCACCCTCGATCCTCCGGCGTCGCTGCACTACGACCCGAAGACGATGGCGCCGACCGGCTGCGTGCCTGGTGACTACAACGAGGACGGGCGGATCGACGTGCTCGTCTACTACTGGGGTCGCCCTCCGGTCGTCTTCCTGAATCGCGGCGGCGACGGCCTCGGCCCGGATCGCTTCGCGGCGCGGGACGTGGCGCCCGGCGATCAGCGATGGAACACCGCGGCGCTCACGACGGCGGACGTCGACGGTGACGGCCACGTCGACCTGATCGTCGGCAACTATTTCCCCGACGGCGCCCGTCCGCTGGACGCGGACGGCGAGAACCGCGAGACGATGCAGGACTCGATGTCCCACGCCTGCAACGGCGGCCGCAACCGCGTGCTGCTGTGGGCCGGAGCGACCTCCGGTGACGCGCCGACGCTCCGCTACGTCGACGCCGGCGACGTGTTCGACGCCGACGTCGCCCAGGGCTGGACGCTCGCGATCGGCGCCGCCGACCTCGACGGCGACCTGCTGCCCGAGCTCTACTTCTCGAACGACTTCGGGCCCGACCGCCTGCTGCACAATCGTTCGGAGCCGGGCGCCGTGAAGTTCGCGCTGCTCGCGGGACGCAAGACGATCACCGTGCCCAACTCCAAGGTGCTGGGCCGCGATTCGTTCAAGGGCATGGGCGTCGACTTCGGCGACATGAACGGTGACGGCCTGCTCGACATCTACGTCAGCAACATCGCGGCGGAGTGGGCGCTGCACGAGAGCCACTTCATGTGGGTCAGCACGGGCCGGCCCGAGCTGATGGCCGAGGGCGTCGCGCCGTACGTCGATCAGAGCGAGCCGATGGGCCTGTCCCGCAGCGGCTGGGGCTGGGAGTCGCGGCTCGCCGACTTCGACAACGACGGCGTCCTCGAGGCCGTGCAGGCCACCGGGTTCGTCCGCGGTCACACCGACCGCTGGCCCGAGCTTCACGAGCTGGCGCTGGCGAACGACGCGCTGGTCAAGGCGCCGGCGAGCTGGTTCGAGCTTCGCCCCGGTGACGACCTGAGCGGGCACGATCCGAACTGCTTCTTCGTGAAGAGTGCGAACGGGCGCTACCACGACATCGCCGACGAGCTTGGCCTCGGCGGCCCGATGCTCACCCGGGGCATCGCGACCGCGGATGTGGACGGCGACGGTGACCTCGACATGGCCATGGCCAACCAGTGGGCGTCGAGCGTCTTCTACCGCAATGACGCCGTGCAGGCCGGCGCGTTTCTCGGCCTGCGGCTGCTGCTGCCGGTCGCCGGGACCAGCGCCGAGACCACCGTCGTGCAGGCCGGTCTCGATCCGCACGCGGCGGGGCGACCCGCCATCGGCGCGACCGCGGCCGTGTGCCTGCCGGACGGGCGCACGCTCGTCGGACAGGTTGACGGCGGCAACGGCTTTGCCGGTGTCCGCAGCCCCCGCCTTCACTTCGGCCTCGGCGCCGTCGGCGCGACGCGGATGCTCGAGATCGAGCTTCGCTGGCGGGACGATCGGGGCGGCACGCACCGCCAGGCCCTTCAGCTTCGTCCCGGCTGGCACACCGTTCTGCTCGCGTCGGCCCCTTCGGACACGACCGCAGACCAGGGAATCGAGGAGTAAACGATGGAGAAGACCCCCCAGGATCCCCAGCTCAAGGCCATGATGGCCAAGCGCGTCGGCGGCCTCCGGCGCTTCGCGTTCGCCATCACCTTCTTCAACGTGCTCGGGCACATGGTGCTCGGCTTCGAGCAGTCGATCGCCCAGCCGCTGATCGCCGTCGCGACCGCCTACACGTTCGCGCTGCTGCTCGAATCGATCGAGGCCGCGCTCATCCGCAAGCGGCCCCGCTACTGGGGCAGCGTCAGCGGCTTCATCGACTTCCTGCTCTCGGCCCACATCTCGGCGATGGCGATCTCGATGCTGCTGTATGCCAACGACCGCCTGCTGCCGGTGATGTTCGCGACGATGGTCGCGGTCGGATCGAAGACGCTGTTCCGCGTTCGCGTGGACGGGCGCCTGCGGCACTTCCTGAACCCGTCGAACTTCGGCATCACCGTCACGCTGCTGCTGTTCCCCTGGATCGGCATCGCGCCGCCGTACCACTTCACCGAGAACTTCGGCGCCGTCGGCGACTGGGTGCTGCCTTGCATCATCATCGTCTCAGGCAGCTTTCTGAACACGCGCTACACCAGCCGCATGCCGTTGCTGGCGGCCTGGATCGTCGGGTTCGGGCTGCAGGCGGTCTTGCGCAGCGTACTGTTCGGGACGCCCGTGACCGCGGCCCTGGCGCCGATGACCGGCGTCGCGTTCGTGCTGTTTACGTTCTACATGGTCACCGATCCGCCGACCACGCCGAGCCGGCGCAACGAGCAGATCCTGTTCGGCGCGAGCGTCGCCGCCCTGTATGGCGTGCTGGTGGCGTTCCACGTCGTGTTCGGAATCTTCTTCGCGCTTTCGATCGTCTGTGCGGTGCGCGGCCTTTGGATGCATGCAACCGGCCTGGTCGAGTCGATCCAGTTCGTCACCGTGGGTCGCAAGGGTCGGCCCGTCCCCGTCGCGCAGCAGGTCAGTGTCGGCGCGGCCATGGTCGGCAAGTGATTCTCAGTGAGCACTCCCATGAATTCCATGATTGCCATAGTCGGAATGGCGTGCCGGTACCCGGACGCAAACGATCCCACGCAGCTCTGGGAAAACGCGCTGTCGGGACGCCGGGCCTTCCGGCGCATGCCGGACGTGCGCATGCGCTCGGATGACTACCTGTCGCCCGATCGCAGTGCCCCGGACAAGACGTATCTCGCCCAGGCGGCGGTGATCGACGGCTACGAGTTCGATCGGGCGCGCTTCCGCGTCGCTGGGCGCACCTTCCGCTCGGCGGACCACGCCCACTGGCTCGCGCTCGAGGTGGCCGCCGACGCCCTGGAGGACGCCGGCTTCGCGGATGCCGAGGGGCTGCCCCGCGATGCGACCGGCGTGATGATGGGCAACACGCTCACCGGCGAGTTTTCCCGCGCCAACGTGATGCGCCTTCGCTGGCCGTACGTGCGTCGCGTGCTCGAGGCCGCGCTCGCCGAGCAGGACTGGCCGGCCGACCGCCGCGCGGCGTTCCTGGCCGGGCTCGAAGCGAAGTACAAGGCGCCGTTCCCCGAGATCGGCGAGGAGTCGCTGGCCGGCGGGCTCTCCAACACGATTCCCGGCCGCATCTGCAATCACTTCGACCTGCACGGCGGCGGGTACACCGTCGACGGCGCCTGCGCGTCGTCGCTGCTCGCGATGACCAGCGCCTGCACGTCGCTGGCCGCGGGCGATCTCGACGTGGCGCTTGCAGGCGGCGTCGACCTCAGCCTCGATCCGTTCGAGGTCGTCGGCTTCGCCAAGACCGGCGCGCTGGCGCCGGACGAGATGCGCGTCTACGACCGGCGCTCGGCCGGCTTCTGGCCCGGCGAGGGCTGCGGCGTCGTGGTGCTCATGCGGTACGAGGACGCAGTAGCGCAGGGCCGGCGCATCTATGCCTCGGTCTCCGGCTGGGGCGTCAGCTCCGACGGCGGCGGCGGCATCACGCGACCCGAGACCGACGGCCAGCTTCTTGCGCTCGGACGCGCCTATCGCCGCGCGGGCTTCGGCGTCGACACCGTTTCTTACTTCGAGGGGCACGGCACCGGCACGAACGTCGGTGACGCCACCGAACTGAAGACCCTGACCACCGCGATTCGCGAGGCCGGCGGCCCACCAGACGGCGCGCGACCCGCGGTGATCGGGACGATCAAGGCGAACATCGGCCACACCAAGGCCGCGGCGGGCGTCGCGGGCCTGATCAAGGCGACGATGGCGCTGCATCACCAGGTCGTCCCGCCGACGACCGGTTGTCAGAGCCCCCACGAGGTGCTCGAGCGCGAGGCGGATTTCCTGCGCGTGTCCGACAGTGCCGAGTCGATGCCGACCGATCGGCCGGCGCGGGCCGCCGTCAGCGCGATGGGCTTCGGCGGCATCAACACGCACCTCGCCCTCGAGGCGGGCGCGGCGTCGAGGCTGGACCGTCTCCATCCCCGGGTGCAGTCCGTGTCGCGATCGAGCCAGGACGCCGAGCTGTTCCTGTTCACGGGCACGGATCGCGCGGCGCTGCGCGAGCGGATCGACCAGGTGGCGACCGTGGCCGCGGGCCTGTCCCTCTCGCAGATGACCGACCTCGCGGCACACCTGCAGTCCGACCTGGGCGACGCGACCGACGCGTCGCCTCGCGCGGCGATCGTCGCCTCGCGGCCCGAGGAGCTTTCGACGTCGATCGAGACGCTGCAGGGATGGCTTGACGACGAGGTCGAGCAGCGTATCGACGCGGCGGCGGGCATCTATCTCGGTTCGTCGGCCACGACGTCCCGCATCGGCTTCCTGATGCCCGGCCAGGCCTCGCCGACCTATTTCGACGGCGGCGCGCTCGCTCGTCGGTTCGAATCGGTGCGACGCTGGTATGACCGGATCGAGATTCCCGAGGGCGACGATCCGAAGGCCACCGAAATTGCGCAGCCTGCGATTGCCGCGGCCTCGGCGGCGGCGATCGATGCGCTCGAAGAAGTGGGCATCGATGCCGACCTGGCGATCGGGCACAGCGTCGGCGAACTCGCGGCGTTCTGCTGGGCTCATGTGTTCGACCCGGACACGCTCATGGACCTGGCGACGGCCCGCGGGTCGCTGATGGCGAACCTGGGCGCGCCGGACGGCACCATGGCGGGCATCGGCGCCCCCGTCCACGAGGTCGAGCCCCTGCTCGAGAGCGGGGTCGTCGTCGCCGGTCACAACGCGCCGATGCAGACGGTGATCGCCGGCACGACCGCGGCGGTCGCGAAGGTCATCGAGCGCGCCGCGGCCCTCGGCATGCGGGCGACCGAGCTTCCCGTCTCCCACGCGTTCCACTCTCCGCTGATGTCTGACGTCGGCCCGGCGTTCGAGCAGCATCTCGCCGGCCGGCACTTCACGTCGCTCAACGGGCGCCGCGTCGTGTCGACGGTGACGGGCCGGACGCTCCAGGTCACGCTGGACCTCAAGGATCTGATCGAGCAGCAGATCACGGCGCCCGTTCGCTTCACCGAGGCGCTCGGCGCGGCCGACGACGAGGTCGAACTTTGGATCGAGGCCGGGCCGGGTGAGGTGCTCACGGGCCTGGTCGCCGAGCAGGTCGACACCCCGGTGATCGCGATCGACGCCGGCGGTCCGTCGATCCGCGGAATGCTGCACGCGACCGCGGCGGCGTTCGCGCTGGGTCGCGACGTGCGTCACGATCGCCTGTTCGCCGACCGTTACGTCCGCCCGTTCGATCTCGCGAGGAAGCCGAGCTACTTCGTCAATCCCTGCGAGCTGGCTCCCGTCTCCGCCGACAGCGACGACGCGGCATATGCCGAGATGGTCGCCGAAGCGATGAAGGCGGTGGCGCCGGAATCGCCGGAAGCGCCCGAGGCGGCGCCGGCCGCGACGGCCGGTGCCGAGGGCGGCTCGGCGCTGCAGGTCATGCGACAGGTGGTCGCGGAGCATCTCGAGCTCGCGATCGAAACCGTGACCCCGGACAGCCGACTCCTGACGGACCTGCACCTCAACTCGATCTCCGTCGGCCAGCTCGTGGCCCAGGCCGCGCGTCAGCTCGGCATGGCGCCGTCGCAGGCGCCGACCGACTACGCCACCGCGACGGTCGGCGAGGTCGCGACGGCGCTCGAGCAGCTCAAGGCCACCGGGGCGCCTGCGGCGTCCGACGAGGTCGACGAAGGCGTGCCCGCCGGCGTCGACAGTTGGGTGAGGTCTTTCGGCATCACCTGGCAGACCCGTCCGCTTGCGGCGCCGTTCGACGACGTCGCCTTCGACTGGGAGGTGCGGGCGCCCGCCGGACACCGCATCGGCACGGAGCTCGAATCGGCGCTGACCGGCGGTGCGAACGACGCCTCGGCGGCGCGCGGCATCGTCGTGTGCCTGCCTGCCGACGCGCCCGCGAAGCAAGACGTCGCGGCTCACTGCGACGCGTGCATGAGCATGCTCCTCGAAGCCGGCAAGGCCGCGATCGACCACCGCGGTGCCGTGACGTTCGTGCTGGTGCAGCACGGGCGCACGTCCGACGCGGTGTTCAACACCGCTGCCGGGTTCGCCAGGACGCTGCACCTCGAGGCGCCGCGCATCCACGTCGCCGTCGTCGACGTGCCGGCCGATCATCCTGACGCGGCACGCTGGGTGCGTCAGGAAGCGGAGGCCGCCGACGGGTTCGTCGAGGCGCGCTACGACGACGACGGGACGCGACGCGTGCCGATCGTCGGCCTGCTGGAACCGAATCGCAGCGAATCGTCGGTGCCGATCGGCAGTGACGACGTGCTGCTCGTCACCGGCGGCGGCAAGGGCATCGCGGCCGAGAGCGTGCTCGCGCTCGCCCGTAGCACCGGCGTGCGGCTCGTGCTCATGGGCCGTTCGCGCCCCGAGTCCGACGAGGAGCTCGCCGGGAACCTGCGTCGCATGCGTGACGACGGCGTCGACGTCATGTACGTCAGCACCGACGTGACCGACGCCGACGCGGTGCGCCGCGCCGTCGCCGACGCGGAGTCGGCGATGGGCCCCGTTACCGCGGTGCTCCACGGCGCCGGCGCCAACGTGCCCCAGCTGATCGCGGGTCTCGACGAGGCGTCGTGCCGGAAGACGTTCGGGCCGAAGGTGCACGGGCTGCGGCACGTGATCGACGCGATCGACCCTGACCGGGTGAAGCTGCTCGTCACGTTCAGCTCGATCATCGGACGGATGGGCCTGCCCGGCGAGGCCGACTACGCCCTGGCCAACGAGTGGCTGACCAACCTGACCGAGCAGTTCGCCGCCGACCACCCGCAGTGCCATTGCGTTTCGGTCGAGTCGTCGGTCTGGTCCGGCGTGGGCATGGGACAGCGCCTCGGGCGCGTCGACGCGCTGCTTCGCGAGGGCATCACCCCGATCACGCCCGAGCAGGGCGTGTCGGCCATCTGCGATCTGATCCGCCACCGCCTGCCGACGGTCGCCGTCGTGCTCGCCGGGCGCTTCGGCAGCCCGCCGACGATGCAGTTCGACCGGACCGAGCCGGAGCTGCTCCGGTTCGTCGGCGACGTGCGCGTGCACTATCCGGGCGTCGAGCTCGTGATGGACGTCGAGCTGACCACGGACTTCGACCCCTACGTCAACGACCACATCTATCACCGCCAGCCGTTGTTCCCGGCGGTGATGGGCATGGAAGCGATGACGCAGGCCGCGATGACCCTGGTCGGCGAAACGGATCGCCTGCCGATCATCGAGGACGCGCAGTTCCATCGCCCGGTCGTGGTGCCCGAGTCCGAGGGGCACGTCGTCCGCCTGGCCGCGCTGGTCCGCGACGACGGCGCGGTCGAGGTCGTGCTCCGCACCGCCGAGACGGGCTTCCAGACCGATCACTTCCGCGTGGTGTGCCGCTTCGAGGATCGCGCCGAGGCGTCGGGCACCCTCGAGATGCCCAACGGCGACTACCTGCCGATGGACACCGATCGCGATCTCTACGAGACCGACCTGCTGTTCCACGAAGGGCGCTTCCGCCGACTGCGCGGCTACCGCGTGCTCAGCGCGATCGAGTGCCTCGCCGACATCGCGCCCGCGCAGGACGAATGGTTCGGCGGCTACATGCCCCAGCGGCTGGTCCTGGGCGATCCCGGGGCGCGCGACGCGGCGATCCACGGTATCCAGCCGTGCATTCCGCACGCCCGGCTCCTGCCGATCGGCGTGGACCGGATCGAGACCTTCTGCCTCGACGCGTCTCGCGACTGGACGATTCACGCCCGCGAGCGATCGCGCGACGGTGACCTGTTCGTCTACGACATGCAGATCGTCGACGCCGACGGCACGATCCGCGAGCGCTGGGAGGGCCTGCAGCTCAAGGCGGTGGAGCCGATCCAACCCGAGCCGCAGTGGCCGCAACCGCTGCTCGCCCCGTACCTGCAGCGACGCATGCAGGAGCTCGCTCCGGGCTCCGGCGTTGCCGTCGCGATGCGGCGCAATCACGGCGATCGCCGCTCGACCAGCACGCGCGTCATCGAGGACGCCGTCGGCGGGCCGGCGCGCGTGCATCGTCGGCCGGACGGCAAGCCGCTGCTCGACGGTGACCGTGGCGTGTCGGTGTCCCACGCCGACGGCCTGACGCTCGCCGTCGCCGGCTCCGGCCGGATCGGCTGCGACGCGGAGCTGATCGACAGCCGGCCGGACGAGGCTTGGCGCGACCTCGTCGGCGTCGAGCGGATCAAGCTCGTCAAGCTGATTTCCGAGCAGACCGCCGAGGCCACCGATACCGCGGCCAGCCGCGCGTGGGCCGCCGCGGAAGCGCTCAAGAAGGCCGGCGCCGCCGCCGACGCGCCGCTGACGCTGGCGCGTTCGGGGGAGGACGGCTGGGTGACCCTGCGATCGGGCCGCCTGATGACCGCGACCTACGTGGCGCCGGTCAAGGGCTCGGCCAAGCCCGTGGCGATCGCCATTCTTTGCGAGGAGCAGTAATGCGCAAGTTCGAGTTCAAGCACATCGTCGGATTCGAAGAGACCAACCTCGTCGGCAACGTCTACTACGCCAACTACGTGCGCTGGCAGGGGCGCTGCCGCGAGATGTTCCTGAGCCAGCACGCTCCCGAGGTGCTCGCGGATCTCCAGGGCGACCTGGTCATGGCGACGACCCGCTGTGCGTGCGAGTACCTGGCCGAGCTGACCGCGTTCGACCGGATCGTCATCCGTATGACGCTGGGCGGCATGGTTCAGAACCGGGTGCAGATGAAGTTCGAGTACTGGCAGATCGCCGACGACGGCGAGCGCCTCGTGGCGCGCGGCGAGCAGGAGATCGCCTGTATGCGGCGTACCGACGAGCGCACCGTGCCGACGCAGATTCCCGCAGTGCTGCGGCAGGCGCTGCTTCCCTACCAGGAGACGCCGGCGCGCCGCGCGGGATGACGCGGACCGCCTTGCGGATCGAAGTCCCTTGAAGGACAGGAGCCATCGGATGAAGAACCTCGACCCTAGAAACCGCAACGACGCACGGCGCCGCGCCGCCCACCAGGGCCGGCGACGCCTCGGCCGGATCATCGGCAGGATGGTGATCGCGCTGTTGGCGCTCGTGACGCTGGTCTACGCCGCCAACGCGACGATGATCCACCTCGTGCACCGCGAGGTGTACCAGGACAACCTGACGTTCGTCGACCAGACGCCGCTCGACGCCGTCATGGACCTCGGCCAGGACGACACCGCGAACGACCCGAGCTTCGCCCCGCTCGAGAAGGCCCGGCCCTTCGCGAAGCGCGACGCATTCGGCGAGGACGCCTACTGCTGGTCGAACCAGTTCAGCCAGTACGGCGCCGCGGGCATCCTCGTGTTCGACGCCAACGGCGACGGCCGGCTGGACGTCTACTTCTGCCAGGACGGGCAGAACTGGACGCGCCCGACCGACAAGGACGGCGTCCTGATGGACGCGCCGCGCTTCCAGTACAACGGCCTGTTCATCAACCGCGGCAACGACGACGACGGGGCGCCGACGTTCAGTCCTGCCGGCGAGCTGGCGAAGCGCAACGACCGGTTCGTCGCCGAGGAGCTGCTCGTCGAGGACTACCTCTACCCGCGCTCTTCGACGGCCGACGATCAGCGCCGGCCCGGCCGCGGGTCGAACACCGCCGTGGCCGCCGACTTCAACGGCGACGGGCGGATCGATCTGCTCGTGGGCAACACCCCGCGCGGCATGATCTGGTCGCATCCCGACACGCAGCGGGTGCTGATGCAGTTCGTCAATCCCGTCGGCCGCGAGGCGAAGAAGTCCAAGCAGCCGCTCTCCGCGATGGGGCTGCACCTCGTCGACTACGTGCCGGACCTCGGCGTCAACAACACGCGCAAGAGCGCCCGCGGCATCGAGGCCGAGGGCGCCAACTCGCTCTACCTGAACATGGGCGACGAGGACGGCGACGGCCTGCCCGAGTGGCGTGACGCGAGCCGCGAGACCGGGATCGAAGGCAAGCGGGCTACGTTCGCGTTCAACGTCGCGGACATCGACCTCGACGGCGACCTGGACATCTTCGTCGCCAACAGCTGCGAGGACGATTACTGGATCGGCGGCTCGAAGTACTGGGCCGGCGGCGTGAACTGCCTCTACCTCAACCAGCTCGCCGAGACCGGCGAGCTGCGCTTCGTCGAGCGCGGCGGTGCCATGGACGTCGACGGCGTGTACGACGAGGACTACCCGATGCCTCACTACTACCGCCTGCGGCGCATTCCGTTCCTGCCGGCGGAGTACTCGCTGCTGTTCATGAAGTTCGAGGCCTACCAGCCCGAGTACCTGGTCATCAACGGCGAGGAGGGCGAGCACGGCCAGGTCTCATGGGCGAGCGTCATGCAGGACGTCAACGGTGACGGGTACGAAGACGTGTGGGTCGCCAACGACATGGGCTACCTGCGGCTCTACCTCAACGAGCAGGGCAAGCGTTTCGTTCGCACGGATCACGCCCGGTCGCAGCGGAGCGGCTACTGGATGTCGTTCGCGGCGGGCGACTTCAACGGCGATCTCCAGGAGGACCTGTTCGTCGGCAACCTCGGCGGCGCCGTGATGAACCACGCGTTCGTGACGCCCGACCCGTTCGACCTGTTCGAGCCGGTCATCCTCAACGCGACGATCTTCGCCCAGTTCTACGGGGACAAGCACGACACGCGCCACGCGCTGATCGACGGCGCGGATTTCGGGCGCGAGATGGCCAACCGGGTCCGTCATTCGAAGGTGCTGCCCCCCGACGTGACGCTGCCCAACAACTACCGGCGCCACGTGTCCGAGGACGTCGAGCTTCCCCCGTTCGATCCCGACACGATCAACGCCTACGAGTTCTCCTGGGGCTCGACCACGTTCGACGCGCAGAACGACGGCCGGACCGACATCTACTACGTCGGCTGCCTCTACGGTCGCGGCGGCGGCCTGTTCCCGATCGCCGGCACCGGACCGGGCCGGTTCCTGGTCAACGCCACGCGCCGCGGCGAGGCGACGCGGTTCGCCGATCAGACGGCCGAGCATCACCTGTTCAACATCGAGGAGCTGGACTACGGCCCGCTCGAGGAGCACGGCTACATCACGCGCAAGGCGCCGCGGCAGAACTGGCGCGCCCGCGACGTCGTCAACAGCTACGACCGGAGCATCTGGTCGCGGCAGGGCCCGACGATCCAGGAGCGCGTGACCAACCAGGACATGATCCAGGCGGCCGAGAACGGCCGGGCCGTCGTCGGCGCCGACCTCAACGGTGACGGCTTCGACGACATCGTTCTGCGGAACAAGGGCGGCTACGACAGCCGCAGCTCGAAATCCGGGAACCTCAAGGCGATGATCGACGGTCGCCCGCAGGTCATTCCCGCCCACGACCACAACTACCCGTCGCCCACCAACTACGAGCCGGGCCGGACGTGGCTGCTGGTCAACCGCTACGCCGACAACCACTGGCTGAAGGTTCGGCTCGTCGACGACACCTCGGAGAGCTTCAACCGCGACGCGATCGGCGCGCGGGTCATCGTCAACGCCCGTCACCTTGGCGTGAAGCGCTGCGGCGACGGCGGGTTCATGTCGAACCGTTCGGTCGACCTGAGCTTCGGCCTGGGTTCCGAGGTCGCCCGCGAGATCGAGATCCGCTGGCCCGACGCCGAGCGCTCGGTCACGCACCTCGAGCTTGACGACTTGCACAACTGCACGGTGATCGTTTCCAAGCGCACCGGTAACGTGGAGATTCTCCGATGAAGAAGCGACGCCATGTTCTCCTCGCCCTCGTCGTTCTCGTGTCGATCTCGGTGCTCGGCTTCACCCGGACGCCACGCCGCTGGAACGTGTCGGTCGCGCCGAGCATCGACAAGCTCGAGGACGGGGCCGGCTACCTGAACCCGTCGACGCAGTCGTTCATCCGCGGCCATCACTGGCTCGAGTCGGTGGACCGGGTGCGCATCAGCCGCGACCGCTCGGACCGCGCCACGATCGTGTTCGTCGACGACGATCGTCGGCACCAGATGAGCGTGCGGAACCTCCCGCTCGAGCAGCTCGTGCCGCGCCTGCACTATCGGCCGGCGGAGCAGCCCGACGCGTTCGACGCGTTCAACCTCTTCCTCGCCGAGTTCTCGCGCAACGGCCTGAGCGTGCCGATCGGACAGCGATCGGACGCGATGGCGCACTTCGAAACGGATCTCGTCGACGGCGTGCCCTGGTACCGCAAGGGCGACTACGACTTCCTTCCCAACCCGTCGGTGCGCCCCGTGCGCATGAGCGTCGTGAACAACTGCCTGGCCTCCGGCCTCTGGGAGCTTTCCGGCGCGGACCGGACCGGCGAGATCTACCACGCCTGGTTCGAGATGCCGAAGGAGCTCTACTTCGAGCTGGCGGCGAAGACGAACGGCCTGGACGAGCCGTTCATCCGCGAAGCCGTGAAGTGGGACGACGCTCGCTCGGTCGAACTCGACCTGGACCGGCTGCGCCGGATGGTCGGCTCGGTCGGCGAAGTGAGCGCGTCGGTGATCGACCGCGAGGTCGGCTACTCCAGCCAGGGGTCGCGCCGCAAGCTTCAGAAGCGCTATGTCGAGGTGCTGAAGGACGGCCGGTGGGAGGTCCCGACGATGCTGAGCGACCTGACCACGTACCCGGCCCGCTTCGCGAAGTTCGACGATCGCGGCCGCTACTCGTTCAGCGACCGCAAGCTGTGCGATCTTTCGTTCCTTCGGAAGATCGGAGACGTGTCCATCTCCGAGGTCGAGGCGCGGACTCACTACGACTGGCGCAACAAGGAGGCGAAGCAGGCCGAGATGCCGTGCCTCGAGCTGGTGATGGATCTCGACGACCACCAGATCGTCGTGGGCAATCTCCCGTTGCCGCTGCTGGTGCCCCAGGAGGACTTCGCCATTCACGGTTTCGGCGTCGGCATCCTGCACGCCTCCGGCATCGCGGAGCGGCGCCGATTCCTGGTCGACGGGGGCCCGCCGCCGACCTTCGCGTACCTGTGCCGCAAGCAGGACGGCCGGCAGATCGCGATCAACTCGCACGAGACAGGCATCGAGCAGATCTTCATCCGGACCCACATCGGCGAGGCCGAGCCGTGGTGGGAGATCACCATCACCTCGTACGAGCGCATCGTCGACATCGTCAAGTACCGCGTGCCGATTCCCGAGGCGCTACAGGCGCGCCTGATCGAGAGTCGCGACCAGTACGTGTCGCCGCTGTACCTCACCTATCGCGACGACAACCTGCGGTAATCATCGAATCCTGAAGCCAGTAAGACGGTACGCCGGTAGGTTCTTCCCCCCGTCACTTCTTGTCACGGTGACGAGAAGTCGAAGGTCGAAGGTCCGAGGTCGAAAGCGGAACTGTCGATGCCCCACCGCGCTGGCACGGAATTAGGTTCTTTCGACCTTCGACTTTTGACTTTCCGACTTGCGGGCGAAGCCCGCGTCGGGCCATTCGGTCGGAGGGGAGCCGAGTGGCCGATGGCTTGTTGGCTTGATGACCGAATGATCCGCTACGATGCGTCCGGATGAGACCGCTTCTTCTTCTCGCCATCGCGTTCATCTCGGGCACCGCCGCGCTCGTCTACGAGACGATATGGCTGCGCTGGTTCGGACTGCTGTTCGGTAACACGGCGCACGCCGCCTCGGCGACGCTGTGCGCGTTCTTCGCCGGGCTCGCCCTGGGTGCCGCGCTGTTCGGGCGCTGGGCGGGCCGGACGCGCAATCCGCTGATGCTCTATGCCGGCATCGAGCTGGCCGCGGCCGTCGCGTCGCTGATCGTGCCGCTCGCCATTCGGCTCTACGATCCGATCTACGCGGGTCTGTACGAGCGCTTCGCCGACCAGGGATCCGTGTTCGTCTCGATCAAGTTCGCGCTCGCGCTCGCCGCGGTGCTGCCGACGGCGACGCTGCTCGGCGGGACCCTGCCGCCGCTCGCCGCCGCGATGGTGCGCGATCCGGCGCGCTTCGGGCGCCAGGGATCGATGCTCTATGCGCTCAACGTGCTGGGGGCGGCGTTCGGAGCGGCTGCGGCGTCGCTCTGGCTGCCCGAGCGTATCGGGGTGCACGGCACCTACGGGGTCGGGATCGCGATGTCCGTGGTTGCAGGCATCGTCGCGGTCGTAGCGAGTCGCCTCCGAGGCGGGGAGATGGCGCCGGCGGCGGCCACCGCGCCGGCGGACGATGCACCGTCATCAGTGGCCCCGACGACGCTGCTGCTCCTGGCGTTCGTCTCCGGCCTCGGCACCCTGGCGTTCGAGGTCCTGCTGATGCACGGCCTCGCCCAGGTGCTCGACAACTCGGTCTACTCCTTCGGCGCGGTGCTGGTCGTGGTCCTGGTCGCCCTGGCCGTCGGCGCCGCGCTGACGGCGCTGCCGATTCCAAAGTCGATCGTGGCGCCGCTGCTGGGCTGGGTGCTGGTGTTCGTCGCCTTCGTGATGATGCTGATCCCGGGCGGAATCATTCTCGCCACCGACGATCTGCATCGGCTGATCAACGGCACGTTCGTCAACGGGCTGATGCTGGCGACGGCCTTCGGCGGGCCGGCGCTGCTGCTCGGCGGGCTCGTGCTGCCGATGACGTTCCGCCTTGCGCGGCTGCGCGGCGCCGAATCCGGTGACGCGGCGTCGGGCAGCGCGGTCGGCCCGCGCCTCGGCGGGCTGCTCGCATTCAACACGGTCGGCGGCATCATCGGCTCCGTCGGCGCCGGCTTCTTCATGCTCGACTGGCTGGGGCTGTGGTGGTCGCTCTACGTGCTGGCCGTCTTCTACGCCGTCGCCTCGGTGCTGGTGTCGATGCGCGGGTGGATGGCGCCCGCGCGCGTCGCGCTGGCCGCGGTGGCGCTCACGGCGGTGCTGTTCAGTCCGTGGGCGCCGGGCGACCTTCCGGTCGTGAAGATGAGTCCCGGTGACCGGCTCCTGGACGTGAGGGCGGGGGCGTCCGGGGTCGTGACCGTCGTGGACCAGGTCAACGGCAGCCGGGCCATGATGGTCGACAACAACTACATCCTTTCGGAGTCGGGCGCACGCATCCTCGACGAGCGCACCGGTCACCTTCCGTTGCTGCTGCATCCCGAGCCGCGCAATGTCCTGTTCATCGGATCGGCCACCGGGGCGACCGCGTCAGCCGCCGTGCCTCACCCGGTCGAGCAGATCGTGATGGTCGAGATCGTGCCGCAGGTGCACGAGTTGGCGAAGAAGCATTTCGCCGAGAAGAACCGCAGCGTGCACACCGATCCACGGGCACGCCTGGTGACCGAGGACGGGCGCAATCACCTGCGCGCGGTGAACGAGAAGTACGACGTCATCGTGGCCGACCTGTTCGTGCCGTGGCGGCGCGGCGTGGGCGCGCTTTACACGGTCGAGCACTTCCAGGCCGCCCGGGCGCACCTGACGGAGCAGGGCCTGTTCTGCCAGTGGCTCCCGATGTACCAGCTTTCGCAGCGCGAGTTCAGGATCATCGCCGCGACATTCCTCGAGGTGTTTCCGGACGCGACCCTTTGGCGCGGCGCCTTCGTCGCGCAATCGCCCACGGCGGCGCTCATCGGCACCCTGGGCGATCCGCCGAAGGCCGCGGACGTCGATCGGCGCACGACGAAGCTGTCGTCGCTCGACATCGACGACCGATGGGTGACGGACGCGTCGGGCGTGTGGACGCTCTACATCGGTCCGCTCGCCACGCTGCACCACGAGCTGAAGGACTTCGTTCCGAATCGTGACGACCGGCCGTACTTCGAGTTTGTCGCCGGGCGCACGTCGAACTCGGAGCGTAAAGCGTTCATCAATGACCAATGGCCGGCGATGGCACAGCGCGTGTTCGAGGCATCCGGCTCACCGATTGCGGAGGCGACGGGGATCGCCGCCGGTATCTCCGGCAATCGCCGCCGGCTTGCCGAAGCGGGTCTTCTCTTCTGCCGCGCGAGCCTGCTTTCCATGGAGAATCGGAAGTCCGAGCTTGAGGACGCCCTCGACGGCGTGCGCTCGCGCCTCCCACGCCACCTGCTTTCGCCGCGCGACAACACGATCACCGACGTCTGGCCGTGAGGGTCATTCGCATCTCGACTCTTCTACGCCAGCACGAGCATGGCCACGACGACGCCTGCGAGGATCCGGACGAGGAAGATCAGGATGGCGCATACGATCAGCTCGGTCGGCTCGAGGCGGAAAAACTTTTCGAGCATACCCAGGTAGAGGATCAGCGAGACGATCCAGGCGAGCAAGCCGATCGGAATGATTCCGGCGACCGCGGCGGGGAAGATGAACGCCGCCGCGAGCTTGAGGACGGCGGTATGCAGCAGGCCGAAGTCGGTGTCGAGCACCCTGGCGGCCGCGAAGCAGGCGACGATCGCCAGCGGTACGCCGATGACGATCTCGGCGCCGATGCCCAGCAGCGCCATCGCTACGCCGCCGGATCCCTCCGTCACCAGCGCCCGAACGAACAGGACGGCGATGCCGGCCAGGAGCATGGCGAGCGGGATCGTGACTTCCCGGGGATCGGTGGCGCCGGCGCCCTCACGATGATCATCGGACATGACGTTACTCGGCAGTGCCGTCGAGGATGGCGAGCCCGCCGGCGACAAGAAGAAAGAGCAGCCAGCAGCCGGCGAGAATGGCCGCGCAGATCCCGATGCGGATGGCGGTCGGATTCGAAGCTTCCCTGGCGACGGCATGACACGCGAACGCGCCGCCGCCGCCGATCGCGCCGGGGATCGCGCCGCCCAGCGTCAGGATCGGTATGAGCACGCACCCGGCGACGAACAGCCACGCCCACCACGGGGCGCGGGGTTTCGGTGTTGATTCATCGGGTGCAGGTCTTGCCTGCCGGTTGGTCATGGTGTCCTGCCTCGGCGATCGGGCCGCTCATTATTCCGGATCGTTCGTGTCGGACCGCAACACGAAGGAGCGCTCGATCAGCGCCAGCCTCTCCTTTACGAAATGCTCGTCATCGTGGGGGAACTGCTCGGTGATGATGACGGTCTGACCGCGCTCGAACGCGCAGAACGTCCTGACCGTGGTGCGTATCCCCATGATGCGACCGCGCAGCGTCGCGCCCTTGCCCGCGAGGTCGCCGTACTGCGCGAACCGGGTGATCGCCGGGCTGCCGAGCAGGGATTCGAAGGCGGCGATCTGATCGCGCAGCGCCTCTTCCGGATCGCTTTCGAACGGTCCGAGCACGAACATGACGTACGCGGAGCCGGGACTGTCGATCGAGAACAGGTGGTCCGGATCGTAGTCCTCGTCCTTGAGATCCACGTACCAGTTGCCCGGATACTGCAGCGTGAATCGTGGCCGCTCCATGTGCTGCGGTGTCGCGACGTCAGCCGCCTGCTCGTTCTCGACGATGTCGCGAAGGAACTCCCGGCCCGCTTCGGTCGCGGCGACGCCAAGCACGAAGCCGACGACGACTCCGGCCACCAGCGACATGACGACCGCGACGACGAGTGCGACGACCGGAACGCGTTTCATGGCGGGATCGATTCCTGAAATGGGAGGCGGCCCGGCGATGTTCATCGCGATTCTACCCGCGAGGAGGCAGCTCGTCGCGATCAGTAACCTCGATCGCCGCGGCGCAGCGTCGCGATACTGTAGCCCTGCTCGAGACCGTGCTCGGCCACGATCGAGATGCGGTAGCCGCTCTGCTGCAGCGTTTCGTACGTGCTGCGCGTCTGTGGGAAGTCCGGCCGCTGCAGACCCACGATCCAGAGGCGCGTCGGCCGTGGCGCCACCAGTGATCGGGCCTGGGCCTCGTAGTCGAACTCGTGATCGGCGAGGCACCCCGCGACGTACGGCATGAACGTGTAGTCGTCGCACTGCGCGCGACAGTAGAAGTGGACGTTCGGTCCGGCCATGATCGTTACCAGGACGGGCTCGCCGGGCTTGCTCCGTGCGCGGAGATCCTCGAGCACCGCGGGGAAGTCATGGTGAATGAGGTACTGGTTGCGCAGTGGAAGGTTGAGCATCCAGGTCGCCGGCAGCAGGGCCACGAGGATGGCGACGACGATGCCGGGAGCGCCGCGGCGCGCGACCGCGACGGAGAGCGCCTGGCCGAGGCGCACCAGGCCCACCGCCATCGCGGGAATGAGGGCGACGGCGCAGAACATGGTCATCCTCGGCTGCGCGAACGGGTAGCGCTGGGCGATCGCGGCCGCAAGGATCAACAGCCAGGTGCCGAGCAGCCACCCGAGGAAATCCAGCTCGCCGCGCCCGGCCCAGCGCCAGAGACCGATCGCGGCCAGCAGCCCGCAGACGCCGGCGACGGCCGCGTAGGCGACGTTCTGGAACGGCGGCTCCCAGGTGTTGATCCACTGGAAGGGAATGAAGATCGCGAACGTGCTCTTCGCAAGGCGTCCGGCGGCGCGCATCCAGTCGGCGGGCGAAAGCGCGTCGATGAACATCGGCCTCGTGAACGCCTGCAGCTCGGGGTGCGCGGCCTGGCCGGCGGCAGCGGTGCGGTAGAGCAGAAGCGTGGACACGAGCAGGATCGCGAACCCCGCGAGCCCCCAGGTCATCGATGCGCGGCGGCGACCGGGGGCCGGCTGCAGCACGATCGCCACGCCGAGCAGAGCCAGTGCCGGAAAGACGAAGCCGTAGCCGAACCAGGGGCCGGCCGCGCAGGTGAGCGCGATCCCGGCGCCGGTGATCCCGGCGCGCTTCGGCGACCAGCGCAGGTGCATGACAGCCAGCGCAAGCACGAGGCTGAAGCACGCCTCGACCTGGTAGTGCTTGAGTTCGCGCGACCAGATGACCAGCAGCGGACTCGACGCGGCCATGCACATCGCCGCCAGCGCGGCGCTGCGCGGCACGCGCGCGGTCCGAAGGACCGCGAAGGTGAGCAGCACGTTGGCGATGCCGCACGCGACCGACAGCAGTCGAAGTCCGAGCTCGGGCGGTCCGACCAGGCCGCCGAGCCACCGAACAGTGACCGCGAACATCGGGGGCACCGGGTCGTCGGTCTGGCGGAGCAGCTCACCAAAGGACTGCTCGGTGACCGCGTTGGCGATCCAAGCCTCGTCGATCCAGAAGGGCCACCCTGACAGGCCCCAAACACGTAGAAAGACGGCCCAGGCGACGATCAGCAGGAGGATGAGATGGAACGGGATTCGCTTCATCCTTGCGACCGCATTATGGCGAAACGCCTCCGTCGCGCGCGGATCGGCACTTCCCATCCTGGCAACCAAAGTGGCTAGCCGTCTTGGAACCGGTTCGGCGGGGCATCGGGACGGGTTGCCTCGAAGTAGTGTCTCCGGCCGCTGATGCGGGGTTTCGGTGCCGTATGGCGCCCCTGTGGCCGGAAATCTGCGGCTGGCACGACCCTTGCACTAGTCATGGTGGACGGCCCGTCAGCGGACGGGCCTGGGTGTCGCACCGGGACGGCCCGGATCACTGACGAGGAGACCATGATGAAGAAGAAGATCGTCATCGCGATGCTGTGCCTGACCATGACGCCGGCGCTGCTGCAGGCTGGGCTCATGATGTCGCGCCAGAAGAAGATCGCCCAGGAGGCGACGGAGGTCCGGGATCCGCTTCCGGGCGTGGCCGTCGTCGAATTGTTCACCGTCCGCAACAGCCCCCGCTACAAGAGCGCCGACTGGATGATGCGCCGGTTGTCCTTCGAGGCGACCAAGAGCCGCGCCCGGTTGTACGCCCTGGCGTTCCATGTCGATTACGCCCGCAACACCACCGATCCGCTGAGCACGCCCGTCAACACGCGCCGTCATTACATGTACTCCAAGGCGCGTGACGACGGGAAGGTGACGGCGCCGCAGATGGTCGTCAACGGCAACCAGGACCTCGGCGAGAACGCGCAGGAAGCGGTCTACAGCGTGGCGAAGACCCTGCAGACGCCGTCCGAGATCGAGTTCAGGATCGAGGGCGCGATCACGCCGGACGGCCGGCACGTCGTGCTGAAGTACGACGCCAAGCGCGTGCCGAAGAAGACGGTGCTCAACATCGCGCTCGTGGACGACGGCATGCCCGTCGAGGGCAAGATGACCGAGAAGAATCTGCCCGTCGTGCCGGTCGTGCTTGGTTTCGTGCAGGTCGATCCGCACTCGACGAACGGTCGCATGCGCATCGATCTCGGCGACGAGCTGCGCGGTGTCGTCACGTCGGCGATCGCCTACGTGCAGCGCCGCGACGACCTGATCGTGCTCGGCGCCGATCGCGTCGATCTGCTGCAGTAGGCGGGAGGCAGGAAGAAGCATGTCCACCGCACCCCGATTCGCAGCGACGTATCCCCGCCTGTCGACGGACGGCCGCAAGACGGTCGACCCCGAGGGTATTCCGCAGTGCACGCTCGAAGTGCTTGCCAGCGGCTTTCACAAGGAGGCGGCGGCGTACGGCTTCCGGCTGCAGGACTACCTGCGGTTCGTGAACGTACTGCTCGAGCGGGCGATGGACGGCGAGGGGGCGCCGGCGCCGGCGCCCGCGTCGCGGGTTCACGAGCCACGGCCACTCCGCGCAGAGATGCCGCTCGACGCGGCGCGCGTGCGCATTCGGGCGCCGCGGCGCGACGAGGATGCGCCGCGCCTGGAGCGCTGGCTCGGCGACCGGGCCGGCCGACACTTCCTGGTGTCGCCCGCGACGGCCCGCGCCCTGGACAGCCGGGCGCTCGTCGCCGATCCGCGGCACATCCTCGGCGTCATCACCACGCCCGAGGACCGTCCGCTCGGTCTGACGGCGTTCCTGGACTACGACCCGCGCCAGCGCAAGGCCGAGCTTCGCAAGCTGATCGGTGAGCCCGACATGCGCGGTCGCGGCTTCGGTCGCGAGGCGACCGCGCTGTGGATCGCGTATGGCATCGGCACGCTCGGCCTGCGCAAGATCGTGGTGAACACGCTCGAGAACAACATCCGCAACGTGCAGATCAACGAGCAGCTCGGCTTCAAGGTCGAGGGCGTGCTGCGCAACGAGGTGTTCTTCGACGGTCAGTACCACGACGTGCTGCGCATGGGGCTGTGGGTGGAGTAGATTCTTCCGGTGTCACTTCTTGTCACCGTGAGAGAAGTTGAAGAACCACCGATGAGCACGGGGCATCGGGCTCGCCTCGCGCAACCGCGGCACGCGCACTGATCGTCGGCGAACCGCGCGGCGTAAGCCCGCGGGTCAGATGTGAGCCCGTCCTGTCACGAACGGATCGTTCGGCGCGTGTCGACCGCGTCGGTTGAATGAGGCCGTCATGGCATTCGACCCGCGGGCTTACGCCGCGCGGTTCGCCAGCATTCATCCGTGTCCATCCGTTCAAGCGATTAGTCACTTAGCCAGTGGTGGGTCGCTGTTTCGGGCTCGGGTCGGGCGGTGAGCTTGACGACATTGTCTTGACATTCGGCGCGGGACCCCTGACACTCTGCTCGTGGCCAGTCGCGCATTCAATGCACTCATTTCCTGGCGCGTCTGGGCGGTTTATCTGCTGCTCTTTCTCGTCGGCGTGCCGTGGCACGCGCGGATCTGGTCTTCGGATCCGGTCACGCTCTGGTTCGGCATGCCTCGGTGGACCATCTTTTCCGTCGGCGTCGCCCTGTGCGCCGCGTGCTACACCGCGTTGCTGCTGAGCCGCGCCTGGCCGTCGGACGACGAGCCTCCGGACGCCATTGCCGATGAGTGATCTCGTGCCCTTCGGCCGCTGGGAGCTCGGGGTCGTCGGTCTCTACCTGGTTTCCCTGCTGGTGATCGGATGGATCGCGCTGCGCGCCCGCCGCGAGGACTCGATGCGCGATTTCTATCTCGCCGGCGGCCGCATGGGCGTCGTCGTGCTCCTGCTGACCCTGTACGCGACGCAGTACAGCGGCAACACGTTGTTCGGCTTCACGGGCAAGACGTACCGGATCGGATTCGTGTGGGCGATGTCGGTGCATTTCATGGCCGCCATCGTCGTGTGCTACCTGCTGTTCGCGCCACAGCTGTTTCGCCGTGCGCGGCGCGGCGGCTTCATCACGCCGACCGACTATCTCGACGATCGTTTCGGGCATCGCGGCCTGAACCTGCTGGCCACGGTGGTCATGATCGCCGCGATCGCGAACTTCCTGCTCGCCCAGCTCACTGCCATGGGCCGGGCGCTGGAAGGGCTGACCCGGCTTCCCTCGAACCAGGCCTTCATCTACGGCGTGCTGATCCTCGCGGCGATCATCCTCGTGTACGAGACGCTCGGAGGAATGCGGGCGGTCGCCTGGACCGACGCGATCCAGGGCTCGATTCTCCTCATCGGCTTCGCGACGCTGCTGGTGATCGTCTTCCGCACTTTCGGGTCGCTCGAGGTCGCGACGCGCGCGCTGCTCGACCCGGAGACCGGTGCGCCGGAAAAGGTGCGGCCGCCGTCGGCGGCGCAGTGCAGGCAGTGGATGAGCTACGTGGTGCTCGTTGGCATCGGCGGCGCCCTGTATCCCCAGGCGATCCAGCGCATCTACGCGGCGGGTTCGGAGGCGGTGCTGAGGCGCAGCCTTTCGGTCATGGTGTTCCTGCCGTTCACGACGGCGCTGGTGGCCCTCGTCGTCGGCATCATCGGCGCGGCGCACATCCATGACCTGAAGTCCGCCGACGCCGATCGGGTTCTGGCGATCATCTGCCGCCATGTGCAGGAGCAGTCCACGCTGGGACACTGGCTCGTCGTGATCCTGTTCGCCGCGATCCTCGCGGCGATCATGTCGACCGCCGACTCGGTGCTGCTGTCGATCTCCTCGATGCTGTCCAAGGACATCTACCGGCCGCTGTGCCGGCCGGGCGCGAGCGAGGCGGAGCTCACGAGCGTCGGCAAGATCAGCTCGGTGGTGCTGCTGCTTCTGCTCGCGGGGCTGGCGATCTTCCTGAACAGCCTCGAGAACAAGCCGACGCTGATCAAGCTGCTGGACAAGAAGTTCGACATGCTCGTCCAGCTCGCGCCGGCGTTCATGATCGGCATCCACTGGAAGGGGCTGAAGGCAACCCCCGTCTTCGTGGGTCTGATCGCAGGCCTGGCGGTCGCCCTGGGCCTCCCGAAACTGCCGCTGTCGTGGGTGGACGGCTCGGGCAAGATCGCAGACATCCACGCGGGCCTGTTCGGCCTTGCGGTGAACACCCTGATCGCGGTGGGAGGGAGTGTGGGGGGCGGGGAGCGAGGAGCGGGGAGCGGGGAGCGAGCGACCCGTTTGGAATTTCGAAATTGACGCTCGAATTCTTCGTTCGTTCTTGTGGCTTTTCGTGGCTATGAATCCGCGGCCGACCGGTTGCACCCATTTCGCTCCTCGCTCCCCGCTCCTTCCCTACAGGCATTGTTTGACCAGGTAGCGCACGGCGTCGGTCGGTCCGAGATGCGTCACGTCGAAGACGTGGTCGGCGATCCGTTCGTAGAGCGGTGCGGTCCGGTCGAGGGACGCGGCGATCGCGTCGGGCGCCTCGCCGGGCGGATCGTCGCGCGCCGATCGTTCGGCAAGCACCTCGGCCGTGCACATCAGGTAGATGCGCACGCAGTTGGGCGCGCCGCGAATCGTCTCGGAGCGTCCGTCGTCGGTCACGACGTCGTCGGCCAGCGCGATCACCTGGTCGTCGCCGGCGAGCAGCTTCGGCAGCGCGTCGCCGGACGCGCGATCGACATCGTTCTCGCCGGCGTCGACGAGCTGCTTCCACAGCTGGTTCGCGAGGATCTTCGCGATCCTGCTCCTTCCGCAGGCTCGATGGCCGACGAGGATGATGTTCATGACGGCATGCCGATCAGGGGTGAGTGCGCTGTTATGATGTGTGCATGAGCGGGCAAGATCAAGCACTGGCGCACGTCGAGCGGCTACGGCGCTGGCGCGGGATCCGCGATCGGGAAGCCGGCCTCGGGTTCCTCGAGAAGCAGTTCAGGCAGCAGGTCGAGCGGCCTTATCGTCAGCTGCAGGCGATCGTGCCCATCTGGGCGGAGCTCGTTCCGCCCGAGGTGGCCGGTCACGCCCGGCTCGAGAGCTTCAGTCGCGGCGTGCTCAGGGTCGCGGTCGACTCGAGCGCACGGCTCTACGAGCTTGACCGGCTGCTGCGGTCCGGTCTCGAGCGGGAGCTTCGGGCGCAGTATCGCGGCGCGGGGCTGCGACGAGTGCAGCTTCGCGTGGACGAGTCGGCCGCACCGGTTGATCGATGACATGATCGCCAACATCAGCGAAGAGCAGTGGCGTTCGTTCGACGAGCACGGCTACGTCGACATCGGGCAGGTCGCATCGGACTCGGAGCTGGAGGTGATGCAGCGGCGGAGCGACGAGATCATGCTCGGCACCGCCGAGGTGGACTACGCGCGCGTGATGCTGCGCGCGCACTACCACGACCCCGTGCCGACGCGCGGCCGCCATCCCGGTGCCAACCTCAATTACGCGATGGTCGAGGGACTCGACCACGATGCGGTCTTTCTGCGCTACATCCAGACGCCGCTGTTCTGGCGGGCGTGCAACCACGTATACGATCGTGACACGGCGATCGCCTGCTACCGTGCGATGATCGCCAACAAGCCGGCGGGCGACCGCACCGAGGTGCGCTGGCATCAGCACATGTGGACGAAGTTCGATCGCCAGCCGCGCCTGACCGCGTGGACGGCGCTCGACCCCGCGACCGCCGACAACGGCTGCATCCAGGTCATCCCGGCCAGTCACCGCCTGGGGCCGATCAACCCCGACGACCCCGAGGGATTCCTGACCGAGCGGCAGATACGCGAGCACTGCCGGGCCGAGCCGACGAACCTGGAGATGGCGCGCGGCGCCGTCGTGCTGGTCCATCATCTCACGCTGCACTGCTCCGGGCCCAACGCGACCGAGGACGCGCGGCGGTTGTTCAGCGTCAACTACATGGATGCCTCGACGCGGCACCTCATGGCCAACCGCAGGTACACGAAGGTCTTCGGCCGGCGAGACAGGTAGTTGTCGTTCGATCGGAATCGGGGCCCGTCATGCCGGAAACCGCCGACAGGTTCGACGCCGAATCCGTTCGACGATGCTGGGATGCCGCGGCAGACGCGTACGTGAAGGGGCAGGCGTCCGGGCGCGACGACTATCGATACGACTTCTTCGGACCGGAACGCGTGGCGCATTGCGGAGACGTGGCGGGCCTGCGGCCTCTGGATCTTGGATGCGGAAACGGGTATTTCTCGCGCGAGATGGCGACGCGCGGGGCCGCGGTCACGGGCGTCGACCTGTCGCCGCGGATGATCGATCACGCCAGGCGCATCGAGGCGGAAAACCCCCTTGGCATCACGTACCACGTCTCCGACGCGGCGCATCTCGACTCCATCGTCTCGACCGATTCGTACGACATCGCCACCTCTTGCATCAGGGGGGCCCCGCCTGGTACTTCTCTCCCGGCCTGCTGTTTTTCGGGATGGGTGAAGAGATCCCCGACTGGCTCGATATCGAGCACCAGACCCGGACTTTCCGTGCGGAGTGGGTCGGGCATGCGGACGCCATCGATCCGGCTGCGCTCGTGCCGTTCTTCCAGGACATCAATGACGCCGATCGCGTGTGTTTCGATCAGAGCCACCGGGTCGTGTCGCGGGCGCACGACGCGGCGCCGGAGCATCTTGATTCGATCTTTTCGCTGATTCTTGATCGGATCGCGGCTCTGTGTGAATGCAAGCAGATCATGAACGAATGGGACCGGAAGCCGGCCACCCTTCCGTGGACCTGAGTCGCGTCGTCCGACCTCGACGCGTTCATGGATTCGGTGGACCGGCACCTGCAGGGCGTGCGCATCGACACGGGAGACATTCCCGTGCTCGGGCATACGATCCTCGACGCCATGGGCCATGGCATCGGTCGGATCGCGGACGACAGGCAGAAACATGCGCCAGAACTGGACTGGACGCCGCGCACATTGCTGAACGTGGCGGACGCGTCCACGCCGACGTGCGACGTCAACTCGAAAGACTCGCCGCTTCTCCCACCGAATTGAGGATGCTGTTGATCCGGACCACGACGTCGGTCATTCGGAAGGGTTTTTGCATCACGTAGACTCCGCCGTTCGCGGATTCACCGGAGATCTCGCCGGGGTTGCCCGACACGATCAGGACCGGCACCCGGCTGCCTCCGTCGCGCAACTCCTTGAGGCATTGCTGTCCCGTCTTCTTCGGCAGATCGAGATCCAGAATCACCAGGTGAACAGCGTCCGCATGTCGGCGGAAAGCCGCCACCGTTTCATCACCATCGCCTGTCTGGACCGTCTGGTAGCCGGCGATCGTGAGCGCCTCGCACAACAGCTCACGAATATGCTCGTTGTCTTCGGCGACCAGGATCAGGCCGACGCCGCGATGCGCGTCGGGCGCGGACGCCTCCGGCGACCGGATTGCGGTCGGCGCGTCGCACCGCGGCAGATGGACGTTCAGCGATGTTCCGCGCCCCGGCCGGGAATCAACGTCAATGCTCCCGCCGTGATCCTGGATGATCCCGTGGATCACGTCCAGGCCGAGTCCTGTTCCCTGCTCTCTCGGTTTCGTCGTGAAGAAGGGCTCGAAAATGCGATTCACCGTTTCGGGCGTCATACCTTCGCCCGTGTCGGACACCGTGATCATCGCTTTGCTTTCGACCCCCTCGACCCTGATCTCGAGCGAGCCCCCGGCCGGCATCGCGTCACGCGCGTTGAGAGCGAGGTTCATCAGCACCTGCTTGATCTGAACGTCGTTTCCGAAGACCCACAGGTCGTCGCGGTCAAGTCGACGCTGCAGCACGATCGACGAAGGCAGCAGGCGCTGCAACATCAGGATCGCCTCATCCGTGACCTGGATGATGTTGATGGGCCTCTTGTCACTTTCGGACCTGCGCGCGAACGTCAGCAACGCCTGGCTCACGCCCGCGGCCTGACGCGTCACCTCGCCGATCATCCGGGCGTACTTGAGCGCCGGGTCGTCATCGACCATCTCGGCCTGAATCAGGTCCGCGTATCCGTCAATCGCCGTCAGGAGATTGTTGAAATCGTGGGCCACCCCGCTTGCCAGCGTGCCGATCGCATTGAGTTTCTGCACGTGAACGAGTTCATCCTGAAAGCTCCTTGTCTCTTCTTCGGCCTTCATGCGACGGGTGATGTCGCGGTCAGCACCGCGAAAGCCGACGAGCCTGCGGTCGATATCGAACAGCGGGACGGCGTTGCTCTCCAGGAATCGAATTGACCCGTCCCTGTGCTTCCAGCGGATGACCCATCCGCGCCAACCTTCCTGGTTGTCGATCAGATGCTGCAGGCGACCCCGGACCGCTTTCTGATCGGATTCGTAAATCAGGTGAAAGCTGTTCGTGCCGACGACCTCGTCGACCGCGTACCCGAGTATTCCTACGACAGCGGGATTCGAATAGGTGTGCAAGCCGTCCAGATTGATTTCCCAGATCCACTCCTCCGTGGTTTCGACGATCGTCCGAAACCTGTATTCACTCTGCCCGAGGATCTCCTCGGCCTGGAGCCGCCGGTCAATCGCACGCTTGGTCAGTCGAAGCAGGACATGGAACGCGGCGCCGCCGCTGCAGAACAGGAGGGCGACCAGGCCGATGTAGACGACCGTGCCCGGGTTGCTCCTGATGTATCTCACGTTCCGGCGATAGGCGATCTCGTGAAGGCGATCGAGCTGGTAGCACCGGATTTCGAACAAATCCAGCTTTGGCCAGATGCTCGTGGGACCCTCCCGCCGGGCGATCGCCTCCCGGAGGATGTCGGCGGCGCCGTGCAGCCGCCGGCCGGGGGCCTCGAATTGAGCATGATCGAACTGACGCTGGGTCGCGAGGATCGAATCGACGTAACGGTCGATGATCAGCGATGAGAGGGTGAGCTCAAAGTGCTCGCGATCCGTGGCCTCGTCGTCGCCGCCGCCGAGCGCGTGACGGGCGAGCATCCGCTCGATCGCGTTCAACTCGAACTCGATTTCCGCAAGATCGATGCGCGTTGCCTGGTGATACGCGCTCGACATCGACTCGATCGCCGAGATGTCCTGGCGGCCGCGCAGCAGGGCGACGCCGACAGCGATCGCCGTCACGACGACGACCCCGACGAGCAGGTAGACGTAGCGCAGAATGCTGGTCGGCGCGGGCTTGGCCGCGTCCTGCGGCACGTTCATCCTGCAGTCTCCGCGATCGCAAGTTGTTCGATGATTCCGATCAGGTCCTTGAACTGGTCAATGTCGACCGGCACGAAGTACCTGGCGCGCAACGGGCTCAATACGAGCTTGTGAGCTGGCGTATGCACCGACAAGTCAAGGAATGCGTCGATCAGCCTCGAACGGAACTGCGGTTCCAGGTGAGGTTGACACGCCCACACATAGTCCATGAAGGGTGGCGTCACCCTGAGAATCCGCACTTCCCGAGGGTCCAGCTTTCCCGACGCGTACATGGTGTCAATGATCGAGCCGTTCGCCACGCCAAGGTCGACCTCGCCATCGCGTACGGCCATGGCGGTCCGGTCATGCGCTCCGGTGAATCGGATCTCGCGGAAGAACGATTCCGGATCGATACCCCGGTTCTGCAGGAAAAACCGAGGCATCAGGTGGCCCGAAGTCGAAAGACGCGAGCCGAATGCAAATCTCCTGCCGCGCATGTCGTTCAGGTCGTGAGCGGAATTGTCAGTGCGCACCAGGAAGTAGCTGGTGAATCGCGAATCGCGACTGCGTGACACGAGCGGGACGGCGCCACTGGAGCGGTAGACGTTGGCAAACGTATATCCGCCGAACCATCCCAGATCCACCTTCCTGCGCTCGAAAGCCTGCTGAAATTCCTCGTAGGAATCATGAAGCACCAACTCGTATGTCACGCCCGTTTCACTGCCGAGATAAGTCAGAAGCGGTCCGAACTGGTCCCGCAGCGCATCGCGGTTCTCGCCCGGCAGCACGCCGACTCGAATGGTGCCGTGGATCGCGCTGGGGGCGTCCGAGGAGCCACATCCGGGCGCGGCCGTCAGCAGGCCGAACACGAGCAGGCCGAACCACGACCGGCTCCGGTCGCCGGTCCGCGGATCAGTCATGGTGAACATGCGATGCACCTGGTCGAAAAAGCAGCAGGTCGCCCGCGTTTTAGTGTAACGCCGCCTCGCTTGTTTCCAAGAGACGACGGAACGAAAAGATCCGGGGGCAGCGGATGGGTCGCCTGGGGCCGATCGGTTGCCGACCGTTGACATCCGATCCGGCCAAAACGGTCACTCATGGGAATCTGAAGCGTCAGACCCGAGATTGATCCGGGCGTAACCGGTGCTCCGCTGACCGCAATGGCCACAACAAGCACAGGGCGGGCCGAAGCCCGCAACCCTTCTTGATGCCAGGTCCGGACGATGCGACAACTCCCCGATCCCCTCGGAAAGGGGGCTTGCGGACGTCGATTGCGCGTCTGTTGTTGGGCCTATCTCTTCTCCCGTTGGAGAATGGCCGCAAGCTCCGCCACGATGTCCGGGCGCTCGGCGTGCAGGTTTCGTCGCTCGGCCAGGTCGTCACGAAGGTTGTACAGTTCGCCCGGCAGATCGTGCGGCAGATAGCCGCGGTGCGCTTTGAACCAGTCGGTCTCGCCGCGCTCGTCGCCCGTCGGGGCGTCGATCAGCACCCAGTCGCCGCGGCGCACGACGAACTTGCCTTGGGCGCTGTGGTGGATCGCGAAGTCCCGCGCGCCTCTGGCCGCGCCGCGCAGCAGCGGCAGCATGCTCTCGCTGTCCTCGGCGGCGCCGGGCGGCATCTCGGCGCCGACGGCTTCGGCGCAGGTGGCCATCAGGTCACCGAGGCCGACCAGCCGGTCGCAGCGGCTTCCGGCCGCAATCACGCCGGGCCACGACGCGAGCATCGGGACGCGATGGCCGCCCTCCCACGCGTCGCACTTCACGCCGCGAAGCGGCCCCATGCTGAAGTGCGCGTATTGTCGCGCGCGGTCGTAGGCGCCTTGATCGTCGGGCGTGCGGACTTCCGGGCCGTTGTCGCTGGTGAATAGAAGCAGCGTGTCGTCGCGGACGCCGGCGCGCTCCAGTGCGTCGACGATCCGGCCCACGACCCAGTCGACCTCGCAGACGAAGTCGCCGTAGCGGCCCGCGCCGCTGCGGCCGAGAAACGGCGCGTTGGGCACGATGGGCGAATGCGGCGAGGTGAGCGGGAAGTAGAGAAAGCCCGGCTCCGCAGAGTCTGTCAGGAAAGTGACCGCGCGCCGCGTAAGCTCGGGGATCATCCCCTCCAGCGTCCACCCGGGCGTCATCCAGCCGGCGCGCCCGTACATGGAATCCGGCTTGAGCACGGTGAACGCGCCCACGAGGTGATCGTCCTCGATCCACCCGTAGGGCGGAAAGTTCGGCACGTCGACGCCGAAGTAGGTCTCGAACCCGCATGCAAGCGGGCCGCCCCCGAGCGGCGAGGTGAGATCGATGCGGTTCAGGCCGAACTGCTGTCGCACGTCACGGACCGGCACGCCGAACGGCAACTCGTCGTTCGGATGCGTGCCGTCGTGCGTCGGCCAGTCCCAGCCGAGGTGCCACTTGCCGATGCACGCGGTGCGGTAACCCTGGCCACGAAGCAGGGTCGCCAGCGTCGGCCGGTCCGGCTCGATGAGCGGCCCATCCCATTCCCACACGATGTCCTTCTTAAGTCGCGATCGCCATGCGTAGCGGCCGGTCAGCAGGTTGTAGCGGCTGGGCGTGCACAGGCTCGACCCGGCATGGGCGTCGGTGAAGTGCATGCCCTCGGCGGCGAGGCGATCGAGATGCGGCGTCGGGATGCGACTGTCCGGATTGTTCCAGCCCATGTCGCCGTAGCCCAGGTCGTCAGCGAGGATGACGACGATGTGGCGGGGGCGTGAGGGCATGGGCGGGGAGTCGGAAGGGTCGGAAGGGTCAGATGGGTCAGATGGGTCAGGAGAGTCGGCAAGTCGCAGGCGTCAGAAGCGTCGCAGAATGTCGGTAGCGTCCGGAGGCTACAAGAACGAGCGCCAAGGCTGGTTGGCGCCGGTCATTGCGGCCTCACGCGTTGGAGGTCTATGCCCTGGAGCGTCTCGGCCGTTACGGTAGCGTCAAGATTCCGTCAGTCCGTCAAGATGCCGTCAAGATGCCGTCAAGATGCCGTCAAGATGCCGTCAAGATGCCGTCGAGATGCCGTCCGGCCAGATCTCGATCCGGCTGGTTTTCTAGCGAATCGCCTGCAGATCCGGCACCGAATCCGGCACCGAATCCGGCACCCCAATGTGTGTCCTGTAGGGCGCGGGTCGACTGACGTCCTCTGTCTTTGCGTGTCTTCTCCGTGCCTCCGTGAGAGGCGGTCCGGGAGACGGTCACCGCAGCGGCAGGCCCTCCTTCTCCTCGGCGCGGTCGGTGGCCAGGGCCGGATCGGGGGTCAGGGCCGTGACCTTGGCGCGAAGCTCGGGCGCCATGTCGAACTCGGCCGCGGCGAGCGACGGCTCGAGCTGTTCGAGGTTGCGGGCCCCGATGATCGGGCACGTCACCGCCGGGTGCGTGCCGACCCACGCGACGGCCAGCGTGGCAGGATGCACGCCGTGCGCCTGCGCCATCGCGCTGAAGCTTCGGGCGACGTCGAACAGCGCGGGGTCGCCGTAGCGGTTCGTGTACATCTGCATGTCGGCGAGCCGCCGGGGCGATGCGTCGCCGGTGTCGTCGTGTGCGCTGGAGCCGTACTTGCCCGTGAGCAGGCCGCCGCCGAGCGGGCTGTAGGCGATGACCGACAGGTTCTCTGCCTCGGCCATGGGCAGGATCTCGACCTCGGCCTGGCGCTTCACCAGATTGTACATCGGCTGAATGCAGAGGAACGGGGCCAGGTCGTGCTGATCGCAGTAGCCGAGCGAGCGGGCGATCTGCCAGGCCGACCAGTTGCTGACGCCCGCGTAGAGAATCTTGCCCTGCCGGACCAGATCGTCGAGCGCCCGCAGCGTCTGGTCCATCGGCGTGCGCGGATCGAAATGGTGCACGAAGTAGACGTCGAGACGATCGGTCTCGAGGCGACGGAGGCTCGTTTCGATCTGCTGGAACAGGTGACGGCGCGACAGGCCGCGGTCGACCGGGCTGCCGGCCAGCGGCATGCCGGCCTTCGACGTCAGGACGATCTCGTCGCGGCAGCCGCGCATGAGCCCGCCGAGGATCTCCTCGCTGCGCCCGTTCGCGTAGACGTTGGCGCAGTCGAAGAAGTTGATGCCCGTCTCACGGCATCGATGAAACATCGCGGCGGAAGTGTCCTCGTCGGCATCGCCGCCGAAGGACATCGTGCCGAAGCAGAGCTGCGAGACCTGCACGCCGGTTCTTCCGAGAGATACGTAATTCATTGGTAATCCTCAGGCGCGGTGGCCCGAGAGCTCCGTTTCCTGAGGATCCCGTTCAAACCGTACGT
>NYZC01000201.1 GCA_002686995.1 Phycisphaeraceae bacterium | reverse complement strand
GACAGTTCCGCTTTCGACCTTCAGACCTTGGACCTTCGACTTCTCGTCACCGTGACGAGAAGTGACACCGGAAGAATCTAATCGTCATCGTTCCCTATCGGTGACTGGTGCTCCGCCTTCCATTCCGCGATCCGAACCGGGTTTTCCGACAAAGCCTATATTGCCTTTGTGAACACGCTCGCAGACATGTTGCTGATCGCTGCGCTGGTCGTGCCCTCCGTCTGGATCGGTTACCTGCTGAAGAAGTCGACGGCGCCGGCCAGGATCTTGCTGATTGCGCTGCTTGCGATTGCGTTTGTGCTGACTCCCGGCATGTATCTGCAGTCTCAGTACATTGCCATCGTAAACCGAGGACCGATGGATGGTGGTGTTGCGCCGATCTTGCTGCTGTTAGTGCCTCTGATTCTGTTTGGCACCATCGTGATCCAGAACAGATTCGGCTGGTCGGTCACCGGGCGACACAGGACTGAGAAACCTGAGCGCTGAAGCTTGATCGGCGCGCGGCTCGATCAGGAGGCGTCGCAATCGAATGCGATTCCCCTCGGTGCATCCGTGAGAGACCCGTCCCTCACCCCGCCGCAATCCGCACCCCAGCCTCCCGCATCGCCTCGATCGCACGGTCGCAGTCACCGGGCTGGAGGTCGACACCGCGGCAGCCTTCGACGATCAGGCTCGTCGTGAAGCCCAGGTCGGCCGCGTCGAGCGCGGTGAACTTCACGCAGTAGTCCGTGGCAAGCCCCATCACCGCGACGTCGGTCACACCGCGGTCGCGCAGCAGGTCGGCCAGACCCGTCGCCTTGCGCCGGCCGTTGTCGAAGAAGCCGCTGTAGCTGTCGATGCCGGGGTCGGTGCCCTTGCGCACGATCTGGTGAATGCCGCTTCGATCAAGTGAAGCGCAGAATTCGGCGCCGGCCGTGTTCTGGACGCAGTGATCGGGCCAGAGGACCTGGTCGAATCCGCCGAGCTTCACGACGTCGCCGATGCGCTTTGCGGCGTGCCGGCTGGCGAACGAGCCGTGGTCGGCCGGGTGCCAGTCCTGCGTCGCGACGACGAGGTCATGCTCGCCCATCAGGCGGTTGGCGATGTCGATCACCTCGAGGCCGCCGGGAACCGCCAGGGCGCCCTCCGGTTTGCCGGGCGCCGCGGGTGTGAAGTCGTTCTGAATGTCGACGAGGACGAGGGCCTTCATGACGCTTCCGATGTTTTCGTGCGGGCGTCGTGAATCATCCGGCTGCGCAGCTCATGCAGTTCGGATTCCAGACCGACCGGGTATTCGTGCGGGTTCAGGAACCTGCGGATGCTGGGATGCAGTGCCGTCAGCTCCTTCGCGGCGCGCTGGCGAATCACGTCGAGCGATTCGTCCTCCATCACGATGTGGCCGTCGCGCGCCACGGGCACGAGCAGATCGCGGTGTTGCGCCGCGGCATCGATGCTCTTGTGGCGCTCCGGGTCGTCCGCATCGATGATCCGGGTCGCGTCGGTCACGCCGGTGAGCTCGTCATAGATCATGTCCGCGATCAGGCCGTCCCGGGTTGCGAAACGGCGCACGTTCAGGATGCCCGGGATCGACGTCTTGATCACCTGCTCGGAGAGCTTCACGCAGTGCTTCCAGCTTCCGTCAGCGTTGCGGATCGCCCCCAGCTTGTAGACCCCGCCCAGCGCAGGCTGATCGTAGGCGGTGGCGAGCTTCGTACCCACGCCCCATACGGCGACGGTCGCACCCTGCTGCTTCAGGTCGCGGATGAGCTGCTCGTCGAGATCGTTCGACGCCACGATCACGGCCTTGTCGAATCCGGCTTCGTCGAGCACGCGGCGCGCCTCGATGCTCAGGTACGCGAGGTCGCCCGAGTCGAGTCGGATGCCGACCATTTCGTGCCCGCGCTGCCGCAGTCGACGACCCACCTCGACGGCCTTGTGCACGCCGGCGATCGTGTCGTAGGTGTCGACGAGAAAGACGCAGTTGTTGGGCAGGGTGGCCGCGTAGCTTTCGAACGACTCGATCTCCTCGTCGAACGCCATGACCCAGCTGTGCGCGTGCGTGCCGTGGACCGGGATGCCGAAGAGCCGGCCGGCAAGCACGTTCGAAGTGGCGCTGGCGCCGCCGATATACGCCGCGCGCGTCGCGGCGAGAGCGCCGTCCACCCCCTGGGCGCGGCGCAGTCCGAACTCGAGCACCGAGTCTTCGCCCGCGGCCATGCAGATGCGCGCCGACTTCGTCGCTACCAGCGTCTGGAAGTTCACGAGGTTCAGCAGCGCCGTTTCGACGATCTGACTCTGGATGATCGGGCCGTGGACGCGCACGAGCGGCTCGTCGCCGAAGACCACGGTGCCCTCGGGAACCGCGTCGACGGCGCAGGTGAACGAAAGCTGTCCGAGATAGTCGAGAAACGCGGGCTCGAACAGCGCCTTGCCGTCGTTGCCGGTCAGCGTCGCCAGGTAGGCGCGGTCGCCCTCGTCGATGCCGAACCGGTCCAGGAAGTCGACGACGTGAGCCAGGCCCGCCGTGAGCGCGAATCCGCCCTGGAACGGCGGACGGCGGAAGAACAGGTGAAACACCGCCTCCTGCTCGGCCCGGCCCAGCTTCCAGTAGCCGTAGGCCATGGTGAGCTGGTAGAGGTCGGTGAGCAGCCCCAGCGACGTTCGATAGGTGGCGGTGAGCGGTTGCATGACGCCCGTGTCATTCTTCCCATTCCGGGCGCGCCGTCCAGTTTGGAACGGAAACCACGGATGAACGCGGATGAACACGGATGCGTTCGGATGGGTGCTGCGCGGCATGGAGCCCGCAACCCGTTGATAGGCACGTCCGTCAGTCGGATACCCCCCCAACCCCCCCTTGCAAAGGGGGGGCTTCCTCGGGTTCCGAACCTTCACCGGCGAACCACGCCGAGTTGACCTGTGCGAAGTGCGCCATGTCCGGCGGCAGGTCCTCCTCCTGGAAGATGGCCTTGACCGGGCATTCCGCCTCGCAGAGGCCGCAGTCGATGCAGGTATCCGGGTTGACGTAGAGCTGCTTCGCCGATTCGAATCCCTCCTCGTCGGACGTCGGGTGGATGCAGTCCATGGGGCACACCGACACGCAGGCGATGTGCTTGCATCCTTCGCACGCGCTGGTGATGACGTGGGCCATGAGGTTCACTCCTTGCAGTGTGGCGCAGTCATCGCGCTGCCGCTCGACGCTCGAGCAGCCATTCCTGCGCGATGTCGATTCAGTCAATCCGACCCGAGTCGCTTCCTGAGACGATCGCGGATTCGCATCAGGCTGGCACGTACGGCACCGGGACGAATGCCGAACGCGCGCGCGATCTCCACCGCCGTCCTGCCATCGTGGTACCGCATCTCGAGCATGCGCCGGGCGACGACGGGCAGCTCGTCGATAGCGTCATGGAGACGCCGCAGCGCCTCTTCGTTCTGGGCGCTCCGCCACGGCGCCTCGTCTTCGGCGATCGCCGCGATCGTCGCGTCGAGATAGGATCGATCGCGTCTTCGGCGGCGAAAGTGCTCCTGCACGACGTGCCGCGCGATACCGCGCAGGAACGCTCCGGCATCTGCCGGGTCATGCAGTCGATCGATGCGTTCGAGGGCGCGCACGAACACCTCCTGGGCCAGGTCGTCGACGGCCCCGGGGTCGCGGCAGAGGGCGGCGACGTAGGACTGGACCATGCGCTGGTTGTCGGGTGCGGTGATGGACAACGACGCGGTCTCGCAAAGTTCGAGCGCGCGGTCGCGCGGATCGAAGTTAGCGGGGCCGGACGCGGCCGTCACGCACGTCGGTTCCAGCGTCGGCATCAGAGGAATATGACGCTGATCCCCGGAGTGTCCCTCGACCTTTTTTTTTTTTTTCGGTGGGGGACGCCCGATGGGGCTCACACGCCGGCGCGACGCTCATGTCGCGCGGCATCCAGGGCGCACGGAGACCCGGTCTGCGTTTCAGCGGGGCCGCAACGCGATTCAGCCAGTCGGGCGTTTTCGCTTTGATGGACGTTCGGTACGCTGGTCGCGAAGCGCCGGTTTGATCGAGTCAGCTCTTTTTTCGCGTCGGTGACGGATACCGATTGCGGCGGCCGGTGCCGAAGATCGCGCCCGCGATCGTCAGGCCCGCCGTTGCCGGCTCGGGGACGGTGAAGACCGCCAGCGCGGAACCGCCGTTGTCGAGGGTGAGCCGCAGGGCGACCTGGGCGAGGTCGTTGAGGCCGCGTCGCTGCTCGATGTCGAACGAGCCGCTCGAGACGTCGAACGTGAGATCGTCGACGAAGCCGCCGAGCATCGCGTCGCCGGACTCGACGAGCTCGACCAGGCCGAACGACCGGTCGTAGAAGTAGATGCCTTCGGAGGTCGCGCTGTCCGTCGTCGACGCGAGAAACGCAACCTGGCCGTGCTCGTTCATTTCGATCTGGAAGATCTCGTCGAATCGGCCGACGCCGTCGGGCGTCTGGTCACCTTCTTCCGCGATGATCGTGGCGCCGTCGGTCGGGTCGTACAGCACGAGCGCGTCGTCGATCGAGTGCTCCACCGTCAGGATGACCTGGCCGGTGTCGTTGTAGCCTTCGACGGCGATGTCGTCGACGGGCTGCGCCGCGCCCGGGAGGGTGTCGCCGACGCGGAAGCGCTCGGTGAGGTTCCCGTTCGCGTCGGCCGTGAACAGCACCTCCACGGTGAGCGGGTCGACGTCCGGCACGTCCCCCGTGAACGCGACCTCGCCCAGGTTGTTGGCATGAATGATGCCGATCCCGGTGACGCGCTCGCCCGAAGGTCCGGTCAGGTTCTGGGCGTCGAGAAGCTGGGTCACGCCAGCGCCGCGTTCCCACGTGAAATAGCCCGACCGCACGGCGGGCGTCCCGATGCCCGAGGCGCCGAGAAAGATCGCGCGACCCGGGCCGGCGAACTGCGCCGCGAACGCGGCCTCGAGCGGCACCGTGTGTCCCGGCGGCGTCACCGTGCCAGGATTGAACACGGTGTCGAAACCGGTGTCCGAGTGGTACATGAAGATCGCCGGACCCGAGGCGCCGTCACCCTGGTCGGACAGCAGCACGTCTCCGAAGATGTTCAGTTCGGGCAGTAACAGCACGGAGTCCCAGTTCGCGCCGTCCGGCCGCGCCTGACCGTCGCGAGCGAGCACCTGCAGCGTCCCGTCGCTTTCGAGCAGGACGCCGGCCTGGGCGATCGGCGGATCGGGATTGAACAGCTCGTCGACGAAGATCGTGGCGCTCAGGAAGTTGCCGACGTTGTCGATGCCGAGCGAGATCATCGTGCCGATGAACAGGCCGCCCGCCCCGGGCAGGATGTCGCCGTCGCTGGCCAGGCGGCGCTGGTTCCCGTTCGCGTCCACGTGGAACAGGCCACCGATCGGCTCGGTGGGCGTGCCGGTGAACGCGACGAAAAGCGCCTCGCCGCGGTCGTTGAGCACCGGCGTCTCCGTCAAGATGTTGCCGACGTCGATGAACGCGCTCCCGCCCGTGGCGGGCCGGCCGGTGACGGCAACGAACTGTCGATGCACGTCGGGCGGCGCGGCGCGGGCGATCTGTCCGGCGCACAGCGCGGCCACGGCGACACCGATCCATCTGGTCATCGTCATCATGAACTGATCCTCCTTCCCTGCGGCCCCGGTTCACGCGATTTCCAGTGCGCTCAGCCCTGTGCGGCGACGTAATTCGCGCACCAGCGGGCCTGCGCTGCGATGTCCACGCCGACCAGCTCCGACCACGCATCACGCAGCCGTTTGACGATCGGACCGGGCGTGCCCGATCCGATGGGCAATCCGTCGAGATGCGTGATGCCCGCGATGCAGAACGGCGTCGACGTGAAGAACGCCTCGTCGGCGTTGTATATGTCGTACGCTTCGAGATTGCGCTCCAGACAATCGATGCCAAGTCGCGCGGCGAGGTCGAAGATCACGCCGCGGCTGACGCCGCGCAGGATATTTCGGCGCTCGGGCGTGCAGAGCACGCCGTCGACGACGACGAACACGTTCGCGCCGGTGCCTTCGGCGATGAATCCGTCACCGTCGATGAGCACCGCCCAGGCTTTCGGGTCGACGTGGGCGGCCTGCATGTTCGCCATCTGGTAGTGCTGTCGGCTGCGCGTCTTCATCTTCGGGTCGATCAGGTGCGCGGGGATCGCGCGCTGCGGCGGAATTACCGCGCGCAGGCCCTCTTCGTAGAGCGGGGCGAAGCCGGCGAGGTGGAGGTCCATCGGGTAGGCGCCGATCACCACCGTGGGCCCGTTCGCGTCACGTTCGTTGTCGATCGCCCGCTTGTAGGGTCCGAGGATGCCGCGCGACACCTCGTGAAGGATCTGCAGGTCGATGTTCGGGTCGAGCCCCTTCGCCGTCCGTTCGATCACGTCGTGCGTGATCGTCGTCATCGCCTCGAGGGTCATGCCGGGATCGATGCGCAGGATCTTCATCGATGCGTAAAGGCGCTCGAGGTGCTCCTTCAGGCGAAACGGCTTGTGCCCGAAGGTGCGGGTGAATTCGAACGCCATGTCGCCGAACATCAGCGCGGAGTCGAAGATCGACACGGACGCCTGCGATTCGGGGACGAATCGGCCGTTGATGAAGACTTGTCGATCAGCGATGGGAATGCTCACGTTTCGGGGGCATCGAAAAGCACGACGCCGCGACCACGCCGGCGGGTGCTCTTGTCCTGGACTCTTGATTGAACCGTGAGGGGCTCGGAGGCCCGTGGGGTTCTCCTTCTCTTGTCGATCTGATGTTAATCACCGGGGCGGGCGCGGCAACCGGTTGACGTAGGTCCTTTGGTTACATGGCCCTCAAGTCGCGCGCGCGGGGGCGGGATTGTCGGGGATCTCCCCACATTCACCGCCGGCCCTGCTATCATTTTTGTCGAATCGCGCTATCGGGGGCAGCCTGGCAGCACCCGCGCGTTTGCCCGATCAATATCTGAGGTAGCAGCATGAGCCGTGTCCGTCATCCGACTCCTCGAGGCTTCACCCTGATCGAATTGCTCGTCGTCATCAGCATCATCGCGCTGCTGATCGCGATGCTGCTGCCGGCGGTGAAGAAGGCCAAGATCGTCTCGTTTCAGGTGATGTGCGGGTCGAACACCCGCCAGCTTCACCTGGCGACCCTGGCGTTTGCCCAGGAGCATGACGGCCTGCTGCTCGGGCACGAGACGCTCGCATGCGACCCGACGAGCATCGATTTTCTCGACATCGACTGCAACGTGCAATGGGACAACAACTGGCCTTACTTCTTTCTCCGCAACGGTGTCGAGGAGCCGACCTGGGTGACCGAGTATTTCGGCGAGCGCAGCGCGTTCTTCTGTCCGGATGCGCTGATCACGGAGGAGACCGGCTGGGACTGGGATGTCTCCCCCTTCGACATCTTCTGGAGCTACTACTACCTCGGCCCGGCGCGGTGGATGGTCGGCAACGTCGACGGGAAGCCGTACGCCGAGACGATCGAGTCCAATGGCCAGCTCGGCCTATGGGCCGATTTCACAGTCTGGTACGAAGGCGGCCCGAATTACTGGTGGCAGGGCAACCACTCGGGGTTCTACGTCGGCGGCGACCCCACACAAATTGGCCCGGAACCCGGTGGGCGCAACCTTGCGACAGTGGACGGATCGGTGAACTGGTCGGCTATCGTCACCGACGAGCAGCGATACGCCATGCAGGTCCAGCAGAACACATGGTTCTCTTATTGACCGAAGCGAGGCTCACATCACGAACCGCTCACGAATTTCAGGCGGCAGCATCGGGCAGACGCCGTCCGGCGTGGCGAACACCTTGCGCCGCACCGCCGCGATGCCGCGGTAGATGACGTCGCGGACGGGGCGCGGCACGATCCGCATCAGGTGCGCGGCAATCCGCCACATGCCGCCAAGCCGGTCGAGCATGTGCGCGATCGCGACGGACTGAGTGAGCAGGCGTCCATCGGCCGTGCGGACGACGATGCTGTCGGGGAGGCGCGCCCGCTCGTCTTCGGGCACGCTGCGCTCGAACGCTTCGCTCTGCAACGGTGAGAAGACGAACACCGCGCCGGCGGGATCCTCGGCGAGCACGAACCGGACCGTGCGGTGGCAGAGCCCGCAGTGACCGTCGTAATAGACTTGGTCCTTTTCTCCTCCGCGCGCGGGCAGCCAGGACGGATCGAAGGTGAAGACGTGCAGCATCACCATGCCCAGGCTGAGATCCGCAAAGTCGATCAGGATCAGCAGATCGACGTGCATGCCCAGAAGCAGCAGCCAGATCCAGGGCCGCGTCCGGCGAAACAGCGCCAGCGGCGCGAACGCCAGCTCGAGTCCGAGCCCTGTCCAGGTGGCAACCTTCAGCATCCAGTCGGGTAGATCGAGCAACCAGGCCCGCAGCATCGTCGGCCGCGCCAGCGGGTTTTCGAGCACGTGCGCCATCGCCGTGCCGTCGAGCCAGGACGGGCTGATGAGCTTCGTGCAGCCGCTGTAGGTGTAGCCGATCGCCATCACGATCCATACTGCGACGAATAGCGGCGCCGGCAGGCGCCACCCGCCGCCCGGGTCGGGTCGACCCCGCGCCCCCAGCGATCCGTAGGGCGCCGCGGGCAGCATCGCGTGCACGATCAGCAGGAGGCCGACGAAAGGGAGGCTCGGGTTCAGCGTCAGCGGGTTGCGCCCGAACTGGCATGCGAGCACGTACCAGATCAGGATGGCCGCGACGCGATCGAACCTGCCGACCGCCAGCAGCACGCTCGCGGCCGCCGCCACGAGCGCGACGCCCGTCACGAACCAGGGCGGATCGAACCACGCCAGGATGTTGGGAAACAGCAGGGCGAACGGGCTGTCCGCGGCGTCGGGCAGCGCGCCCCGGTTCGAGTAGACCTCGGCCGCCCAGGGCGCAAGGTGGAGGAAATGAACGCACAGGTAGGCGCCGAACAACACCCGCGCGACGCTGTACTGACCTCCGGTCCAGGCGGTCGATGTGTTTGATTGCGGAATGCCGATTCTTGATTTCCCCGGTTCAGGGGCAGGGCGCGTCGAGCACGCGCGGCAGGTGTGCCGGCGGATCGCCCGCGATGGGCTCGAAGCGAACGCGGAGGTCGTGGCCGCCGCCCCGTTCGATCCCGAGTTCGCGCAGCAGCGGCGCTTCGCCACACAGCGCGTACCGGGTCACGGCTTCGTACATGGGTCGCGTGCGGTCGTTGGTGGCGAGCGCGGGGCCATACGCCAGGGCGGCCCCGAACACGTTGCGCCGCACGTACGGTCCGGACACCCGGGCGTTGACCGCAGGCGTCAGTTGCAATGACTGCGCCGCGCCTTCGGCGTCGGTCCATTCGACGAAGAATCGCGCCGAGTAGGTCTCCCAGCCCTTCACGGCCGAGAAGACGCGCGGCGCCGGCGATGCGCCGGTTGCGGCGGCGAGCGCCTTGAGCGGCGTCAGGCGAACGAGGTCGCCGGCCATCTGGGCGAGGCCGACGACGATCACGATGGCGGCGCCGATCCGGGGCTCACGAAGTGGCTCCTTTGCCCGGCGCGTTGACGTCGACGCCCGCGAGCATTGCACCGAGGCGTCGTTCCTCATCGGCGAATCCGCACGAATCCGTCCATTGACGCGGGTTGCGGAACGTGCCGAAGAGCATGTCCCACAGCGGCAGGTCCGCGTAGTTGTACTTGTGAAGGCCGGACTGGTGATGCACGCAGTGGCTTTCCGGCCGCTGGAACAGGTAGCCGACCCAGTGCGGCGTGGAGACGTTCCAGTGGTAGAACAGCTCGGCGAGACCGGTCACCATGACCGCGAACGACGCGGTGCGCGGGTCGAGGCCGACCAGCAGGTAGAGAATCGCGCTGGACAGGAGGCTGTTGACGATGATCTCGAAGGGATGCTTGTAGAAGCTCGTGATCACCTCGATGCGCTGCGGGCTGTGGTGCACCTGGTGCAGCCATCGCCAGAGCAGCGGCACCTCGTGACGCCAGCGGTGCCACCAGTAGTAGATGAAGGTGATGGCGAGGTAGCCGGCGACGGCCCCTCCGGTCGTGCCGAGCGCATCCGCGGCGGACCAGGGCCGCGCGGATCGCATCCATGGATCCCACGCGACGCCTGAAACGAAGACGATGGCGACCTGGACGCTGTTGAGCAGGATCGCGCGCGTCCACCAGCCGGCGACCTTCGGCCAGGGTCGGCCGGGCGCGCGAAGCTCGACGACGATCATGACCGCCGCCGCGGCGGCGACGATGACGGGAATGAGCACGGCGCTGAAGTCTATTAAGCCATTAGTCATTAAGCCAATCGTCATTTGTCAATTCGGAAGCGGCTTCCGACCCGAGTCCGAATTGACAAATAACGATTGGCTTAATGACTAACAGCGTAATCTCTTTCTTAATCCTCTCTCCCTCACCGCCACTTGTGCTTCGGATACCGCCTTCGCAACTCCGTCCGAAGCTTCGGATAGAGCTCCCGCCAGAACCTCTCCAGATCGTCGGTCACCTGCAGCGGCCGGTGATGGGGTCCGAGGATTTCCAGCACGAGCTTCTCGCGGCCACCCGCGATGCGCGGCGTCTGCTTGAGGTCGAACAGATCCTGGATCAGCGCGCGGCCGCGCGGCGCGTGGTCCGCGGCGTATTCGATCTTCATGCGCCGCCCGGAGGGCAGGGCGATCTTCGTCGGCGCCATTTGCTCGACGAGCTGCTGGTCGGGCCAGGACAGCGCGTTGCGCACGTGCGACATGCAGTCCAGGCCGCGCAGCTGGCTGGCACGGCTGCAGCCGTCGACGATCTCGAGCAGGATGACGCGCAGGTCGTCCGGCTCGTAGGTGATGACGCCGCGCTCGGGAAACCAGCGCGCGACGCATCGCGTACGGGCGATCCACTGGTCGACTTCCTCGTTCCAGCGATCAAGGGCGAGTTCGCCCGACTCGATGAGCTCCACGAGGATCTCGGCGGCCCGCGCAGCGTCGCAGTCCGGTCGCGCCTTCGATTCGAAGACGAGACCGTCGAAGCGGCGCGCGGCGACCTGCTCGACCGCGCGGCGCTGCGGGTTCCACGCGGCTTCCGCGACCTCGTCGATCCGTTCAGGCATGATGTGCTCGAGCCATGCCGGCTCCACCGCCGTCGCCAGCGAGAGCACCGTCTTCAGCTCGCGCCCACCGCCGACTTCGCGCACCTCGACTGCGACGAGCAGACCGGCGCGGCGGACCGCGCTGTCGCGATCCAGCACGACGCGCTTCTGGCCCACCATGCTGCAACCGAGATCGCCTTCACGCCGGCGCAGGGCGACGTGATCGGGAAACCCGCGCAGCAGGCTCGACACGAGGTCGCGGGTCGAGCCGGCGGCGCGTTCGGCCGAATCGGTGGCGTTTGTCCCTGCGCCGGACCGGCAGAGCCTCAGGTACTGCCGCCTCGTCCGCTCGACGTCGCGGCATGCGCCGGCGTTCAAGCCCTGCTCGCGACAGGCGGACGGATCGAAACGACGGCGAACGGCCGTCTCCAGGGCGCGCTCGCGCACGACGAGGTCCGACGACACGTCGTCCGGTGCCGGTTCGTGGTATCGCCGCCGGACCGGGCGGGCGAGGATGTCCGGCTCACTGATCAGCGCCGCCCACGTCAGGGCCCGGCCGAGACAGCCGCGCTGCGCCGCCTCGAGGATCATTCGCGACAGGCGCGGGTGCATCGGGAGGCGCGCCATCGCGCGTCCGGTGTCCGTCAGGGCCACCCCCTCGTCGAGCGCGCCGAGGTCGCGAAGCAGGCGCCCGGCCTCGTCGAGCGCGGCGCCGGGCGGTGACTCCAGCCAGGGGAAGTCCGCGGGGGCGATGCCCATCGATCGAATCCGCAGCAGCGACTCGGCGAGGTCGATCCGGCGGATCTGCGCGGCGGTGAACGCCTCGCGGCGCTCGTGCGCGGACCAGAGGCGAACGCACGTGCCCGGCGCGGTGCGCCCCGCACGACCGGCGCGCTGGTCCGCCGACGCCTGGCTGATCTGCTCGACGTGCAGCGTGTTGATGCCGCGCCGCGGATCGAAGCGGTCGATCCGCGCCAGGCCGCTGTCGATGACGTGGCGCACGCCTTCGATCGTGATCGACGTCTCGGCCACGTTGGTGGACACGATGACCCGGCGCTGTGGCCCCGACTCGACGGCTTCGTCCTGCTCCCGACCGGTTAGCCCGCCGTGCAGCGCATGGAATCGCAGGGGGCTGCGTGCCCCGAGGCGCTGGCGGCACGCTTCGATCGTGCGCCGAATCTCGTAGATGCCGGGCATGAAGACGAGCACGTCTCCGGTGTCCTGCCGCGCGGTCAGGTCGTCCAGTGCCGCGGCCGCGGTCGCCCAGCACGGCTGGCGGGCGAGGGGCGCGAGATGGGTGGTCTCGACGGGAAAGGTCCGACCGGCCGCCTCGAGGGCATCGCATTCGAGGTGCGCGGTGACGGCGCGCACGTCCAGGGTCGCGGACATGACGACGAGACG
>NYZC01000200.1 GCA_002686995.1 Phycisphaeraceae bacterium | reverse complement strand
GAGCTGAGTCATCGCGCCGGCGGTTTCATGATGATCGACGGAGGCCCGGGCGGTGTCGGTGACGTGATCGTGTACGCGCTCGGCATCCGTGGACGAGGTGATCCCGACTGGCGCTCGATGGTGGAGCGTCAGCTTGTCGAGACGAGGGATCTGCGTGATCGGGGATCCGTCGTCATCGGGCTCGTATCAGTCGATCGGCTGCGGCGTCTCGATCTTGATGCGCGGGCGGCGGCGGCCTGCGACGCGCTGCTGGACAATCATGTGGCGGCGACCGGCGCGATCGTCGATCGCCACGGCGAATTGCGGGTGCCGGTGACCGCGGTGTCGAATGCCGCGGTGGCCTGGGCCTGGGCCTGTGAGATCTTCAGCGCGTGCACGCGCAGCGGGCGAACGATCGCGGTCGACCTCGCGTCTTCGAGCGGACGCCGCAACGTGACATGGCCGCGTCGCTGGCGCATGAGGTTCCATGAAAGAAGCGTGCCGCCGATCGCGCCGGGACGCCTGGGCCGCGATTATGTCAAGGCGCTGCGCGCGACGGTGCTGGACGTTTCGACGACGGGATGGCCATCGGTCGTGGCCGCGGCGTATCGCGGCGCCGATGCGATGCTCGACGGTGGACGCTGCTACCTGTGGTATGCGGCCGAGGCTCTCGGTCACCAGGTCGGCGGCCGGCTCCCTGCCGATCCGCGCGTCTTTCACCTCCTCGACCACCTCCCCGACGATGCGAGCGCGGGCGACGAAGCGCCGACAGGTCGCGATTTCGTGATGGCGGCGGGAACGGACGAGCCTCCGGGGTCCGTACGTTGGGGCGAGCCCGATCGACTGCGCCGCGCCGGGCGCGGGGTGGCCTGGCTCTGTCGCGCCGACCTTCGTCCAGGTGACCTGCGCCGGGACGAGATTCACGTCGATCCGCTCTGGCCCGACGGCGATGCGCTCGTCGCGGTGCCTGGCTACGACACGCGCATGGCGCCGGCCAGCGGCGTCGTGGGGCCGGTCATCGTCTGGGCGATCGCGGCCGAGATCGACGCGCGGATCACGGAGCACCGCCGCGCGCGGCGCCGATAGTGGGCGAACCGCGCGGCGTAAGGCGGCGTAAGGCCCCGGGTCGAATGCCATGAGGGCCAGGTGCCGGCGTCAGGCGGTCATGACCACCGTGGTTCGCCGACAGGATGCGCGGTAAAACTGCCGCAAATCGCGAATCAAGGATCAATATTCAAGAATCCCGCTCCCCGTCTCTACGACGATCTTGCCCACCTGTGGCCCCTGATCAGTCCGCGCGCCGACTACGTCGCAGAGGCGCAGTTCATATGTGAGTTGCTGAAAGGTGCACTTGACGAGCCTGAGGGCACGCTGCCGGCCGTCCTCGAACTGGGGGCAGGGGCGGGACACACGCTGGTTCACCTCGCGGACGGGTACGACACGACGGCGCTCGACCTTTCCCCGCGCATGATCGAGCTGTGTCGCGGGACGAGTCCACGCACGCAGGTCCATGTCGCGGACATGCGGTCGGCGCGCCTCGGTCGCGGTTTCAGCGTGGTGCTTGCGCACGACGCGGTCGAATACATGCTGACGGTGGAGGACATCGAAGCCGCGTGCGCGACCGCGGCGGCCCACCTCGAGCCGGGGGGTGTCTTCTATGTCGGTCCGACGTATCTCACCGAAACGTTCCAGGATCACGATAGCGCGGGGGATGCGGCGGCCGACGGACACGTCGAAGTCCGTTATGTCAGCTACGTGCGACGCACGGCGGCGGACCGTTATGAGCTGATCATGGTGCTCGCGATTCGGGAGTGCGGCGCGATCCGGTTCGTCGAGGATCGCCATCTTTGCGGCCTGTTCGACGCCGAGACGTGGCGCGCGGCGCTGCATGGCGCCGGGTTCGCCATCGAGCAGGAATGGAACGCCGGCGCCGGGTCGCGAACGACGGACCGCATCCCGCATTCAGCCTTTGTTGCGCGCAGAACGTGAGGGGAAGAAGCCGGCGGTCAGGGTAAGGAGCAAGGGGCAAGGAGCAGGCCGAACCCAATCCTGTTCGGCACGGGATTCACGGAGGGTTCATCGGGATCGCCTCACCGAGCCGGGCCGTCTCGGCCCGGCTCGGCAACGCATGTCGAACATCCAAGGACGCGGAAGCTGCAGCTGGATACAACAGAATTGGGCCGAACCCTTCTTCCCGTTTCGCCTGGATCCTTTACCCGAGGGCGCCGGTGCAGCTCGATCCCGCGCCGGCCGTGCAGCCGAAGCAGTGGCCGCCGGTGCGGATCGGGCGATTGACGAGCTCGTCGGGCGCGAACGTCCAGAGCTTGCGGCTCTCGCGCTCGACCTGGATCTCGTCGTCACCCGGCCCGAACATCCGATCGGCTTCCACCGACATCTGGAGCATCTGGTTGAAGTCGCAGTCGTAGACGCTGCCTTCCCAGCCGACGCTGATCAGCGATCGGCACATCACCGCGTCGACGGTATGCGGATTGTGTGCCTCGTGCAGGCGCGACATGTACGCGTCGTACATGTCGTCGCGACGCAGCGCATGCTCGAACCGTTTGATCGGCATGTTGGTGATGGTCCACAGACGATTGAACTCGATGCCGAAGCGCTGCCTCAGCTCGCGCCGGTATTCGTCTTCGAGCGCCTGCTGGTCGGGCGGCAGACCGTAGCCGACCGGGTTGTAGACGAGGTCGAGGCGCAGCGCCGATCCGGGGCGGCCGTAGCCCGCGTCGTTGAGTATTCGCAGCGCCTCGATCGATTCGTCGTACACGCCGTTGCCGCGCTGGGCGTCCACGTTGTCCTCGAGGTAGCACGGCAGGCTCGCGACGATCTCGATCTCGTGCCGGGCCATGAACGCGACGAGATCCGCGTGCGCCGAATCGAGAAGAATCGTGAGGTTGCAGCGATCCAGAACGTGCAGGCCGCGGTGCTTCAGCGCGCGCACCATCCGGCGGAATTCGGGGTTCATCTCCGGCGCGCCGCCCGTCAGATCGACCACCTCGATCGGCAGCGCATCGCAATGCCGATCCAGCCAGTCGAGAATGCGCGCGAACACCGCCCAGTCCATGATCTCGGGGCGCTTCGGGCCGGCCTCGACGTGGCAGTGATGGCACGCGAGATTGCATAGCTTGCCGAGGTTGAGCTGGAGCGTCGTGAGCGCGTCGCGCATGAGCGTCTGGCCGTCATCGGCGAGGCGCCGGGCAAACGGGTCTTCACCGGTCTGAAGTTCGAGGTGGATCGTGCGGGACATGCGATTCGGATTGTAGTGGGGCCCCAGCAACAACGCCGTGGAGGCAGGCGTTATTCCGTCGGCGGCGACATCGCCGTGTTTTGACGGATCGCGTCGTCTTGCTATGATTCGGCGGGCGAGTTCGTAGAATCGATTTCGAGCGCGGTCGAGGCGGTGGTCGTGTTGCCGCATGCGGTATCGCGCCGAGTGGGACGAGTGGCACCTCATTGCGAAGGGAGTGAATCATGCATCGATGGGTACGCATCGTGGCGGGGATCCTGGGATTGGCGCTGGGCTCGGCGATGGCGAACGCCGGGAGCATTTCGAGCGACGTTTCGCGGCACGCCCTGGCGCCCGACCAGACGCAGTTGTTTCCCCTGGGTGAGCTGAACGTCGGTGAGGTCGTGTTCGGCATCACGACACCGGTTTCCGGACTTCCGAACGATTTCGACGACCCGGACACGCAGGTCGCGACGTTCTTCGAGAGCGATCTCGGACCGGCGGATCTTTCATCGCTGATCCTGACGGCCAACGACGACAGCGATGCCGACAACAACGTGTCCAGCGACGCTCTGGGATCCCTGTATCGCCTCGAGGCGGCGTTCCAGGATCGGTACGTCGTCGGCGTGACCGGGTTTGATGACTTCTTTACGGGCAGCGGACATGGCGAGCAGGGCGAATACCTGCTGACCATGGGGCACATCGATCCCACCACGCCGGGCGGTGACTTCAGCGATTCCGACGCCACGAACGACTCGCGCGCCGGCGCCGATACGCTCGGGCTAGCCTCGAACCAGGCGAAGGTCGCAGTCAACACGCTCGCCTCGGGGGCCGCCGGCGATGTCGACTTCTATTCGATCGGGCTGTTCGCCGGCGATGTGCTGACGGCCATGACGGCGCCGCTCGCCAGCCTGAGCGATGATTTCGACAGCCCGGACACGATGATCATCGTCTTCGACGCGTTCGGAAATCTGCTGTTCGACGACGACCAGGCCGGAGGCGACCTGAGCGATTTTGCCATCGACACCGTCGGCACGACGGCGGCCAACGGTTCGGCCGTTCACCTGCTCGCGCCGATCACCGGAACCTATCACTTCGCGGTCACCGGCTTCGACGATCCGTTCGCCGTGGGCGGCCACACCATGGTCGGCGACTACGCGCTGCTCGTGTCGCGCGTGCCCGAACCTGCGACGGCGCTGATGCTCGGTCTCGGCGGCGCGCTGCTGATGCCGCGCCGCGCGCGCCGGCGCTGAGCGCAACTGCGAGCCACGGCTGATTTGTGAGCGCCCCGGCCGTTCGCTAGCATGACCCGCCTTAGAGCCCCTAACAGAATGCCTCTGGCTTCGACCGACGACGGCGGCGCCTGTCGGCGTCGCCCTGCATCGCCGGCCTATCGAGGCAAGCTGCTTCGGGCTCCTTGCCAGGCACCACTGTCGTCGGCCTCGGGCCTGACGATTCATTCTGCTAGGGACTCTTATGCCCGAAACCAAGTCCATGGACGACATCGTCGCGCTGTGCAAGCGGCGCGGCTTCATCTATCCCGCCAGCGAGATCTACGGCGGCATCAACGGTTTCTGGGACTACGGTCCGCTCGGCATCCAGCTCAAGAACAACATCCGCGATGACTGGTGGCGAAACACCGTCGAGTCGCCGCCGATCGGCCCGGACGGTCATCCGCTGCAGATCGTCGGTCTCGATTCCTCGATCATCCAGCACCCGCGGACCTGGGAGGCGTCGGGGCACGTCGCGGGCTTCAACGATCCGATGATCGACTGCCGCGAGTGCAACGCGCGGTTTCGCGCCGACCAGATGTGGACGGTGCGCTTCGGCGACTTCGAGGACGGCGACGCCGCGGGGGCGGCCGCGGACGACAGCGCCATCGCTGTCGCGGTGCTGGCCGACAACGAGGCGGATGCGCTGTCGCCGGCGGTGCGCAAGATCGGAGACAAGCTCTGCCGAAAGGCGAAGGTAAAGAATGGCGGCGCGGCGGCGGTGCCCGACCTGGGACTGCCGATGGAGCGCTACGCATGCGGCGCCTGCGGGGCCGCCGGGTCCCTGACCGAGCCGCGTCAGTTCAACCTGATGTTCGAGAGCCACGCCGGGGCCGTGAAGGACGACTCGTCGAAGGTCTACCTGCGCCCGGAGACGGCGCAGGGCATCTTCCTGAACTTCAAGAACGTGATGGACACGATGCGGGTGAAGATGCCCTTCGGCATCGCCCAGATCGGCAAGGCGTTCCGCAACGAGGTGACGCCGCGCAACTTCATCTTCCGCAGCCGCGAGTTCGAGCAGATGGAGATGGAGTGGTTCTGCCACGAGGACGAGTCGCAGAAGTGGTTCGATTTCTGGAAGCAGCAGCGGATGCGCTGGTGGCGCAACCTCGGCATCAGCGCCGACACCCTGGTGTTCCGCGACCACGACGAGGACGAGTTGGCGCACTACTCGAAGGCGTGCGTCGACGTCGAGTATCGCTACCCGTTCACCGCGCCGGGTCACGGCGAGCTGGAGGGCATTGCGCATCGCGGCTGCTTCGACCTGACCCAGCACCAGGAGCACGCGAAGGTCAAGCTCGAATACTTCGACCAGGAGCGCAACGAGCGTTACCTGCCCAATGTCATCGAGCCGGCCAGCGGCCTCTCGCGGGGGACGCTCGTGCTGCTCTGCGAAGCGTATACGCCAGACGATTCGCGGCCCAGCAAGCTGTTCATGAAGTTCCACCCGCGCCTCGCGCCGATCACGGCGGCCGTCTTCCCGCTGGTCAACAAGGACGGGATGCCGGAGGTCGCCGAGAAGCTCTACCTCGACCTGCGCCGCCGCTTCGCGGCCCAGTTCGACGTCAAGCAGAACATCGGCAAGCGCTATGCCCGCATGGACGAGGCCGGCACGCCGTTCTGCTTCACGATCGACGGGGACACCCTTGCGGATCAGACCGTGACCGCCCGCGACCGCGACACCCAGCAGCAGCAGCGGGTCGCGATCGACCAGGTCGGCGCGTTCCTGGACGAGAAGATGGCGGCCGCGGGCGCCGATCTTTCCTGATCGCTACGGATTCACGCGCAATCGGCATATCTTGACAGGCGTCGTTGCGGCGGCGCATGGGGCGCCCGGCCCGGATTATTTGACGCGGGCAGGACGGGCCAGCTAACATAACCACAGCTTTCAATACGGTTTAGCGATTTACGTCGACTGCCGGCCGCTTCCAGGTCAACACTGTGAGAGGGTAGTGAGATGGCTCGAGAAGGCAGGAGATTTCGCCGCGGACGCCGCGCGCCGAGGACGCGACGCAGGACCGAACCGTCGATCCAGCTCGAGCGGCTCGAGTCGCGCGTGCTGCTCTCGGCCGTCATTCTGTCGCGCGTGCCGATGGCCAACGGTCACGTCGCGGCCGTCGACACCGACGTCGTCGTCACCTTCGACGAGGCCATCTCCAGCTTCACGGTGGACGACGAGACGTTCGTCGTGCACGGGATGCAGAGCGGACATCGGCGCGAGCCGCCGGGCGCGTTCGCGGTCGATGGCGCCGTCGTTACGTTCGCGCCCGGCAGCGACCTGCGCCCCGGCGAGCAGGTGCAGGTGACGGTCACCTCGGGGCTCGATTTTCCGCCAGGGGCCGAGCCGCACGTCTGGCAGTTCCGCGCTGCGGCGACCGGGGGCACGGGGGTGCTGCGGAACAGCGGCCAGCTGCTTCTCATCGCCGACAGCCGCGCGGTGGATCTCGGTGACGTCGACGCCGACGGCGATCTCGACGCGCTGATCGTGACGGACGGCGCGAATCGCCTTCTGCTCAACGACGGTCTCGGCGTGCTGACCGATTCCGGACAGGTGCTGGGTAGCCACGACAGCACGGACGTGGCGTTCGGCGACGTGGACCACGACGGCGATCTCGACGCGTTCGTGGTGAATCTCGGCGAGGCCAACCGTCTGTGGCGCAACGATGGCGCCGGCGTTTTCACGGACAGCGGACAGACGTTCGGCGCCTCCGCCAGCCGCAGCATCGTGCTGGGCGACCTGGACGGCGACGGCGACCTCGACGCGTTCGTGGCCAACGAGGGGCAGGCGAACCTCGCGTGGCTCAATGACGGCGTCGGCCGATTCACGCCGAACGGCCAGTCGCTCGGCGCCCATACCAGTCGCGGCGTCGACCTCGGCGATCTCGACGGTGACGGCGATCTCGATGCCGTGGTGGCCAACGACGTCCAGGGCATTCGGTTCTGGCTGAACGACGGCGGCGCCAACTTCACCGACACCGGTCAGGCGATCGGCGCGGCGCAGAGCACCGACCTGGCGCTGGGCGATCTTGACGACGATGGCGACCTGGACGTGTACGTCACCAACCAGGGCCAGAGTGACCGGATACTGCTGAACGACGGCACCGGCGTCTTCACGACCAACGGACAGAGCCTCGGCAGCCTGAACGGCCGGGGGGTGGCGCTGGGCGACATGGATGGGGACGGCGATCTCGATGCGTTCGTGGCCAACGGCAACGGGCAGATGAACCGCCTCTGGCTGAACGATGGAAGCGGCCAGTTCTCCACCAACGGCCAGTCGCTCGGCGATCACCGCAGCCTCGGCGCCGCGATCGGCGGTCTCGACGGCGACGGCGATCTGGACGCGATCTCCGCCAATTTCGGCAACCAGGCCGACCGGGTGTGGCTGAACGAGTCCGCGAACCTGTCGATCACGAAGACGTCGAACGCGACGTCGGTGGTCCAGGGCGCGCCGCTCGTCTACACGATCGTGGTCCGCAACGACGACACGCTCGGCGCATCCGGCGTCGTGGTGACCGACGCGTTTGGGCCGCAATTGACGGGCGTGACCTGGACCGCGGTCACGTCGGGCGTCGTCAACGCGGCGCTGAGCGGATCGGGCGACATCAGCGAGCTGATCGAGTTCGGCGCCGGGGCCAGCATCACCTACACGGTGACCGGGACGGTGGTCGGCGCGGGCACGGCCGGCCTTGCCGCGCAGACGATCGTGACCAACGTCGCAACGGTGACGCCGCCGGTCGGCGTGACGGACAACGATCTGACCGACAACACGTCTTCTGACAGCGACGTGTTGGTGCTGGAGGCGACGGGGGGCAGCGGCCTTTTCGCAGACAGCGGCCAGGTACTGGGTGACACGTCGACGAGCAAGGACGTGGCGCTGGGTGACGTGGACGGTGACGGTGACGTGGACGCGTTCATCGGCAGGGGCGGAGCGTCTTCTGCGGCGAATGCGGTTCTGCTGAACGACGGCCTCGGGACCTTCTCGGACAGCGGCCAGAGCCTTGGATTCGACCAGAGCGGTGACGTGTCGCTGGGCGATCTTGACGGCGACGGTGACCTTGACGCTTACTCTGCGAACTTCGGCAGCGGCGACGGGGTGTTCCTGAACGACGGCAGCGGCAACTTCACGGACAGCGGTCAGAGCCTGGGCGATCACGACAGCGATTCGATGTCGCTGGGTGACGTGGACGGTGACGGCGACGTTGACGCGTTCGTGCTGAGTCGCAACCAGGCGAGCCGTGTGTGGCTGAACGACGGTAGCGGCGTGTTCACGGACAGCGGCCAGTCGCTCGGCATCGACAACGGCACGTCGATGACGCTTGGCGACCTTGACGGCGACGGCGACCTGGACGCGTTCGCGGGGACGTACGGCAGCGGGAACCAGGTGTGGCTGAACGACGGCGCGGGGTTGTTCACGGACAGCGGACAGGTCCTGGGCGGAAGTAACGGTGACGGGGGCTTTTCGCTTGGCGACGTGGACGGCGACGGGGACCTGGACGTGCTGGCGCGGGACGGAACACTTTGGGTGAACGACGGCAGCGGCGGGTTCACGATGCGCGACGTGGGGGCGTTTGTGGCGATCACGACGTCGCTTGGCGACGTGGACGGTGACGGTGACCTTGACGCGTTCGTGGTCAAGTCAAGCGGCGAGAGCCGAGTGTGGCTGAACGACGGTTCGGGGAACTTCGCTGACGTGGGTCAGAGCCTCGGGACGGGCAACGGTCAGGGCGTGTCGCTGGGTGACCTTGACGGTGACGGTGACCTTGACGCGTTCGTGGTGAACTTCTTCTTCGCGAGCGTGGTGTGGCTGAACGGGGAACCGGATCTCTCGATCACGAAGAGCTCGAACCAGGTGGCCGTCCAGCAGGGCGCGTCGCTGTCGTACACGGTCGTCGTCGCCAACGTCGGCCAGGTTGGCGTGACCGGCGCGATCGTCACCGACCGATTGCCGGCTGCCCTGACCGGCGTGTCGTGGACCACGTCCACGTCGGGCGGCGCCGTCGCGTCCGCCGGCGGCGCCGGCGACATCGTCGACGTCGTGACGTTGCCGATCGCATCGACGATCACCTATGACGTGACGGGCACGGTCGTCGCGTCAGGCACGGCCGGTATCGCGGTCGAGGCGGTCGTGACGAACGTCGCCACGGTCGAGCTGGCGTCCGGCCTTCCGGACGCGGATCCATCGAACAACGCCGCGCACGACAGCGACATCGTGGTTCTGGACGGAACGGGCGGCACGAGCCTCTTCGTCGACAACGGCCAGGCGCTGGGCGTCGGCGTTTCCGCCGACGCGCTGGCGCTCGGTGACGTCGACGGCGACGGCGATCTCGACGCGTTCGTCGGCAAGGGCCCGGCGATCAGGGTCGCCAACTCGGTCTACCTCAACGACGGCGACGGGCGTTTCACGGACAGTGGCCAGTCATTAGGCGACGACCAGAGCCACGACGTGGCGCTGGGTGACCTCGACGGTGACGGCGATCTGGACGCGTTCGTTGCCAACTTCGAGACGGGCAACCGCGTCTACCTCAACGACGGCGCCGGCAATTTCACGGACACCGGTCAGAATCTCGGCAGTTACGACAGTGACCAGCTGTCGCTGGGCGACCTGGACGGTGACGGCGATCTGGACGCGTTCGTGTCCAACCGCCGGGAGGCCGATCGAGTCTGGCTGAACGACGGCGCCGGCCGGTTCAGCGACAGCGGCCAGTCGCTCGACACGGGCTACGGCTTCGGTCAGGCGCTGGGCGACGTGGACGGCGACGGCGACCTCGACGTCGCGGTGGCGAACCGGAACGACGGGAACCGGCTGTGGCTGAACGACGGCGACGGCCGCTTCGTGGATGGCGGCGCGCTTGCTGGCGTCAACGACAGCCGCGACCTGACCCTGGGGGACCTGGACGGCGACGGCGACCTGGACCTTTTCGAGGTCGGGGTCGGTCCGAACGTCGTGCGGCTGAACGACGGCAGCGGCAACTTCACGGACAGCGGCCAGGCGCTGGGCGATCACGCGAGCTCGATCGCGACGCTCGGCGATGTCGACGGCGACGGGGACATCGACGCGTTCGTCAGCAATACGAGCCAGGGCGACCGCATCTGGCTGAACGACGGCAGCGGCAACTTCACCGACACCGGTCAGCAACTCGGCAACGGCAGGAGCGCGGGCCCGGCGCTGGGCGATCTCGACGGCGACGGCGATCTGGACGCGATGGTGATCGCCTTCTTTGACGGGCACTCGATCTGGCTCAACGCGGAGACGGACCTGTCGGTCACCAAGACGTCCGGGCAGGTCGCGGTCGAGCAGGGCGGCGCGGTCTCGTACACCATCGTCGTCACGAACCACGGTCCCGGCGCGGTCGCCGGCGCGAACATCACGGATCGATTCCCGTCTTCCCTGACGAACGTGACCTGGAGCATCTCGACGACGGGTGGCGCGATCGCGACGCCGTCGGGCTCGGGCGACATCGTGGACCAGATGGCGCTTCCGGTCGGATCGACGGTGACCTATCACGTGACGGGCACGGCGGTTGGGCCGGGGACGGCGGACACGGCGGCCGAGTCGATCGTGACGAACGTGGCGACGGTGACGCCGCTGTTCGGTGCCGTCGATTTCGATGCCTCGAACGATTTCGCCCACGACAGCGACGTGCTGGTCCTGGACGCGACCGGCGGCACGGGCCTCTTCGTCGACAACGGTCAGTCGCTGGGTGTCAACGCCGCAGGCAAGTCCGTGGCCCTGGGCGACGTGGACGGCGACGGCGATCTCGACGCATTCGTCGGTGAGGGCGGGGCGGTGGCGTTCGCGAACTCGGTCTACCTGAACGACGGCGACGGGCGCTTCACGGGCACCGGCCAGGCCCTCGGCGACGACAAGAGCCACGGGGTGGCCCTCGGCGACCTCGACGGCGATGGCGATCTGGACGCGTTTGCCGCCAACTTCGGTACGGGCAACGGCGTCTATCTCAACGACGGAAGCGGTAACTTCGCGGACACCGGCGTGAACCTCGGCACGCACGACAGCGGCAACGTGACGCTGGGCGACGTCGACGGGGACGGCGATCTCGACGCGTTCGTGACGACCCGTGACGAGGGCCATCGCGTCTGGCTCAACGACGGCAGCGCCGGTTTCTCCGACAGCGGTCAGTCACTGGGAGATCATTACGGTCACGGTCTTGCGATGGGGGACGTGGACGGCGACGGTGACCTGGATGCCGTCGTGGCCAATCGTGGCGACGGCAACCGGGTCTGGCTGAATGACGGCGCGGGCCGCTTCGCCGACAGCGGTCAGACCGTGTCGACCGGCGACACGCTCAGCGTCGCGCTGGGCGACGTGGAGGGCGACGGCGACCTCGACCTGTTCAACGGCGCGAGCGGCGCCAACGCGGTGTGGCTCAACGACGGCAGCGGCAGCTTCACGGACAGCTTCCAGGACCTCGGTGACTTCACGACCCAGCGCGCGGCGCTGGGCGACCTGGACGGCGACGGCGACCTCGACGCGTTCGTGGCGAACTTCTTCGACCGGTACCTGGTCTGGCTGAACGCGGCGACGGACCTGTCGATCACGAAGACCGCCGGCCAGGTCGCCGTCGCGCAGGGTGACGTGATCACCTACACCATCGTCGTCACCAACCTCGGCCTCGACGTCACCGGCGCCCAGGTCACCGACACGTTCCCCGCCGAGCTGCTCAACGTGACCTGGACCTCACTGACGACCGGCGGCGCAGTAGCGCCGGCGAACGGGACCGGTGACATCGGTCACCTGGTAGACATGCCGTTCGGTTCGACGATCACCTACACCGTCGTCGGCACCGTGAGCCCCGCCCACGCGTCGAACCTGGCCGCCGATTCGATCGTCACCAACGTCGCCGCCGTCTCGATCTCCGGGGATGTGGACCTGTCGAACAACACCGCGCACGACAGCGACCTCGTTCTGCCGTCGTCCACGCCCAATTCGGGCCACCTGCGTGACACCGGTCAGAGCCTGGTGCCCAGCAGCGGCGTCACGCTCGGTGATCTCGACGGTGACGGCGACGTCGACGCGCTGTTTCCGATCGGCAACGACGGCAACCAGGTCTGGCTGAACGACGGATCGGGCAACCTGTCGGACAGCGGCCAGCGTCTCGGCGATCATCTCAGTGTCGTCGCGTCGCTGGGCGATCTGGATGGCGACGGTGATCTGGACGCGTTCGTCGTCAACGCGGCCCCGGGTGCCGGCGATCGCGTCTGGCTGAACGACGGCAGCGGCAACCTGATCGACAGCGGCCAGAGCGTGGGGGACCACAGCAGCCGCGCGCTGGCTCTCGGTGACCTCGACGGCGACGGCGACACGGACGCGCTGGTCGGCGTTCATCAGAACGGCGGGCACATCTGGCTGAACGACGGCAGCGGCGGATTCGTCAGTGGTGCGCAAGTGCTCGGCACGTTAAGCAGCACGATTGCGCTGGGCGATCTCGATGGCGATGGGTGACCTGGACGGCGACGGTGACCTGGACGCGTTCGTCGCGAACTCGCTCTCGCAGGGCAACCGGATCTGGTTGAACGACGGATCGGGCAACTTCACCGGAGGCGGGCCGCCCCTCGGCAGCCACAACAGCCGCGGCGTCGCGCTGGACGATCTTGACGCCGACGGCGATCTTGACGCGTTCGTTGCGAACCTCAACCAGCCGGGCCGGGTGTGGATCAACGATGGTTCCGGAGTCTTTTCGGATCATGCTCTTCCGATAGGCCACGCGAGCCACGGGGTGGCGCTGGGCGACGTGGACGCCGACGGCGACGTCGACGCGATGTTCGCGAACTATGGTCAGGGCAATCGACTGTGGCTGAACGACGGCTCGGGCCAATTCACGGACAGCCTGCAGAGTCTGGGAAGCGGCCGTACGCGCGGCGTGGCGCTGGGCGATCTGGATGGCGACGGGGATCCGGATGCGTTCGTGGCCAACCGCAACGAGGGCAATCGCGTCTGGCGGAACGATGGAAGCGGCAACTTCGCGAACAGCCTTCAGAGCCTCGGTAACCACGACAGCCTCGGCGTGCGTCTCGGCGATCTGGACGGTGACGGGGACCTGGACGCTTTCGTGGCCAACCGCAGTCAGGGCAACCGGGTATGGGTCAACGACGGCAGCGGCAACTTCGCCGACGGCTCGGCGCTGGGCAACCATCGCAGCCTCGGCGTGTCGCTGGGCGACGTGGACGGCGACGGCGACCTCGACGCATTCGTGGCTAATGCGCTGAACCAGGGCAATCGCCTGTGGTTGAACGACGGTTCCGGTGCGTTCAGCGACAGCACGCAGCAGATCGGCACGGGCAAGAGCGCCGGCGTGTCGCTGGGCGACGTGGACGGCGACGGCGACCTCGATGCGTTCGCCGCCAACTACGGCACGAATCCGATCGATCGGGTCAATCGCGCCTGGATCAATCTCGATCCGAGTGCGCCGGCGCGGGCGGGGGCAACTACGTCGCCGTCACCGGTTGACACGGTCGACGTGCTCGCCTGGCACGGTTGGTCGGGAGCCTCGCAGCGCGACGATGCGACATCGTCATCGCAGACCGTCAATCGGTGGATCGACGGGATGGAGGAGACGCTGCTGAACAGGCTGTAGCCGAAGTCGCCAGACTTCGGTCAGCGCGCCGGCTGCTTCAGTCCTGCCTGCGCTTCACCAGCGTGATCTCGTTCCCTGCCTCGTTGAAGCGCACGTCGTCCATGAACGTGCGAATGAGGATGAGACCGCGGCCGGCCGTGGATTCCAACCGGGCGTGGTCGTTCGGGTCGGGCAGGGTGGCGACGTCGAATCCGGGGCCCTCGTCGCGCACCGTCAGCGCTACCTGATCTTGCTCCAGGCGGGTGGTGAGATGGACGTGGCGCTCGGACCCCGGGCCGGACCGCATGCGCTCGGCGATCTGCGGATCGCGCGGGTCGACAAGCTCCAGGTTGCCGTGCACGATCGCATTCGACAGCGCCTCGTCGAGCGCGACGCCCAGGCGCGTCAGGTCCGTCTCGTCCATCAGCGGCATCCGCGCGACCTCGTCGCGCACCGTGTTGATCAGCTCGACGCGCTCGAAGTCGTTGGGAAGGACGAACCGGTTCTCGACCGACACCAGGTGCGCCTGGATCGACGCGCGGCGCCGGGCGTGGCCGGCGACGGCGAGGACGCGCTCGACGGTGCTGACCAGGTCGCGGGCGAGCAGCTTCTTCGGCACGTAGCTGGCGGCTCCGCGGACGAGGGCTTCGGCCGCGACGTCCTCGCTGCCGTGCGCCGTCATGAGGATGACCGGCACGCGCGGGTAGTCGCGGCGTACGGCCTCGACGAGCGCGAGCCCGTCCATGCGCGGCATCTGCATGTCGGTGAGCACGACGTCCGCCGGCGCCGACGCCATCTTCGACAGGGCGTCCTCGCCGTCCTTCGCGTAGACGACCTGCAGGTCGGTGTGGTCCTCCAGCATCGAGCCTGCCAGGCGCCGGTCCAGCTTGAGGTCATCGACGACGACGGCGGTGGTCATGGGCAATCCGTTTTCGTGGCTTCTTGTTTCGTGGCTTCTTGTGGCTATTCCGGCCCGCGGAGCACCGGTTACGCGAATCACACCAGCTCGTGGAGCGCCGGGCGGAGCTGCTCGATCCGCTGCTCGAGATCCTCCCAGGCGCTCTGCGCGTCCTCGAGGTTGCCATCGCGCCCGATCGACTCGAGACGCCACGCGGCCTCGCGAGCGAGGTTGGCGCCGAAGATGGCGACCGAGCCCTTGAGCGTGTGGGCCGCGCGGCGCAGCTCGGCCGTCTGCTGCGTCGCGATCGCCTCGCGGATCTGGTTCATGAGCTTCGGGCACTCCTCGAAGAACAAGTCGACGAGCTCCTTCAGCACGTCGACGTTGCCGCCCGTCCGTTCGAGCGCCGCGTCGCGGTCGATGACCGGCTCCTGCGTCTCCGGCTCCTTCTGCGGCTCGGCCGTTGACGTCTGCGCCGCGGCCGCCGGCCCCTCCAGCGTCTGGAAGAGCTGGTAGCCGCGGATCGGCTTGGACAGGTAGCCGTCCATCCCGGCGTCGAGGCAGCGCTCGCGGTCGCCCTTCATCGCGTTGGCGGTCATCGCGATGATGCGCGTGTGCGCTCCGGACGGGCGCTCGTGCTCGCGGATCGTCGCGGTGGCCTCGAAGCCGTCCATGTTCGGCATCTGGATGTCCATGAGCACCGCGTCGAACGGCTGTCGCTTCACGGCGGCGACGGCCTCGACGCCGTCGTTGGCGACGACGACCTCGTGGCCGCGCTGCTCCAGCAGGTGCACCGCCACCTTCTGGTTGACGAGGCTGTCCTCGGCCAGCAGCACCCTCAGCTTCCGCTCGAGCGCGGGCATCGACTGCTCGGCGGACGAGGCGCCGCGCCGCGGCCGGCGGTGGATCGTGACGCCGAGCGTCTCGACGATCGCATCCATGAGGTCCGACTGCTTCACGGGCTTGGTCAGGTAGCGGCCGATGCCGAAGTCCGACGGGCGCGGCTCCTCCGGCTGGCCCGCCGACGACAGCATGATGATGTGCGTGTCCTTGAGCGCCGGCTCGTGGTGGATGCGCCGGGCCAGCTCGTGACCGTCCATGCCCGGCATCATCCGGTCGAGCAGCACCAGCTGGAACGGGCTGCCGACGGTCACGGCGTGCCAGAGGCTCGCCAGGGCCGCCGGCCCGCTGTCGGCCAGCGTCGGCTTCATGCCCCAGTTCCGCATGACCTCCTCGAGGATGCGGCGGTTGGTCTTGTTGTCGTCGACCACCAGCACCGACAGGTCGTGCAGGGCCTCGGGCTCGACCACCGTCGACGGCGCGGGGCTCTGCTGCAGGCCCACGACCACGGTGAAGTGAAACGTGCTGCCCTGGTCGGGCGTGCTCTCGACCCAGATGCGGCCGCGCATCATCGCGACGAGCTGCGCCGTGATCGCCAGGCCCAGGCCTGTGCCGCCGAACCGGCGCGAGGTCGAACTGTCGACCTGGCTGAACGCCTCGAAGATGTGCGCCTGCTTGTGCTCGGGAATGCCGACGCCGGTGTCGTGGACCGAGCACTGCAGGCAGATCTCCTGCTCGGTCTTCGATTCCACCCGCACCGACGCGACGACCTCGCCTTCGTCGGTGAACTTGATCGCGTTGCCGACGAGGTTGACGATGATCTGCCGCAGGCGGTCGGGGTCGCCGGTGACGTCGTCGGGCACGTCCGGCGGAATGTGGTTGGCCAGCTCGAGCCCCTTCTCGGCGGCGCGCATCGCGAGCGCCTGCAGCGTGTCGCCGAGCACGTCGCGCAGCTTGAAGTCCACCGTCGCGAGCTCCAGCTTGCCCGCCTCGATCTTCGAGAAGTCGAGGATGTCGTTGAGCAGGCGCAGCAGCGCGTCGGCGGACTGCTCCACGAGCGTGAGGTACTCGCGCTGCTGGGCGGTCAGCTCGGTGTTCAGCAGCAGCTCGGTCATGCCGATGATGCCGTTCATCGGCGTGCGGATCTCGTGGCTCATGTTGGCGAGGAACTCGCTCTTGACGCGATTGGCCTTCTCGGCCTCGGCGGCGCGCTCGGCGAGCGCGGCGCTCAGCGCCATCTCGGCCCGGCGCCGCTCGGCGCGCTCGATGGCGTAGCGGACCGTGCGGACGAGCGCTTCGCCGTTGATACGGCCCTTGAGCAGGAACTCCTCGGCCCCCTCCTGGATGGCCTCGAGGCCCAGCGTCTTGTCGTCGGCGCTCGTCAGCACGACGAACGGCAGGTCGGGCGCCTCGGCCTGGATGCGGCGCACGGTGTCGAGCCCCTCGCTGTCCGGGAGCATGAGGTCCAGAAGCATCGAGTCGGGCTTGCGCCGGCGGATCGACGTCATCGCGTCGGCCAGGGAGTTGCACCGCTCCATCTCGATGGGCGGACCCTCGGCCTCGGTCAGGTAGAGCTGAATCAGGCGCGCATCGGCCGGGTTGTCCTCGACCAGCAGCACGCGGATGACTTTTTCGCTCATATCATCCCTCTTCGGTCGTCGCACACCCCTGATACGAACACCGCTGAGCTTCGCCCGGGGCCTGCGGGCCCGTGCCGAACCTTCCGGCGTGTCCTGGCCGAACCCGCGTCGGCGGGCCGGTCCACGCCCCGGCCCGGGCTGAAACGCGCACGATGATATCCACGACGTCATGCCCGGCAAGCGGGCGGGGCGGGGCCCATCCGTCGTCGTTGGCACCGCGCCCTTGAATATGGTATTGGCTTGTCCATGCAGTGGGCAGAGACGATGGTGGCCGGCATGCTGCTGTACGGCCTGTTTGGGGTGCTGTTCGGGTTTGCATTCGTGACGCTCGGCGTGGGGTCGGTCGATCCGGCGGCGCGCGGGGGGCCGATCGGTTTCCGCCTGCTCATATTTCCCGCGTCGGCGGCGCTGTGGCCGCTGATGCTCTTCAAGTGGATTCGGCGCCGGCGGGGGAGCGCGGCCTCATGAGGCGCGCCCATCGTCGCTGGCATCTGCGTCTCTGGCTGGTTCTTGGACCATTGGTGGTGCTGGGCCTGCTTCTCGGGTGGCTGATGCGGCCGTCCGTGCCGGTCGCGACCGCCGGGCCGGCGGCGAGCGGTACTGCGGACGGAGCGGCGAGCGGAGCGGATCGATGAGCACCAGCTACCGGGCGGTCCAGTGGAATCGTCACAAGCGGTTCTACGACGCGGTCCTGGTCGGCTGCGTCGCGCTGTATCTCGTCGCGTTCGTGCTGATCGGAAAGACCGTGGCCGGCGGCATGAGCGACGAAATCCTGCTCATCCGGGGGCTGGGGTCGTGCGCGATCCTGATGCTCCACCTCGTTTTGTGTATCGGCCCGCTGGCCCGCCTCAGTTCACGCTTTGCGCCGCTCCTCTACAACCGCCGCCATTTCGGCGTGACGAGCTTCGTCGTCGGCCTGGCGCACGGCGGCCTCATGCTGGTCTGGTACCACGGGTTCGGTGACGTGTCGCCGCTGGTGTCGCTGTTCGCGAGCAACACGCGCTACGATTCGCTGACCGCGTTTCCGTTCGAGACGCTCGGGTTCGTCGCCCTGGTCATCCTGTTTCTCATGGCCGCCACGAGCCACGACTTCTGGCTGGTGAACCTCGCGCCCCCGGTCTGGAAGGCGCTGCACATGCTCGTCTACCTCGCGTACGGGCTGCTCGTCATGCACGTGGTGCTCGGCGTGATCCAGACCGAACGAAGCCTGCTGTACCCGGTCGCGCTCGGCGTCGGCGCGGTGATCGTCGTCACGCTGCACCTCGCGGCGGGTCTGGCCGAGCGGCGGGTGCCCGTCGCTGCGCCGGTGGACCGCGACGGCGGCTCCTGGATCGACGTCGGCGACGTCGACCGGATCCCGATGGACGCGGCGACGGTCGTGTCGCCCCCGGACGGCGAGCGCATCGCGGTCTATCGCCACGAAGGCGGGATTTCCGCGATCAGCAACGTCTGCGCCCACCAGAACGGGCCGCTGGGCGAGGGGCGGATCGTCGACGGCTGCGTGACCTGCCCGTGGCACGGCTACCAGTACCGGCCTGGGGACGGCACGTCGCCGCCGCCGTTCACCGAGAAGGTGCCCACCTACCGGGTGCACGTCGAGAAGGGGCGCGTGCTCGTGGATCCCGACCCGCTGGCGCCGGGCACCGCGGTCGACCCCGCCCGGGTCGAGGGAGGCGCCGATGCCTGAGTCCGGGCCCGACGACTTCTACGTCGGCTACCTGCCGCTGCCGCGCGGGCACCGCCGGTTCCTTCTGTGGGCATCGGGCACCACGGTGTCTTTTCCGCGATGGGCGTGCCCGCCCCGGATCTTCCGGAATGGGACCGCATCCAGGTGCTCACCGCGCAGCTGGCGCGACGACCACTGCTCGAGGACGAGCCGGTCGGCGGCGAGCTGATCGTCGGTCCCGCGGCGCAGCGGCCCCTGCGTCTCGACCTTCCGCTGTTCGTCAGCGACATGAGCTTCGGGGCGCTCAGCCAGGAGGCGAAGACGGCGCTGGCCATGGGCGCCGAGATGGCGGGCACCGGCATCTGCTCCGGCGAGGGGGGAATGCTGCCGGAGGAGCAGGCGGCCAACTCGCGCTATTTCTACGAGCTTGCGTCGGGGCGCTTCGGGTGGAGCCTCGACAAGGTGCGACCGTGCCAGGCGTTCCACTTCAAGGCCGGGCAGGGCGCCAAGACCGGGACCGGCGGGCACCTGCCGGGCAACAAGGTCACGGAGAAGATCGCCGAGGTCCGCGGCCTGCGACCGGGCGAGGCGGCGATCAGCCCGCCGCGGTTTCCCGATCTCGACGGCATCGACGACTTCCGGCGCGTGGCCGAAGAGGTGCGCGAGGCGACCGGCGGCATTCCGATCGGGTTCAAGATGTCCGCCCAGCACATCGAGGCCGACATCGACTTCGCGCTCGAGGTCGGCGTCGAGTACATCATCCTCGACGGCCGCGGCGGCGCGACGGGCGCGGCGCCCGACATCTTCAAGAACAACATCTCGGTGCCGACGCTCGCGGCGCTGGCCCGGGCGCGGCAGCACCTCGACCGTCGCGAGCAGCCGGACGTCACCCTGATCATCACGGGCGGCCTGCGGACGGAGAGCGATTTCGTCAAGGCGCTCGCCCTCGGCGCCGACGGCGTGGCGCTGGCCAACAGCGCCATCCAGGCGGTCGGGTGCCTGGCGATGCGCGCCTGCCACACGAACAACTGCCCGGTGGGCATCGCGACGCAGAAGCCGCACCTGCGGGCACGACTCGATCCGGAAAAGTCGGCCCGTCAGCTCGCGGGGTTCTTCGAGGCGACGGATCAGCTCATGAAGGTCCTCGCCCGCGCCTGCGGCCACGATCACCTCAACCGGTTCTGCAGGGAGGACCTGGTGACGTGGGATCGCCAGATCGCCTACCTGACTGGCATCGCCTACGCGGGCGTCGTGCCGCTGTAACCACGGATCTCTGTCGCCGGGCCGACACGGCTCCGCTCGGTCGCGATCCGATGCGCCGGCGACGCGGTGCCCGTGCCATTCGTTACGATGTCCGCCGAACCCTTCGGTCCTGATCAGCGGAGATCAGCGGAGATCAGCGGAGATCAGCGGAGATCAGCGGAGATCAGTGAAGATGCGCGGATTCCCACTCTTGCGGGCGTCGTCCGGCGCACCGGTCCTCTTCCTGGCCGCCGCGACGGTCGCGCTGGGCACGGCGCCGCGCGTGGCGTGCGCCGCGGACGACCGACCGCCGAACGTGGTGCTCGTCGTCATCGATACGCTGCGCAGCGACCACCTGGGGTGCTACGGGTACGAACGCGGCACTTCGCCGTTCATCGACGAGCTGGCCGCGGAGGGCGTGCTGTTCGAGCACTGCTACAGCGCCGCAAGCTGGACGTTTCCCGCCTGCATGTCGATCTTGAGCGGCCTGCTGCCGATCGTGCACGGATGCGAATGCGGGACCGAGCGCCTGTCCGAGGCGATCGTGACGCTGCCGCAATACCTCGCGCGACAGGGGTATTACTGTGCGGGCGTCGTGAGCAACCCGCACCTGGACCGCGCTTTCGGGTTCGCGCGCGGTTTCCACGACTACGACGACAGGACTGCCTTCGTGCAGGCATCGGCCGGACTGTTCCGGGCCGACGCGGCGCCGACGCACGAGCAGGTCAACGACATCGTGACGGGCAACGTGGTGACGCAACGGGCCGTGTCGCTGCTCGGCAATGCAGTGAAGCGGGACCAGCCGTTCTTCCTGTTCGTGCTTTACTTCGACCCGCACGACAGCTACGTGCCGCCTGCGCGGTACGTCGAGCGGTTCGACAAGGGGTACGACGGGCCGATGGACGGCACGAACGTCGCCGCGCTGCGCGGCCGGCCACCGGCAAAACGCGACCTCGAGCACTTGGTGGCGCGGTATGACGGCGAGATCGCCTACGTCGACGATCAGCTCCGCAGGCTGGTCGAGGCCGTGGACCGCGTGGCACGGGACGAGACGATCACCATCGTCGTCTCGGACCACGGCGAGGCGTTCGGAGAGCACGGGCACATGCTGCACGGCAACGGGGTGCACCGGGAAGAGATGTGGACGCCGATGATCTGGCGCGCGCCGGGACGGATCGCATCCGGGCGCCGCGTGCGCGAGCCGGTCTCGAATCTCGACGTGCTGGCCACACTCGCCGAGATGGTGCCCATCCGCAACCCGCGACCGTACCAGGGTCGATCGCTCGCGCCGGCGCTGCGCGGCGATCCGCTCGCACCGGCGCCGGTGCTGGGCCTTCGTTCGCGCCCGGCCGTCGCGACGATGCGGCACGTCGTCGTGGCCGACGATCGCTTCCGGCTGCACGCGCGCTTCGAGCACAGTCCGCTGGCCGAGGGCGCGGTGAACCAGCTGTTCGATATCGCGAAGGATCCCTGGGAGCGCAATCCGATCGTCGATCGGCACCAAACATCGGCGTTACGAATGCGGCGTGCGCTGGACGAGACGTGGCGCGCATCGGCGAGGCTCTACGAGCAATACCAGTCCGAGGCCCCGACGACGGCCGCGCGGCCGGACAAGGTGGCCCGGCGTCACATCGAGTCCGTGGGGTACATGGCAGGGCGCCTGCCGGGACGGTGCGGGGGCTGAGCGCTGCCGGCGGGCATCGTCCCGGCCGGAGCCCGGAATGTTCGCGTGTCCGATCGACGACGAAGAAGAAGAAGACGAGGACGATTCAGGCCATCGTGGGTGGCGGACACCGCCCGCGCCGCGTCAATCGGTGGTTTTCTGCCGTTGCGGCGCTACGCTTTGGCATGACAAGGGGCAATGACGATGCGATGCGCTCGAGCTGACCGGCTCCTCGCGACCATGTCCGTGCTGCTCGCCGTGGCGGCGCCGCTCGGCGCCGATCCCGTGTTCATCTGTCACTGGGACGAGGCGCTGCGGCCCGATTTCGTCTCCGACGCGCAGGCCTCCATCCGCCCGGCGGCGATCGAGGGCGATCCGCGCATCGGACGCACCGCCGGGCGACCGGGCTTTGGCGGGTCGCTCGAGACGACACCGGGCCACTTCTTCTTTCTCTCTGAGCACGGCGACCTCGCCACGGTGGCGCCGGCGCGCGCAGGCACGATCGAGTTCTGGATGGCGCCCGATGCGCCGGACGGCGCGGCGGCCGGCACCAGCCGCCAGATCCTGTTCATGTTCGGCGAGGGGCGCGGGCAGCACTCCGTGTTCGATCATCGTTACATCGGTCTGTTCCTCTCGACCGACCCGCCCGCGGAGCGAACGACGATCTGGTTCAACGCCTACGGCAGCGAGGTGCTGGACGAAAAGGGCGACGTGCAGGGCTGGAAGCCGGGCACCTGGCACCATGTGGCCGTCACCTGGGATTTCAGCGCGCCGGAACCACAGGGCGGCGAGGTGGCGCTGTTCGTCGACGGCCGGCGCGTCAGTACGGCGGAGCTGTCGCGCCGACCGGAACCCACGGGCCTGGGAGAGGTCCTGTGGATCGGCGGCCTCGGCGACAGGGACCGGTTCAGGGGAAGGATCGACGAGCTGGTGATCTGGGACGAGGTGAGGTACCGCGGGCCGGCGTTCGATCTGCCGTCGGCGCCGGTCGCCTCGACGGGACACGTCACCAATGCGCTGAAGGCCATCGACAAGCTGCTGAACGAAGGCAGAATCGACAACGCGCTGGCGCTGCTCGAACGCCAGTACGAGCAGGTGCGGGGCGTCGACGACGGCGGCGCCGTCCAATCCAGCCCCGCCGAACGTGGCGCCTTCATCCTTCGATATGCGCGCGTCGGGCAACACGTCGGTCATTCCGCAAGCGACGTCGAGCGCCGGTATGAGGAGGTTCTGAAGATCGCGCCGGGCGCGCCCGCGGCCGGAGAGGCGATCGCCGACCTGGTCAGGATGAACGACGCGCGCGTGCTGCGCCGGCACGTCGATCGCGCCAACGGACCGCGCGAGCTGGTCCAGCTATATCACGGTGTGCGCAAGGGGCTGCTCGACGATCTCGAGATCGAAAAGGTCCCGGGGCAGGTGATGATGATGGCGCGACGCCTGCCGCGCGATGAGGTCGGGGCCCGGTTCATCATGATGGCCGCGGCGGACCTGCGCGCCCGGGAGCACGAGAGCGCGGCGCAGCGTCTGCTGCGGATCGCGGTCGATGCGGATCCCGACGCGGTGTTCGGTCGCGAGTGCCTGCGCTACGAGTTGCGTCGTCTTGCGCTCGAAGAGCGGTTCGAGGAGGCGGATGCGTGGGCGCGCCGCGTCGTGGATAGCCAGCCCGGTACCGACTCGGATCGTCAGGCCCGGGTGTATCTCGCCGAGCGTCAATGCGAGCAAGGCGCCTATCTCCCGGCGCTGCGCGTCATTGATGGGGGCGAGGAGGAGGGGGGCACGAAGCAAGCCTGGCTCGAACGGGCCGATGCCGCGAGCGCGTTGCTCGATCGCTTCGGCACGCGGCTGTTCGACGTACATCACCTGCACATCTACGACGGACTGGCCGACGCCTTTCGTCTCATGAACCGCAACGACGTCGCGGCGGCGTTGTACGCGCGTCTTGCCGGACGACTCGACGATGGTTCATGGCGCGCCCGCGAGGTGTCGGACGCTCCGATCGACGGCGTGAGCCAGGCGGATACGTGCTGGTTCTGGATTGGTCTTCTGCATGGCATCGAGGGTCGCGATTCAGGTGCGATCGCGTGCCTGCATCGTTACCTGGGCGCCGACGACGCGAGCGATCGGGCAGGTGTCGCAAGCCTGGCCCTGGCGCGCCTTCTGATTGCGGACGGCAACGCGGCGGGAGCAAGTGACCACGTCGAGCGCGCGGAGCGCATTCTCGGGACGCCTGCGGCGTCCGGGGCGCGCGGGCGCATGGAAAAGGCGCTTCGACGCGCGAACGAGCGGCTTGCGGCGATCGAGGCGTCGGTGCGGCGCGCCGCGGACGAAGGCGATCCGCAGGTGCTGTGCCGCGCCCTGATGGAAGCGGCGTCCGCCTGCGTCGAGGCCGGACTCGATCGTCGCGCGATCGAGATCTACCGGCAGGTGCGCAGGGAGTTTGCGTCAAGCCCCGAGGCGGGGACGGCGTACCTGGCCGAGGCGGCGATCATGATCCACCGCCAGGACGACGAGGCGGCGCGACGGCTGCTGATCGAGCTGATGCGCTCGGCGCCGGACACGAAGACCGCACGGAAGGCCGCGGACCTCTGGAAGCGAGTCGTAGAATGATGCTGCGCGTGAAGGAATCAAAGAGCCGCATTCCGGACCGATACGAATTTCGAATTTCGAATTTCGAAACGCGGACGATCCTCGTTCCGATCCTGCTCGTTCTCTCCTCGGCGACGCTGGCGAGCGACGGCGGATCGGCGGCGGTGCTCCAGTCCGGTCAGAGGGATCCGCTCGTGGAGCGTTGGCATCGCTCCGCTTCCGGGCGCGCCGATGGCAACGAGGTCGGTGCATTGCACGTCTTCGTGGCGAGGGAGCGAGAACGCATCGCGGCGCAGGGATGGCGCCGCGACATGATGACGCTGGATCACGATCCTGGCGTGCGCGTCGGGTATCACGAAGCCGGGTCGCGATCCGGCGCGCCGATCGGCGAAGAGGGGCGACGACTCTTTCTACGGTCCGTGCGCGACCGGTTCGTGGTGGGTGACGGGGCGCTGTGGCTGAGCCGCGCGGCGGCGGAGGCGTACGAGGCCGGTCGCATCGTGGGCGGTTCGAACCCCCTGAACACCGCGTGGACGGCGGCCTATCTCGAGCTCGTCGCGCCGACGGAGGCGGCGCGGGCATCGGCGATCCTTGCCCGCGCCCGGCATCACGCGGAGCACGGCCCCATCGAGCTCGCGTGGCGGCAATACCGTCGACTGATTCGAGCGTCACGGGCAGGGCGACCTTCGGGCGCCGCGTTCGATGCGCTCGTCGCGGAAGTCGATGGGCTGCCCGCACCGCAAGACCTTCTCGACGACGACGCGCCTCTTGCGGAAACCGATGACGGTTCGGATCGGTCCGCTGCCTGGCGGAAATACGCTCGTGCGCGCGCGCGGTTGTGGCGCTCGCCCGGCGTGATCGACTGGCGAGGCGTCGACGACGAGAGCCTGTCGATGTTCGCTGACCTCGACCGCGCGCGACCCGGCCGGCGCGGCGCCGATGCATCGCTCGACCGCGCGGTGCGCTGGATCGGCGTCGAGGTGCGCGCCGGAGTCGAGGCGGATCGGCGGCTGTCGGTGGCAGGCCTGCTCACGGCCGCGAGCCTGCTCAGGTTCGTCGAGCCGAAGATGCTGATCGACGACTACCTGGCGTTCTTCGACGCGCCGGATCATGGTGCGGCGCTGCTGCGTTTTGTCCGATTCGCGTTCGACGCACATCGCCGGGATGTCGTAAAGGCGGCCCTGGATCGCCTGGTGACCGACGTGCGGCCGGATGACCTGCGGGCGCTGTCGCGCGCCGCGACCTGGTATGTGCGTGTGGGGGAGCGCGAGCGCGCTGCGGCGCTGTACCAGCGCGTTGCGGGTGAATCAGCGCCCGCTGAGGAGCAGATCGCACTGGTGGCCGCCGCGCACCTGCATCTCGCGGCGCTGCAACGTTCGGTAGGTGACCAGCGCCGGACGTGGGAGCGCGCCGCGGCGCGCTTCGCCGACCGTCCGGAAGGACGTGTCGCACAGTATCGCCTGGCCGTGAGTCATTTTTCGGACGGTCAGTTCGACGTGGCGCAGCGCATCGTCGACGGCCTCCGGCCGCGCTGTGCAGGTCGGGACGAGATTCGGAAAGTCGCGCTGCTGTCCGGCCAGGTCGCGATCGGTCTGCACGAGTTGGACCGCGCGCTCGAGCAGTTCCAGTGGATCATCGAACGGTATCCGGTGGGTCCGGACGCGGCGAAGACGCGATTCCTCGAGGCTTGGATTCACATGGTTTCCAACCGTGAGGAGGAAGCGATCGCGTCCCTGCGAAAGCTGCTCGAAGATCACCCGCCAGGCCCGTACCATCAGCCGGCGCGGGACCTGCTGAACAAGCTGCAGCGTTCGAGCGGCGACTAGACGCTGGCACGCAACGTGCTGCCGTTCAACAAGTTAAAAATTTGTCTTGGAGGGTCCGGCCTGTCCCCGTAAGATCCGGTTCGTCATTTTGTGAGTCTGTTGGACTTCCGGGGCCTTTCTAGTTGGTAATGTTCAATGTCCAACCGCTTCTATCTGTTGGGCGCAGGCGCCCTCGGCGCCATTTCGTGCTGCGCGGGACTGGCTTTGACCGATTCGTATCGCGTTCTGACCGACGAGGAAAAGAGCGCGATCCACGGCGGTGATGACTGCCAGCAATGCCTGACGCAGGACTGGTGTCCCACGTCGCACTGCCAGAACTACTGCGACGGCACCGGCGGCTGCAGGGCGCCATACTTCCGCCAGTTCGGGGAGTGGTGCTCGTACTGCATGCCGTCCGGGACGGACGGGTCGACGGTCTGCGTCGAGACGTCGTGGTCCACGTGCGGCACGCGAAAGTGGTGCCAGTGCGAAGACGGTCTGTGCACGGAGGGCGCGCCGCTGTACTGGTGCTCGTTCGGTCCGGGATGCGGCACCCCTTGATTCGCCGCGCATCGATCTTCGGAATACGGCATGCATTCACGGGTGATTCGACGTTCGGTCCGATTCCGGATCCGCCGCGTTACACGAGCCTTCCGATCCTCCTCCTTTCGCCGCCCCCCTGTTCGAAGGGGGGCTTTTTTGGCGCTCCTCCCGGTCGCGCTGGCTTCGGCGACCGGTCACGCCGGGCTGACGCTGGTCAACGAATCGCAGCTTGACGCGCTCGCCACCGGCATGGATCGGGCCGGCGAGCGCGTCGCGACGGTCCGCGCCGTGCTCACGTCATCCTGGGTGACCCGGCGCGACGGCCGGGAACCCGTGGAAACGTCGACGACGACCGAATGGGTCAGCCGGGGCGATGCGTTCCGCTCGCAGGTATCGATGCGCACGCTCGTGGTCGGGCGCGCTCCCCGACCGCCGGCGGTCGGCGCCGACGGTGGCCTGATCGCGCAGCGAACCTCGCTGAACGCTTTCGCGGACGGCGTCGCGCTCGAATACCGGCCCACGGCCCGGCGGGCTCTGATCCGCAGGCCGGAGGACAGCGTGGCGCACAGCCGTCACGCGCGGGCGGGCTGCGATCCACGCTACTTCGGCCGGTCGGTGCTCGGCCTCTCGATGCGGCAGGTCATGGCCGGCATGTCGTGGCGCAGGCGTCCGGAGGACATCGAACCGCAGGTCCGGCGCACGGTGCGCGCGGCGGGTCCGGGGACGTACCGCGACAGGGAGGTCGAGGTCGTGGAGATCGACGTCGAATGGGTCGGTGACGGTCGGCAGCGCGGTCGTTTTTATCGCGTGCTCGTCGATCCGCAGCGCGGCTTCACCGTGCCGCGGGTCACGGGCGAGTCGAGCATCGACGGCGGTCCCCGGCGCCCGTTCGAGACGGTCGAGACCGAGATCCGCGAATACGGCGACGGCATCTGGGGCCCGGTCTCTTCGACGTATCGCGTCCTGCTGGGCAGCGCCGACGCGAATCGGGGCGAAGCGGTGCTTAGCCGGACGGTCGATCAGCTGGCCTACAACGAGCCCGTCGCCGACGAGGATCTGCGCATCGCGCTGCCGGACAAGACGGTGGTCGATGACGCGATCGCGGGCATGATCTACACGTACGAGGCCGGGTCGGACGACGAGGTGATCCAGGGCATCATCGAGTCGATGTCGGGAGACGGCCCGCCGTCTTCGCTGGACGCGGTCGTTCCGGAGACGCTCGCGGCGCGGCAGCAGGGCGGCGCGTCGGCGATTGCGCCCGCAGTCACCGCGACCGTGCTGTCGCACCACGACGGCGCGGGCGACTGGACCACTCGCGTCCTGCTGGTTGCCGCGGGCATCAGCATCCTGGCACTCGCGGTGATCGTGGTGAAGCGGGCGCGGCGCCGCATCGACGCATGGAACGGGTGAATGTTGACGCATCGCGGCTCGACATTCCTCATGCCATCCCTCGTATTACCCGTCGTGCTGATCCTCGCGGGTGCCACCGTGGCGCACGCGACGTCGTTCCAGTACCCGGACTGGTACCGTTCGGCGCGCTCCAACCTCGAGCGTTTCGTGACGAAGGACCAGGCATTTCGCATCGAGCTGAGGCGCGACTGCGGCGCCCGGTCGATCGCGGGAGCGCTGGTTGCGCTGGGGCGGCCCTTTGAATACGGCGAGCTCAAGCGCCAGCTTCTCGATGCCTGGGACCAGGGGACTTCGCTCGACCGGATCGAGCAGTGTGCCGAGCGTCACGGCCTTCACGCGCTGGCCGTCGAGATGCGACCGCGTGATCTGGCGCGGCTCACCGTGCCCGCGGTGCTGCACGTGAAGGCCGGGCCGCAGTCGCCGGTCGGCGATCACTACCTGCTCTACCTGCCTGCCGATGGATCGCGCGAGGCGGTCCTGATGGACCCGCCGGTGGTCAACCCCTACCGGGAGGACGCGCTGCGCGATACGTGGAACGGCGTCGCGCTGCTCCTGTCCGATCGACCGATCACACCGGGGCGCGTCTACCGCAATCCGGCGCGCCGGCTGCTGATGACGGGAGGCGCGGTGCTGATCGCGGGCGTGATGGTGTCCTGGTGCGTGCGGGAGGTGAGGCGGTAGGGTGGGTCGGGGGGGAAAGAACCACGGATGAACACGGATGGACACGGATGTTTTTGGGTGCGGGCTTCGCCCGCACCCATTGGGCCCCGCCGAGGAGGATGTCATGAGATTCTCGGGCGAGCGTTGGAACAGCGCGCGCGTTCTCGAGAAGGTACGGGGTCAAGCGGTGTCGGACCTCGAGCTGTTCGATACCGCGGTCGACGACGAACTGCTGACGACCATCTCGCGAGAAGGTGCGTTGAAGAGTCTGCACCTGAGCAGTGACATCGTGACCGATGACGGTGTCATCGCGATCGTTGAGCAATGCGCTCTGAGGAGCCTGCTGCTCTCCGGAGTCCCGAACGTGAGCGATCGGGCGATGGGTTTCATTGCGCGCTGCGCGACGCTATGTGAGCTCTACCTGGAGGGCACAACTGTGTCGGACGGCTCGATCGGCAAGGTTTCGCAACTGCCGGAGCTTTGGTCGCTCAACATCAGCGACACGGGCGTGACGGATGTCGGGATCAGCAGAATCGCGTCGAGAACCATTGGTCTCTTGTCCTTCGAGCACTGCAGGATCGAAGGAACGGGAATCTCTACGTGGCGCATCGGCGAGAAGATGTCGATTTACGGTGAGGGCAGCCGGCTGACGGACGAGGGATTCGCGGTTGCCTGCGCGTCGTTCACTCGAATGTGGAATGTCATCGTGTCGAACACTGACGTCGGCGACGAAGGAATCAAGGCGCTTGCGGGACAGTCGCCGACTATGCTTCGAATCGACGGGACGCGCGTGACGAAGAACGGCGTAAGATGGATCGTTGAACACCTGCCCGTGGAAGAATTGCAGGTCAATTCGGCACAGATGACGGAACCGGAAGCCGAGGCGTACCCGAAGCCGCGCACGTTGACGATTTATGTAGTGGATTGAGATGGCCGGAGCGTCTGGCCTGGACCGCGGCGCCGCTCCAGATGCGACCTTCATCTCCAGCAGATCATGCCCACCGCCACCGACGAACCGTACCCCTTCGACGAATCCTGGGACACCTCGGAGGACCTGGTCGTCTGCCCTGAATGCGGATCGGAAATCTATGGCGACACGGACCATTGCCCGCAGTGCGGGCATTGGATGACGCGCGACGAGCGACGACGCGTGATGGTCTGGTCGCCCAGGCACGGACGCGCGATGAAGCTCGTTGCGTTCCTGCTGCTGCTGGTGATACTCGGCTTCATCCTGCTTGCGGTGCTGCTCGTGGTGACGGGCGCGGTGCCGTGAAAGGTGGGACAATCAATGGAGGAGCGCACCGTTTTCAGAGCAACGTGGGTGATTCAATGAAAGTGAAGTTCAGCGACATCGACAACGCATTCGACTTCGTCAGTAGCGATTCGTCATTCATGAACGAGGCATTTCTTTCGCGCGACACGGGAGCGATTCATTTCTGCGGGGAATTTGTTGACGAAGAGGAAGAAGCGGTTCCCGATGACATTGGCGACCCCGAGCGCTATATCAAGATTCCGCACAAGAACGATCTGGATCTTGGAGAGCGTCTTGTGGGGCGCTTTGTGAATGAGCACTTGCCGGAGGATGCCGCGGAAGTTGCAGGGTATTTCGAGCGTCGCGGAGCTTACGCGAGGTTGAACGACCTGCTGCGCCGTCGAGGATTTCTCGAGCGGTGGTTCGAGTTCGAGCAATCAAGTTGCGAAGCCGCCCTGAGAGAGTGGTGTGCCAAGAATGACATCGAGCTCGTGAAGGAGTGAGGTGGTGCCCGGCAACGTCGCGCGTCGGTGAGAGGCAGCCCCCTGCGGTGGCGCAGCCACCGCGATCCTGTCCGTATTCATCCGTATCCATCCGTGTCCATCCGTGGTTCTCTCTCCTGGCCCCTCAATCCCCGCGCTTCAGCTTAGCGATCAGCATGTCTCCCCCGCGCTTCAGCGTGTAGTCGATCACGACGCCGCTTGCCTTGCTGCGCCACGACACGTCGTCGCCCAGCAGCGACTCGACTTGCTCGACCCGGACGCCGGGCGGCAGCGCCACCTCGACTGATTGCGCCCGAGCCGGGACGCCCAGCGGCAGCTTCACTTTGCCTTCGTGCGTGAGCGTCATGACCTTCGGGTGAAGCAGGCAGATGAACAGCGTCTCGCGAGTGGCGAGCGCGGAGGCCTGCAAGCCTCGTGCCGGCCTCAGCCAGTTGACCGGCCTGGCGCGGCCCAGCGGAGCCGCTCGGCGAACCAGGGCATTCTGCAGCCGATGGAGCCGTTCGCCCGGCTTGTGGTCGGCGCGCCAGACGATGCCCTGGTAGTGGGCGCCAATGGCGGCGAAGTGCATCCATTCCAGTTCCTCGACGGTGGGGCGGCGCCCGTCGAAGCGGTGCTTTTCGCCGTCGAGATTGATGCACGCGAGGACGCGCGTGCGCTCGCCGGCCGTGACGCGGATCCGACGCAGTTGGTGAATCAGCGGGTGATCGACCTGTGGCCAGGCATCGTGTGGAGGCAGGGCGGTGTTCGGCGGATCGTTGACGAACGGGTTCGTGACGATCTGGCTGACACGGGGAGCGACGAGTGCGATGGTCTCGAGCTGCTGGCCCCGGCACACCCACACTGACGAGAGCGCGCCCTGCGGGCGCTCGCCGAGCAGGCCGTCCAGCTTTTCGATCGCCTGGTCGATGGCGCCGTGCTTGTGCGACGGGCAGATCATGACCATGCCCGCTTCCGCCGACTGGGCGCTGGTTTCGTCGACCAGCCAGAACACGTTCCCAGGAGGTGTGGACGCGCATAACCCGGCCGCCAGCAGCAGGACGAGGCATCCGGCGGGGACGATGGACGAGCGGATCAAGGGGTGACTCCCGGTCGGCTCCGATCGGTTGCCGTCCATCTTAGCTTTCAACGTCGTGCCGTTGTCACCCATGCTGCGGCGCGGCACCCGGGAATTTTACCCCCTCGGCTAAATGACGGCGCCGGCGATGATGGGTACGATGCGCCCGCGCGGCCGATCACGCGCACCGAGAGCCTCGACACCATGGCGCGACGCATTCTCATTACCGGCGGCCGGGGCAATCTCGCGCGCCAGCTTGTGCCGCTGCTCGAGCCGTCGGGCGATCACCTCGTGCTGGTGGATGTCACCGATCCCGTCGACGACCCGGCGCTCGCGTCGTGCACGCAGGTCAAGGCCGATCTCGCCGACGCGGTCGGGCTCGAGCGCGTGCTGGACGAATGCCGGCCCGACGCCGTCGTCCATCTCGCGGCACTGCTTTCGGGGCGCAGCGAGCAGGATCGTCTTCTGGCCTGGCAGGTGAACGTCGGCGCGACCGTCAGTCTGCTGGAGGCAGCGGTGCAGCGCGGCATCGGCCCCTTCGTGATGGCCAGCACGGTCGCCTCCTTCGGCGGTGCGCTGCCCGACCCGGTGCCCGAGGACCACCCGCAGTGGCCGGAGGGCATCTACGGCGTCAGCAAGGTCACCGCCGAGAGGCTCGGTCACTACTACCGTCACGTACACGGCGTCGACTTTCGAGTGGTGCGCCTGCCACTGGTGATCAGCCCGTTCGCCAACCGGGGGGCCGCGAGCGCGTATGCGTCGCTGGCGTTCATCGAGTCGGTAGCGACCGGCCGGTTCGTCTCGCAAGTGAACCCGACGACGACCGTGGCCGCGGCATACTCGCTCGACGCGGTGCGCTCGATCGAGATGCTCCTGGCGGCGCCGCGCGACCGGCTGTCACGCACCGTCTACCAGGTCCAGGCCATCTCGCCGTCGATGCAGCAGATCGTCGAAGCGGTCGAGGCGCGCGTCGAAGGGGTGAATGTCACGTTCGAGCCCGAACCGCGCATCTGCGCCCTGGTCGAGAGCTGGCCGAAGCACGTCGTCGACGCGTCGGCGCGTCGCGACTGGAGCTGGGCGCCGAAGTACGACCTCGACGCGATGGCCGATCACATGATCCAGGAGCTTCGGTGTGCTGCCGATGCATGAGTGCTACCGGCGTCTTGTCGAGAAAGCGTCGACCAGTCACGAGCAGGGACGACGCAGCGATCTGCTGGACGCTTCGGACATCGGCGCGGCCCGGCTGTACTGCTATGCCCTGCGCGCTCACACGATCGGGACCTTTCACGCGACCCGGCAGGCCGTGCTGACGGCGCGCGACCGGCTCCGCGACGACGCGCCGGACGCGGCGCAGCTCGAGCGGGCCGCCGAGCAGCTTCAGGACCTGGCCAACCTGGGCATGGAGGACGTGCCGACGGACTTCCGCGTCGTCGTGTCCACGTTCCATCGGTACCACACGCACATGACGCGCGTGATCGACGCGCTCGAGCGCGCGGGCGGCGCCGACGTCGCGGAGATCGCGGGACGTTTCCGGCAGGCATGCGGTCGGATCAGCGGATCGAACGGCATCTGCCCGACACAGGATCTCGAGCCGCAGCCGCAGGCGAGCTTCATCGTGCCGAACCTCGGCATCACGATCGTGCCGCTCGTCTACGGCGACCACCACTCGTGGAACATGGCGTACCTGAGCGCCGAGCACCTGGACGTGCCGTTTCACATGCACCACAGCGGGGTCGAGATTCATCTCGGCTACGCGCCGCTCGAGGGGTACATGGTCCTCGGCGACTGCAAGGCCGCGGTCGACGAAGGGTACGCGCTGCCGATCCCGCCGGGCTTGCGCCACGGCTGGACCAACACGTCGGGCGCGGTGCACCACGTGCCGTTCATCTTCGGTTCGCTCAAGCAGGCCGGCTGGGGCGTCTTCCTCGACGTCGAGCCGCGCCCGATCGACGTGGCCGATCTCGAGACGGTGCCGCGCAGCGATTGGCGCACCGGGCCGAGCGTGATGCTCGAGCGCGAGATCGACGCGCTGGCGCGCCAGGGATCGTCACGACGGCAGGTGCTCGTTCCGGCGTCCAACATGGATCGCGACGGCAGCGGCGGGCTCGAGCTGGCGGCGACGCGCATCGGGCGCGGCGATTGGCGCTACGGGCACGACGACTTCCGGATTCTTTCGATCGTGCGCGGCAGCGCCGCGATCGATCTCGACGGCGTCACGTCCCGGCTCACATCGCACGACCACGTCGGCGTCCCTTCGAGCATGACGGCGCAGCTTTCCCAGGAGGGGGACGAACCGCTGGTCGTGCTTGACGCGCTCATCCGGGGAAAGGGAATCTTTGGTTACTGATTTGCGATGTTCTCAGTCGGTTATAATCGGGGTCGATCATGCGCCACGCAGCCAGGAATCAGAAATCAGGAATCAGGGATTCCGCCTTCACGCTGGTCGAGCTGCTGCTCGTGATCGTGATCATCGGCATCCTCGCCGGCTCGATCACGGTCAGCCTCGTCGGCCGCGCCGAGCAGGCGCGGATCACGCGCGCCAGGGCGGACATCACCGGCTCGCTCGCGATCGCGCTGGACCTCTTCGAGCAGGACATCGGCCGCTACCCCACGCCCGAAGAAGGGCTGGAGGTGCTCGCCTCCGACGCGAACGTCCCCAACTGGAACGGACCCTATCTCAAGTCCGGCGTCAAGCCCGATCCGTGGAAGACGCCGTATCGATACGACGTCGATCCGGAGAATCCGAATCATTACCGTCTCAGCAGTGCCGGACCTGACGGCAAGCACGATACGGAAGACGACATCGTGGACGGCGAATCGTGAGGCGGCCACGCGCGTCTGTAGTCGCCGCGTCGTCTGAAGTCGGGCGACTTCCGCTGCGGAACGCCTTCACTCTCGTCGAGATGCTGCTGGTCCTCACGATCATCGGCGTTCTCGTCGCCGCGACGGTCGCGGCGCTCAGCGGGCGCGGCGAGACGCTCGCGCTGCGGGTCGCGACGCGTGACCTGGCCGCCGCGATCAACCACGCGGCGGCGACGGCCCGCTCGAGCGGCACGGCGCACCGGATCACGTTCGCCGACGATGGGCGCAGCTACCGGGTTGAATCACGTACGAACTCGGGAAGCTACGAGGCGGCACCTGGGCGCTCGGGGATGCGTCGCCTGCTCGGTCGTGGGATCCGGATCGAGCGGATCGAAGACGATCGCGGTGCCGTCGACCCGCCGCTCGAATTCGGCGACGAAGCGACCTTCTCCGGCCGCATCACGCTCGCCAACGCGCGCAGCGAAACGCTTGCCGTCGAGGTGATGCCCGAAACCGGTCAGGTGATCCTCCACGAGCGGGGAAATCAGGCTATTAGTCATTAAGCCAATCGTTATTGGTTAATTCAATGGCTATGGCTACTAACGATTGGCTTAATGACTAACAGCCCAACGCGGGCTTCGCCCGCAACCCAAGAGGTGTCCGCTTCGATGGAGAAGCGGGCCCATGATTTCAGGACATATTAATCACGCCCCACCTATGGAG
>NYZC01000199.1 GCA_002686995.1 Phycisphaeraceae bacterium | reverse complement strand
GGCGGCAGCGGCGGCAGCCGCTACCGCCTGCACGTCGGCGCGTTCCCGCGCCCGAATGCGATCTACCCGCCGGGCGGACCGGCGGGCGAGACGCTGAGCGTGCGGTTCATCGGCGACATGACCGGCGACATCGAGCGCACGGTGACGCTGCCCGCCGGGCCGAACCCGGACTACCGCCTCACCGTCCGGCACGACGGGCTCGACGCGCCTTCCCCGAACCGCTTCCGCGTCAGCGCGTTCGGCAACGTGCTGGAGACCGAGCCGAACGACGAGCGGGAGGCCGCCGGCACGTCGGGCGAGGGGGAGCTTCCGACGCTGCCCCAGGCGTTCAACGGCATCATCGAGCGCGACGGCGACGTCGACTGGTACCGCTTTCGCGCAAAGAAGGGCCAGAAGTTCCAGGTCCGTCTGCACGCGCGCTCGGTGCGGTCGCCGCTCGACGGGGTGCTGTCGCTGCACCGGGCGGACGGCAACCAGTTATCCCACAACGACGATTCGGGCGGGCCGGACAGCGGGTTCGGGTTCAACGTGCCCGCCGACGACGAGTACTTCTTTCGCGTCCACGACCACCTGATGAAGGGCGGTCCCGGGTACGTCTACCGGATCGAGACCGTTCCGGTGGAAGCGAGTCTGTCCGTGCGCGTCCCGAACTTCGGTCGCGACTCACAGGCGCGCAAGACGATCAGCGTGCCGCGCGGCAACCGGACGGCGACGCTGGTCACCACGTCGCGTGACAACGTGGGCGGCGACCTCGTGTTCGAGGCGCCCGGCCTGCCCGAGGGCGTCGTGCTGCACGGCCAGACGATCCCGTCGAACCTGCGCCAGATGCCGATCGTGTTCGAAGCGGCGCCCGAGGCGCCGCTCGCCGGCGCGCTCGTGGACTTCGTCGTGCGGCTGGCCGATCCGAAGCGCGAGCTGCGCGGCGGCTACCACCACACGATCGACCTCGTGCTCGGCGCCCCGAACCGCACGGTCTTCTACCGCACGCGCACCGCGACCCTGCCGGTGGCCGTCACCGAGGCGGCGCCCTTCTCGATCGAGCTGGTGCCGCCGACGGTGCCCCTGGTCCAGAACGGGAGCATGAACCTCAAGGTCGTCGCGCACCGGCGCGAGGGCTTCGACAACCCGATCACCGTCCGCATGCTGTGGAAGCCGCCGGGCATCGGCGCGAGCAACACCGTGCAGATCGGCAAGGGCCAGACCGAGTGCGCCTACCCGATCAACGCCAACGGCGGCGCCCAGAACCGCACCTGGCACATCGCGATACTCGGCGAGGCCGACGCGAACGGGCAGGTGCGCGTGTCGTCGAAGCTGACGCCCCTGACCGTCGAGCCGCCCTACGTGGGCCTCAAGATCGAGATGGCGGCGTACGAGCAGGGCGAGAAGGGCGAGATCGTCTGCAAGATCGAGCACCGCAAGGCGTTCGAAGGCCCGGCCGCGATCGAGCTGCTCGGCCTGCCGGCGAAGGTCTCGACGACCGGTGGTCGCAAGATCACCAGGGACGACGAGCAGATCGTCTTCGACGTCGACGTCGCGAAGGACAGCCCGCCGGGCAAACACAACAACCTCTTCTGCCGCCTGATCGTTCAGGAGCGCGAAGCCCCGATCCTGCACAATCTCGGGCGGGGCGGCGTGCTGAGGATCGACAAGCCCCCGCCGCCGAAGAAGAACGCGCCGCCCAAACCGAAGGTAAAGCCGAAGCCGAAACCGAAACCGAAGAAGCAGCCGGAAAAGAAGCCGGAGAAGCGACTGACGCGCCTGGAGAAGCTGCGCCTTCAGGCGAAGCAGCGCGCCGAGGCGATGCAGTGAACGGTCCTGATTTCGGATGCCATGCGCCGGCCGGGGCCGAAACGGCCACGAAAAGCACGAAAAGCCACGAAAAAATGATTCATTTTCTGTCCCATTTCAAGAGCCACCGCCCGCGCCCGACGTCCGGATCGAATCCGTTCTTCTTCCTGGCTCTTTGCAGCTTCTTGTGGCTATCTGGAGTCGTCGCACCGACGTATGCCAAGGAGAACACGCAGCCCCCGGCGCCGGCGCCCGTCGCGATCGACGTGTATCCCGCCGACGTCAACCTCGAGACGAAGGACGACCACCAGTCGCTGGTGGTCGTGGCGACCTGGGCGGACGGCACGACGCGCGACGTGACCGCCGACTGCGCGATCGCGCCCGCCGACGCCGATCTCGTCAGCATCGAAGGTCCGATCGTGCGGCCGGCCGCCGACGGTCAGACCGAGCTGCGCATCGCCTTCGGCGACCAGCACCGCGCGATCCCGGTCGCCGTCCGCGACGCCGCGGTGAAGCGGCCGATCAGCTTCCGCCTCGACGTCATGCCCGTCTTCATGAGCGCGGGGTGCAACAGCGGAAGCTGCCACGGCTCGGCGCGCGGGCAGGACGGCTTTCGGCTGTCGCTGTTCGGCTTCGACCCCGGCGGCGACTATCACCGCATTACGCGCGAATTGAGCAGCCGGCGCCTGAACCTGGCGCTCGTCGACGAGAGCATGGTGATCGACAAGTCGCTCGGGCGCGTCCCCCACTCCGGCGGCAAGCGCTTCGAAGAAGGCAGCCGGTACCACCGGACGCTGCTCGACTGGCTCGAAGCCGGCGTGCCGGACGATCCGCCCGACGTGGCCCGACCCGTCTCGATCGAGATCATGCCGCGACAGGTCGTCATGGAGGGCCCGGGCGCGACGCAGCAGATGACGGTGCGGGCCCGGTATTCCGACGGCACCGACCGCGACGTGACCGACCTGACGGTGTTCCTCAGCAGCAACGACACCAGCGCGAAGGTCTCGCCGCGCGGTCTCGTCACCGTCGCCGAGCGCGGCGAGGCGTTCGTCATGGCGCGGTTCGCCACGTTCACCGAGGGCAGCCAGGTGATCGTGATTCCGCGCGATCTCGACTACGAGCGTCCCGAGCTCGCGGAGACCAACTACGTCGATCGCCTGGTCCACGAGAAGCTGCACAAGCTGCGCATGCTGCCGTCGCCGACCTGCAGCGACCAGGCGTTCCTGCGCCGCGCCAGCCTGGACATCACCGGTGCCCTGCCGACGGCCGAAGAGTTCCGCCGGTTCATGGAGGACGAGGCGCCCGACAAGCGGGAGAAGCTGGTCGACCAGCTGCTGTCGCGCAAGGCCTTCTCCGAGATGTGGGTGATGAAGTGGGCGGAGCTGCTGCAGATCCGCACCAACAACAGCAACCAGATGAGCTACAAGGCGACGCTGTCCTACTTCAACTGGCTCGCCGAGCGCATGGCCGGCAACGTCCCGTTCAACGAGGTCGCCCGGGACCTGCTGTCGGGCACCGGTGGCACGTTCACCAACGCCGCGACGAACTACTACCAGATCGAGCGTGATGCGCTGAAGACCGCCGAGAACGTGGCGCAGGTGTTCATGGGCATGCGCATCCAGTGCGCCCAGTGCCACAACCATCCGTTCGACCGCTGGACGATGGACGACTACTACGGATTCGCGGCCTTCTTCTCGCAGATCGGTCGAAAGGGCGCCGAGGATCCCCGGGAGGTGATCGTCTACAACAAGGGCAGCGGCGAGATCAAGCACCCGTTGGGCGGCCGGACGATGCCCCCGAAGTACCTCGGCGGCGCGACGCCCGAGCTCGCGGGCCGCGACCGGCGCCGCGTCATGGCCGACTGGATCGCCTCCAAGGACAACCCGTTCTTCGCGCGGAACCTCGCCAACATGGTCTGGGCGCATTTCTTCGGCGTCGGCATCATCGAGCCCGTGGACGACGTGCGCATCAGCAATCCGCCGTCGAACCCCGAGCTGCTCGACGAGCTCGCCCGCCGGTTCACCGAGTACGACTACGACTTCAAGCGGCTCGTGCGCGACATCTGCGTCTCGCGGACCTACCAGCGGGCGACCGCGACCAACGACACGAACCGGCTCGACACGCGCAACTTCGCGCACGCGCTGATCCGGCGCGTCCGCGCCGAGGTGCTGCTCGACGCGATCAGCGCCGTGACCGAGACGAAGAACAAGTTCCCGGGCCTGCCGCTCGGGGCGCGGGCGGTTCAGATCGCCGACGGCAACGTCAGCAACTACTTCCTGACGACCTTCGGACGCGCGAAACGGACGTCGGTGTGCTCGTGCGAGGTGCTCATGGAGCCGAACCTCTCGCAGGCGCTCCACCTGCTCAACGGCGAGACGACGCAGAAGCGGATCGCGGACGGCAAGGTCGTGCCGCGCATGATCGAATCCGGCGCGACGCCCGACCAGGTCGTCGAGAGCCTGTACGTGCGCTGTCTCAGCCGCCGACCGACCGACCAGGAGAAGCAGAAGCTCTCGACCGCGCTCGCCTCGGCAAAGGATTCGAACCAGGAGCTGGCGGACGTGTTCTGGGCGCTGCTGAACTCGAAGGAGTTCATCTTCAATCACTGACGGTAATCCGATGCGCATTGAACACCATTGGTTGCGAAGGCGCCCCCCCCTTACCGCCCCTTGGAAGGGGGGGGAACCCAGTGGCAAGCCCCCCCTTTCCAAGGGGGGGTTGGGGGGGGGCCTCGCATGCGCCCTCATGCCTGCCGTCGCGTTCGCCGCGCCCAAGGTCAACTTCCGCGACCACGTGCGACCCATCTTCGACAACCACTGCGCCACCTGTCACAACGCTGACAAGAACAAGGCTGGTCTCGACCTGACGAGCTTTCAGTCGACGATGACCGGCAGCAGCGGCGGCGAAGTCGTCGTGCCCGGCAACATCGACGACAGCATCCTCTACCTCGTGGTCACCCACCTGGAGGAGCCGAGGATGCCCCCGAAGCAGGACAAGCTTCCCGAGGCGCAGCTCGAGACGATCAGGAAGTGGATCCTGGGCGGCCTGCTGGAGCACAGCGGCGCCGAGGCGAAGAAGGCGAAGAAGTCCGGGTTCGACATGGCCCTGACCGAGGCGCCGACGGGCAAGCCCGAGGGGCCGCCGCCGATGCCCGAGCATCTCGGGCTGGAGCCCGTCGTGACGGCGCCGCGCCCCGCGGGGCTCGCGGCCCTGGCGACGAGCCCATGGGCGCCGCTCGCCGCGCTCGCCGGGCAGAAGCAGGTGCTGCTCTACGACAGCGCGCGGTGCGAGCTGGTCGGGGTGCTGCCGTTTCCGGAAGGCGGGATCGAGGCTATTTCGTTCAGTCGTAACGGCAGCCTCGTGCTCGCCGGCGGCGGCCGCGGCGGGGCGTCGGGCCGCGTGGTCGTCTGGCGCGTGCGCGACGGGCGGCGCGTCATCGAGGTCGGCGACGAGCGCGACACGGTGCTCGCGGCGGACATCAGCGCGGACCAGACGCAGGTCGCGCTCGGCGGCCCGGGCCGGCTCGTCAAGGTGTTCGACACGTCGGACGGCGAGATGCTCCACGCGATCAAGAAGCACACCAACTGGGTCACGGCGCTGGCCTATAGCCCCGACGGCGTCCTGCTGGCCAGCGGCGACCGCAACGGCGGCCTCGTCGTCTGGGAGTCCTACAGCGGCGGCGAGTTTCACACGCTCGGCGGGCACGGCGGCACCGTCACGGCCCTGGGCTGGCGCAGCGACTCGAACGTCCTGGCCTCCGCGGGTGAAGACGGGACGATCCGGCTCTGGGAGATGTTCAACGGCAAGCAGGTGAAAAAGTGGAACGCGCACGACGGCGGCGTGCTCTCCATGCACTACGGCCAGGACGGTCGCATCGTCTCGGCCGGTCGCGACCGCCGGATCAAGCTCTGGAACGCGGAAGGTAAGCTGCAGCGCGAATGGACGGAGTTCAACGATCTTGCCCTGCAGGCGGCGCTGAGCCACGACGGCAGCCACGTCATCGGCGGTGACTGGCACGGGCAGGTGATCGCCTGGAACGCGGCGGACGGCAAGCGCGTCGGCGACCTGTCGGCCAACCCGCCCACGCTCGCGACGCGTCTCGACGCGGCGCGAAAACAGGCGGCGGAGACGGAGGCGCTGCACGGCAGGATGATCGCGGCGCTGAAGCAGGCCGAAACCGAAGCCGTCGAGCCCCGGGCGCGCCTCGCGGAAGCAAGAAAGACCGTCGACGCGATGAAGCAGGCCGCGGCGGAGGCCGAGAAGCAGATGAACGCCGCCCGCGCCGCACACGCGGCCGCGGCGAAGGCGGACGACGAGGCCAGCAAGCGCCGCGACGACATGAAGTCGAAGCTCGAGGCGGTCAAGGCCACGCTCGAGAAGCAGATCAAGGCGCACGAGCAGACCGTCGCGACGCATGCCACCGCGCAGCAGCGGACCGCTTCGGGCGAAAAGATGCGCGCCGGACTGCGCCAGGCGGCCGACGCTGTCCGGGCCGAGAGCAACCTCCACCCGGACGACGCGGCGCTCGCCGAGCTGGCCACGAAGGCCGAGCAGACTGCGGCCAGCGCCGACGAGACGCTCGCCGCGGCGAAGGCGACGGAAAAGAGTCGCGCCGACGACATGACGAAGGCGAAAACTGACGCCGACGCGACGCGCTCCGGGATGGCGAAGCTCGGTCCCGAGGTCGCCGGGGCAGTGACGGCCGCGGACGAAGCAGCGAAGCAGCACGAGGCGATGAAGGCCGCCATGGACGGCGCCGAGCAGCAGCACGCCGCCGCGCAGACCAGGGCCGATGAGGCTGCGAAGGGAATGGACGCCCGGGCCGGCGAGGCGAAGCCCTTCGAAGAGAAGATCGCCGCTGCGGCGAAGCAGCGCGACGAGGGAGCCGCACGGCTGGCCGCGGCGCAGAAGCAGACGAAGAAGTGGGAGGCGGCCCGAATCAACATCGACCTGATCGCGGCGCGCCAGACGCTGGAGCAACGCCAGGCCGACCAGTCGGTCGTCGCGGAAGTGGTCGCGAAGGCGCAATTCGATCGCGACAGCGCGGCGGCGGCGCTGGAGGCGGCGAAGAAGCGGATGGCGGAGGCGCCCGGCATCGTGGAGGACCGCAAGACAACGCTGGCGGCCGCCCGCGAAGCCGTGACGAAGGCCGTCGAGGCCCACGAAGCCGCGAACCGGACGATGCAGCAGCGCCAGGCCTACGTCGAGCAGCTCCGGCAGGCCCTCGCGCCGATGGCGGAGCGCGCGGCGAAGGAGACCGGCAACGAAGCCCTGACGAAGGCGGCGGCGCAGGCGAGCGCCACGATCGAGCTTCTCGGCAAGGATCTCGACGCGACGCGCAAACAGGTCGACGAGAAGAAAAGCACGATCGAGCAATCGAAGAAGATGACCGCGGCGGAGGAGGAGGAGGTCAGGAAAGCCGAAAGCGACATGGCCGCGATGCCGAAGCAGGTCGAGCAGCGCGAAGCCGACATGGCGAAGATGGCCGCCGCGCTGGCGAAGGAGAAGACACGTCTCGAAGAAGCGAACGGCGTCGTGGGATCGGCGCAGTCGAAGGTGGACGAGCTTGACGCGAAGTACCGGGCGACGCTGCCGAAATAGGCGGGAGCGGACGAGGGTTCAGGGTTCAGATGGCACGTCGATGCCCGACCCAGGGTGGCTGGGGTCGACCGAAGCGAGCCCCAGAGACCTTCGAAGCGCGGTCTGAATCGAGAGCCCCGAAGCTGGTCCGGACCCTGAACCCTGAACCCTTCTCCACTCTTGCGCACCATCGTCGTCGTCGAGCATGACCCCGCATGGCCGGCACAGTTCGAGTCCCTTCGCAGTCGAATCCATCCCGCGGTCAGCGACATCGCCGCCGCCATCGAGCATGTCGGCAGCACCTCCGTGCCCGGACTGGCCGCGAAGCCGATCATCGACATGGTGATCGTCGTGCCGGAAGCCGCACGGATACCGGAAGCAATCGATCGTCTCGCGCCGCTGGGCTATGGTCACCGCGGCGACCTCGGCGTCGAGGGCCGGGAAGCCTTCTCCCGACCCGACGATCTCCCGCCCCATCACCTCTACCTCTGTCCGCATGGCAACCTCAGCCTGCGCAACCACCTGACGCTGCGCGATCACCTGCGCGCCCATGAAGCCGACGCGCGCGCCTACGGGGCGCTCAAGAAGCGCCTCGCGCGGGAGTTTACGCACGACATCGACAGCTATATGGACGGCAAGACGGACTTCATCGTCGGTATCCTGCGTGACCACGGCTTCACGCCGGAGCAGATCGAGGCCATCGAAAAGGTGAACCGAAAACCGGACTGACGGATCACGACCGTGTACTGCCGCAAGTGCTCCTACGATCTCCGAGGATCGCCGTCGAATCGCTGCCCGGAATGCGATCGCGAGTTCGACCCCCACCAGCCGCGAAGCTACCGCCGCAAGCCCTATCGAGTTTCACCGGTTCAGAAGCTCGTGCTGGCCCTGGCCATCGTGGGGGTGCTGTACACCGCGGCTTACTTCGCCAACGTGAAGACCGGAGTCCGCAATCCCAGGACGTATCCGAATCGCACTTCGCACCCGATTCAATACCTGTGCAATGTGGCGGACTACAAGCAGGGAGATCAATTCTCCCGAATCGCGTTCTGGCCGATCAATCAGGCCGATCGCCGGTTCCGTCCCGACAAGTGGTCGCAGCCCGCGTGGAAGGCACGACACTGGTCGTACCGGCATCATCCGAGGGGGTCGAACTTCCGATACGAACCGAAGGGCGACGGCGTCCGATTCACGATCGAAGACCCGAACGTCGTGCAGGTGTGGACCATGCGCTTCGCCCCCGCCATCAAGGTTGCGGTCCGCCCGATGCTCGTCGTGCGCTACCGCGCCCGGAACACTGATCCCAAACCGGCGTGGTACACGCTCTGGATCGATGACGGCACCGGCCCGAACGGGGGAGGATTCGTCGCGATCGATCACCATGACATCGAAGGTGACGGCCAGGAACACGAGATTCGGCGGGACCTGCGCACGTTCAACCCGAAGGGCGATCTGTTCTTCTTCGCGGTGGGGGTCGCGTCGGGGCCGCAGGGCTCCGCCGTGTTCGACCTGCTCGAAATCCGGTTCGATCAGGAGTAGTGATCGAGGCCGTACACGTTGATCCCGCCCAGCGCGCCGGCGACGCCGACCAGCACCGCCGACAGCAGCACCAGGATGCGCCGCGGGCGGTCGCGCGGCTCGTCCGAGCGCAGGCGCGACCAGATGTCCACGGCCGCGGCGGCCACCGTCGTCGTGCTGGCCGCAACGCCGACCCAGCGATGCCAGAACAGTTCCCAACTCGAGCGCGAGGCGTAGGTCGGCCCCTCCGCGTTCCACCAGCCCAGCACGACCGAGACGACGATCGTCACCGCTGCCACCATCAGGCAGAATCGGCTGGCGGCCCGCAGATCGGCGCGGCTGACCATCATCAGGATCTCCGCGAGGGCCGCCCCGAAGATCAGGCCGATCGGCAGGTGCACCGACGCGGGATGGAGCCGTCCGAGCCGCACGGTCCACGGCACGATCTTCGTCGGTGCCGCTTCGGCAGGCTTCTCCATAGACGGCGATGGCGGTTCGCCACTCGGGACGGTCGCCTCCGCGCTTGCGCCCAATCCCGCGATCCAGTCGCGCACGAGCGCCTTTTCCTCGTCGGTCAGCGGCGGCACGTCCGAGTCGTCCGGCGGCATTTCCCCGTCCGCGATCAGTTCGTACAGGTACGACGTGTCGGGACGACCCGGCTCGATCATGTCGAGCGTCGTCGCAAGCCGCTCGAGATCGGTGACGTAATCGAACTTGCCCTTCGGCCGCTGCACGTCCGGACCGTGACACGACGCGCACTTCGCCTCGAACAGCGCGAGGACGCGTGCGGTGATCGAGGGGACGTCGGCATCGCCTGCCGCATGGACGCTCGAGATCGGCAGCAGTCCGGCCATCACGACCATGGTGATCGGGAGCAGTCGCTTCATATCCGTTCCGGTAAGGACCGATTTCATTGCGATCCGACTCCTCAACCAGCGCGCCCCAGCGCGCCCCAGCGCGCCCCAGCGCGCCCCAGCGCGCCATAGAGCCTAGAATAACGATCATGGCGTCGCGGAAGCCCATCGAGCCCGATCCGGCGATCGAGACATACAAGCGCGACGTCGATCGCACGCTTCTGCGAGAGAGCCTGAAGCTGTCCGTCGAAGAGCGATTCCTGCGGCTCGAGCCCCTGCAGCGG
>NYZC01000198.1 GCA_002686995.1 Phycisphaeraceae bacterium | reverse complement strand
CGATGTGGCTCGCTAGGCCTTCATCGTATGGAACTCGCATCCACTATCCTCTGCTGGTTAACCGGCGCTCCGAAATGACAAATCACAAATAAACGGAATAAACGGAATCTATCCGAACGCGGTTTCGGCCATTGCCACCGACTTCGCCATCGCGGCCGCCTTGTTCACGGTTTCCTGAAACTCGGCATCCGGATCGCTGTCGGCGACGATGCCGCCGCCCGCCTGGACGTGCACCGTCCACTGCCCGTCCGCGCTCGACGGCATGATGACCATCGTGCGCAGGGCGATCGCCATGTCCATGTTGCCGGTGAAGTCGGCATATCCCACCGCGCCGGCGTAGGGGCCGCGACGCGTCGGCTCGAGCTCGTCGATGATCTGCATCGCCCGCACCTTCGGCGCTCCGCTCACGGTGCCGACCGGAAGGGTGTAGCGCAGGGCGTCCCAGCAGGTGCAGTCGGGCCGCAACCGGCCTTCCACCGTCGAGCTGATGTGCATCACGTGGCTGTAGCGCTCGACCGACAGGACCTCCGGCAGGCGGATCGATCCCGGCTCGGCGATCCGACCCACGTCGTTGCGCCCGAGATCGACCAGCATGATGTGCTCGGCGCGGTCCTTCGGGTCGGCCAGCAGCTCGGACTCGAGCGCCTGGTCTTCGGCGTCGTCGCGACCGCGGCGCCGCGTGCCCGCCAGGGGCCGGTTGATGATCGTCCGGCCGTCGACGCGACAGAGGATCTCCGGGCTGGAGCCGACGAGCATCCCTCCTTCGATCTGCACGTAGAACATGTAAGGCGAAGGGTTGACCACTCGGAGGGCCCGGTAGATGTCGAACGGATCGACGCCCGTGGTGAGCGCGAACCGCTGGCTGGGCACGACCTGGAAGATGTCGCCCGCCGCGATGTAGCGCTTCGCGACCTCGACGGCCCGCTGGTAACCGCCGTCGCCCATGTTGCTCGTCGGCAGCGTCGGCGGCGGCGTGGACAGGTCGACGGAGCCGATGCGAAGCTCCGCGCCGCCCGGCGCCCGCTGCGCGGCGTCGACCGGCGTTTCGACGCGGGCGACCAGCTCGTCGAGCTCGCGCTCGCCCGCCGCGCAGGCCGCCTCGACGGAGGCGTGCTCTTCGATGGCGACGTTGGTGATCACCAGGACCGTTTTCTGCACGTGGTCGAAGGCGACCACCTGCCGGTAGAGGCCCATCTGCAGGTCAGGAAGGTGCCGATCGTCAGGCGGCGCCTGGCCGAGCTTTTCACCCTCGAGATACCGCACCGTGTCGTACCCGGCGTAGCCGACCCAGCCGCCGGTGAAGTCCACGAGCCCCTCGACGCGGGCAAGTCGATGGTCGGCGGTGAGACGCGCCATCTCGCCGAGCGGATCGGCGCAGTCGTAGCGCCGCGACCGTTCAGGCGCCCTGCAGTCGACGTCCTGCACGTCGTGACCCCGGGCGATGATCTGCCGGACGGGCTGGGCGCCCATGAAGCTGTAGCGGCTGATGCGCGCCCCGCCCTCGACCGACTCGAACAGGAAGCTCGGCGCCATCCGATCGTCGGGGCGCACCAGCCGCCGGTAGACCAGCACGGGCGTGAGCTGGTCGCTGAGCAGCCGCCGCACCATCGGGACCAGGTTGGCCCCGGTGCCGGCGCGCTTTCGGAAGGCGTCAAGGTCAGGCAGGTTCACGATCAGGCTCGATGTTCGCGGCCTCGCCGCGCTGCTTCTTCTCGGCGTACTGCTTCACCCAGGTCTCCCAGCTGCGGCCGGCGGCCGTGTCGCGCCCCGTGAACGAGAGGCCGGTGATCTCGCTGCAGGGGATCGTGATCCGCCCCGATCCGTCGCTCGGGATCACGCGAAGGGCGGCCTCGTCCCCGTTGATCCGTCGATCGAAGACGTACCCCTCGACGGTCCGCCCGTCGCGCATCTCGATCGTGACGTCGCCCCGATAGTCGAAGGCCGCTTCAAGCGCGGCGTGCCGCAGGCCGGCGTCGTCGAGATTCGCCGTCGTGCCTTCGAGCGTCGCCTCCTCCGGCGTGGGATCGGAATCCGTCATGGGCTGGACAGTTTACAGCTTGACGCAACCCCCTGGGTCGCGGAAGTCGCACGGCCTGAGGCACGACGCCTGGAGAACGGGACGCAGTCCCGATGGGGCGCGTGCGTCATTCGCCAGACAGGTCCGGTTTCAGTAATCTGCGTCAAATGCCCAGGGCATCCGGCCGAGTTGGACCTCGGCCCGCGCTCCAGCAGGAAGCACCATGAACGTCGAGCGATTTCTGGCCCACCACGGCATCACCGAGCGTCCCTTCGAGGCCGAGGAAGCTCGTCACGACGCCGTCTTCGAACGGATGATCGACCACAGTCCGTGCCATCCGGACTTCAGCAAGGTCCTTGGGGATCTCACGCCGCCCAGCACCGCCATCGTGTTCGGCGAAAAAGGCAGCGGCAAGACCGCGATCCGCCTGCAGATCGATCACCGCGTCGCGGCCCACAACCGTAGCCACCCCTCGCAGCGCATCCTGCTCGTCCCCTATGACGATCTGAATCCTCTGCTCGACCGCGTCATCGAGCGACGTCGGCGCAAGGTCGTGCGCGACGCGTCGATCGACGACCTGCTCAAGCGGTTCCGGCTCGTCGACCACCAGGACGCCATCCTGTCCCTGGCGGTGACGGCGCTGGTCGACCGGCTGGTCGAGAAGCGGTCCGATGACGGCGACGCGCCGGCCGACCTCGACGCCTCGATCAAGCGGATGCCGAGGCGGGCCCGCGTGGACCTGGCGGTGCTCGCGGCCCTCTACGACCAGCCGCGCAGCGGCGGTTTGCTCGCGCGATGGCGCCGCGCCCGCGGCCGGCTCCGCACCGGCTGGGTGCCGCCGGTTTCGATGACCAGCCTCGGCGCCGCGGTCCTGGCCGTCGGCGCCGCGACCCTGCTGATCCTGTCGCTGTTCGGCGAGGCCGCGACCCTGTACCGGGTCGGCGCGGCGTCGGTCGCGGCGCTCGCCCTGCTTCTGGTCATCTTCTGGATCTGGGACCGAGTCGGGCTCTGGTTCCGCTGCCGCCGCATCTGCCGTGACCTCGTGAGCGTCGAGCGGACCAACGCGCAGCTTCGCCGGATGATGCTCGACCTGCGGCGGAGCGACCTGTCGTCCCAGGTCTGGCCGCACGGCGGCGAGGACGGCAGCAACAGCCGCTACGAGCTGACGAGCAGCCTGCTCGACGGGCTCGAGCACCTGGGCTATTGCGGCATCATGGTCATCGTCGACCGGGTCGACGAGCCGACGTCGGTGAGCGGCCAGCCCGAACGGATGCGCGCGATCATCTGGCCGATGCTCGACAACAAGTTCCTCCAGCAGAGCCGGTTCGGCTTCAAGCTCCTGCTGCCCATCGAGCTTCGCCACCAGCTGTTCCGCGAGTCGAGCACGTTCTTCCAGGAGGCCCGGCTCGACAAGCAGAGCATGATCGAGCGCCTGAGCTGGTCCGGCGCGACGCTTTACGATCTGTGCACGAGCCGGCTGAGGGCGTGCTCGGCGCGCGACGACGACGACGACCTCACCCTCAACGACCTGTTCGAGCAGGACGTGTCGCGGGTGATGATCATCGATGCGCTCGACCAGATGCAGCAGCCGCGCGACGCCTTCAAGTTCCTGTACAACGTCATCCAGGAGCACTGCCGCATGGTGCCGAGCGACGACGAGAACTATCGCATCTCGCGCATCACGCTCGACACGGTGCGCCGCGCGCAGGCCCAGCGCGTACAGGAACTGCACCGCGGCCTGGCGCCCGCCTGACCGCCTGGCATCCTCCCCGGACTTCCACGTCGCTTCGCGTCCCTAGAGGCCGGGCAGCTTCGGCACGTCCTTGACGACCTCCGCCGCGTTCAGCGCGGTGCGCCCCTGCTCGACCTGGCTCTGAAGATCGGAGGGCAGGTCGCCCTTGATCCCGTCCAGGGCCCCGAGATGCTGCTTCGCGGCGTCGATGTCGCCCCCCTTGATCGCGCTGGTCAGCTTCGCCAGAAGCTCCTCGGCCTGCTTGCGCACGGCGCCGGCCTTCTCCTCGACGTCGCTCTTGACCTCGTCCATCTTCTTCTTCGCAGCATCGACGTTGTCGTCGATCACCTTCTTCACCTCGTCGACACCGTCCTTGACCTTGTCGACCTGCTTCTGGGCGGTATTCGAAACGTCGTCGAGCGCGTCCTTCGCGTCGCTGCCCGTCGGCGCCGCACCGCCTCCCCCCTGCTCGCCACACCCGGCGATCCCGATCGCGCCGCAGGCGGCGAGGCACGTGATCCAGGTCATGAGGCTGTTCCGGTTCATGATCGATCCTTTCGGTCAGGCGTCCATGCGGCGCGGGCCCGCGAATCCGCGCGCAAGTGTCAGGATTCACGATGCGGGTGTCAAGCTGTGCGAATCGTCCTCGCGGTCGCGTAGCTGAAGTCGCCAGACTTCAGCTACGGAGCCGGGGCGCGACATTCCCGTGCGTTCATTGGGATCGCCGAAGCCAACCAGGTGCCGATGGGGAAAACGGGGTCGTCCTTGGATGTTCGACTTGCGCTGCCGAGCCGGGCCGTTCGCGGCCCGAAGTCGGCAACGCCCTCCGGGCCGAGTACGGCCCGGCTCGGTGAGGCGAAGGCCGGGGGATGGGAGCCGCATCACGCCGGGCGAAGCACTCGGGTTCGGAGGCCGGCGCGACGCTGATCGAGAATGAGGACGAGGACGATTGCTACACCGACGCCATGCCCTGCACGCGGCGCCAGGCCGAAAGCTGACCCAGGTGGACCTGCTCATGGCCCACCATGACATGGATCAGCGCTTCGCCGATCGTGGGAAAGCGGGAGGCGAATCTCTCGTGCTGCGTGGGCTCGTCGAGCGACGGAACACTGCGCCCGGAAAGCTCGCCCGCGATGCGGCCGTGCACCTTCTCAAGGGCCTCCAGCAGCTTCGCCTTCGCGGGATAGATCGTCGCGTTGTCGCTTGGCACGGATTGGGCGTCGAACGGACCGCCCAGACGTTTCGGCAGCTCAGGCTCGACCTGGAGGAGAATGCCGCCCGCCACCCGGTCGCTCGTCCAGGCGAGATGGCCAAGCACCCACGCCGGATGATTCATGCCCGGACCCGGCTGATGGCACATCGACGCGTCCGGGAGGTCCGCGACGAGGCGCCCGGCGTAGTCGAGGTTCTTGGAATAGAGATCGATGATGGCGGGGATCATGGGCGGTCCTTCGTGTCAGCTTCCCACGTACTTCGAGTAGACGCTCCGCGCCGTCGCCGGGTCGGTCGTGCCCTTGACGATCGCGCGCCCGTCCGGGAACAGCGTCAGCTCGACGCCGACCTGCTCGCCGGTGAACCGCGCGCGGAGCATGAAACGATTGGTCCTGACGTCGGCGTGCGCCCGAAGACGCTCCGCCATCCGCTCCAGGTCGAGGGCGCTCGTGGATCGCGTCGGAGGCAGGACCTGCACCGCCTCCCGGCCGCAGAGCACGGTCGAGCCACCTCCGGCAGCGCCTTCCAGGTGATCGAACGTGCGGGCCCTGCAGCACGGGCAGTCCGTGCGCTGCCGCGCGGTTTCGAGCCCCATCCGGTGGATCGAGTTGTCCCAGAGATCGACGTGCACCAGGTCGCGATTCACGGCTTGCCAGTCATCGACCAGCACCTTCATGGCCTCGCAGGCCTGGAGGTTCGCGATCACCGACACGACCGGACCGAGTACGCCCGCGGTGTCGCAGGTCGCCATCTCGCCCGGGGGAGGCGCCGCGTCGAAGACGCACCGCATGCACGGGCTCGCGCGATCGGCGCGCTCCCACGGGGAATCGCCGCCCGGGGTGCGCGGCAGCACGTCGAAGGTCATCCCCAGCGTCGCCACAGCCCCGCCGTAGATGTAAGGGACCGAGCGCTTCACCGCGACGTCGTTGAGCAGGAATCGGGTCTCGAAGTTGTCGAGGCCGTCGAGGATGACGTCGCAGCCCTCCGCCAGCTTCTCGACGTTGGAGGCGTTCACGTCGTCGACGATCGCGGTCACCTCGACCTGACGATTCACCCTGGCGATCTGCATGCGCGCCGCTTCGGCCTTGGGCAGCGCCTGCTCGACGTCCGACTCGTCGAAGAGAACCTGGCGCTGGAGGTTCGTGATCTCGACGAAGTCGCGATCGGCGATCCGCAGGTGCCCCACGCCCGCCCTCGCCAGCGTCGACGCGATGACCGAGCCGAGCGCCCCGCATCCCACGATGAGCGCAGTCGCATCAAGCAGCTTTTGCTGGCCCTGCGCCCCGATCCGGGGCAGAAGCATCTGTCGGTGGTATCGATCGAGTTGAGACGGCGCGTTCGCCATCAGCCGGCGACCATGCTGCCGCCTTCGACGGGGTCGACCTTGACCCCCTGCTCGACCAGGAACTTCAGCGCCTGGTCGATCTCGTCCCCGTCGCCTTCGAACAGCACCGCCATGATGCCGATGTCCTTCTGCACCGACGCCTGGCGGATGTCGAACACGACATCGGGATACTTCTGTGACATGCGCCACAGGCACGGCTCGTTTTGGCGGCCGCCCTCGAAGGTCAGCCAGCATCGGCGGGAGGTTTTCATGGCAACTCGGGCGTGGCGGTGAATCCGCGGCGCGGCGCGCCGCCGGCGATGGCCGGGACCAGGGAAAGCTCGTCGCCGCCCTTGACCGGCGTGTCGAGGTTGTCCAGGAAACGGATGTCCTCGTCGTTCAGGTACACGTTGATGAAGCGGTTGATCTCGTTCTCGTCCTTGAACAGGCGCTTGCCGAGATCGGGATACTCGCCGGTCAGCGCGGTGAGCACCTGCTTCACCGAGTCGCCCGCGAGGGACACCTGCTCGTGGCCGCCGACCTGGGGCCGCAGGGCCGTGGGGATTCTTACCGTGACGGTCTCAGCCATTGCGAACGGCTCCTCGTCTTCGCGCCGCTGAGTGTGCGGCCGCGGGGCGAACGTGTCAAGTCCTCGATCACGTCGGGTTCATCGCGACCGGCCTGGAGACGTCCTGCGTCTCGTCGATCTGCTTCACGATCTCGTCGAACTCGTCGAGGCGGGCCCGGATCACCGGCGCCGCCACGAACTGCCCCTGCATCGACTCCACCGTCTTCAGCCCGTTGCCGGTGATGCAGACGCAGATCGACTCGTCGCGGGGAATTCGGCCGGACTCGATCAGCTGAATCGCGGAAGCGAGCGTCGTGCCGCCCGCGGGCTCGGTGAAGATGCCCTCGGTCGCCGCCAGCAGCTTGACCGCGTCGAGAATCTGCGGATCGGTGGCCGACGCGCCGTAGCCGCCCGAGTCGGTCACGATCCTGATCACGTAATACCCGTCCGCGGGATTGCCGATCGCGATGCTCTTGGCGATCGTGTCGGGCTTCTGCGGCCTGAACAGGTCTGAACCCTCACGAATGGCGGTCACGACCGGGTCGCAGCCGGCGGCCTGCGCCGCATGGATCACCGGCTGGTTGTCCGCGACCAGGCCCAGCCGGATGAACTCCTCGTAGCCCTTCCAGACCTTGGGCAGGATCGAGCCGCCGGCCACGGGCACGATGGTGTGCTTCGGCAGCTTCCAGCCCATCTGCTCGGCGATTTCGAACCCGTGGGTCTTGGCCCCCTCCGTGTAGAACGGGCGCAGGTTCACGTTCACGATCGCCCAGTTGTACTTGTCGGCGATCTCGCTGCAGAGCCGGTTCACGTCGTCGTAGTTGCCCTTGATCTTGACCATGCGCGGCCCGAACACGAGCGACCCGACGATCTTGCCCTCCTCGAGATCGTGGGGAATCATCACGAACGCCTTCATCTGCGCGGCCGCGGCGTGAGCGGCGACGCTGTGGGCCAGATTGCCGGTCGAGGCGCAGCCGACGGTGTCGTACCCGAACTCCCCGGCCTTGGTCAGGGCGACCGCGACGACGCGGTCCTTGTACGAGTACGTCGGGTAGTTCGCACTGTCGTCCTTGATGTACAGCTCCTTCACCCCCAGTTCGGCCCCGAGCCGCTCCGCCCGGATCAGCGGAGTCATGCCCGAGCGCAGCCCCGCAAGCGGCTCGCCCTCGACCGGGAGCAGGTCGCGGTAGCGCCAGAGCGACGCGGGCCCGCTTTCGATCGACGCGCGCGTGACCTTCCCCTGCATCGCTTCGTAGTCATAGACCACCTCGACCGGCGCGAAATCGTTGTCGCACACCGTCCGGGGCTCGATCCCGTACTCCGTTTCGCATTCCTTGCAGCGCAGGGCCTTGACAAAGCTCATGGCCGGCTCCGTTTTGCGTCACGCGCCTCGGCGTGGCGCCGGGAAGGTGACCGCGGACAAAAAAAAACCTTCTCATCAAAAGACAAGAAGGGGAATCCGCACTGGAGTTGCCGCTTCTTATCTTCCCCCGCGATCAAGGATCGTCGATCGTCGGGGCGGGATTTCGCACCATCCCGCACGGCGACTCGGCCGTTTCAAGGAGGTTGCGGTGGCGTCGACGGGCCCGTCCCTCAGCCACTCTCGATAAGTCGCAATTCTTAGGCTCTGTCTCAGAACTCTGCCGCGGGCCCAAGACCGATCGAATCGTCCGTTGGCAAGGAGGCCGAAGCAGGCGATGT
>NYZC01000197.1 GCA_002686995.1 Phycisphaeraceae bacterium | reverse complement strand
GTTACCGAACTCCCCGGCACCAGATGTGCAGACGCCCTCGAAGACCAGTTAATTCGGGAAAAGCTGGGTCAAATAATGTGGGACTCAGCACCGAGTGATTGTCGGTGGCCAGAAACGTGACGTAGGTGGTCGTGGCTGGTTGGGCAATGTTCAGCTCAGCGGCCGACAGCGGGCTGTTCGCACCACCCCTGGTCACGACCTCGACCTGTTGCCGCTGGAAAGCAGCCCGGGATACATCAGGCTCCCCGACGCCACATGATTGATGTTCACACCCGACCAGGTTCCCTGGTTGTGCAGGTCCTCCCCGCCCGGGTAGTCGAACGGTTCGTCGCGGTGCAGGATGGCCATCGTGGGGACGGCCATGATCGTCACCAGAACTGCGGTCACTGCGATCAAGACGTTTGTCTTGAACATTCACGTTCTCGTTTCTTGATTGAGGCGGGCAGGAGCCCGCGAACCGCGGTGCAGGACAGGTTTCAGCCTGCCCTGCACCACCGCCCGGGCGGAAGGTTCAGTTACATGGCCTGGTGCCGCCGCCGCATCATCGCCATGCCGCCCAGCGCCAGCAGGGCCAGGCTCGCCGGCTCGGGGACGGGGGACACGTCGGCCCACGTGGTGCCGATACGAATCTCGTCGACCTGGCCGAACGGGTTGGGGTTGCCGTCGGCACAGGGATTGGCGCCCGGACGCCCGCACGAAGAGAACGAACCGACTTTCAGGTCCGGTCCCAGGAGCATGTCGTTGAGCTCGACCGTGGTGTTCTGCATATCGGGATTGTCCCAATCCGGCTCGCCGGCGGAAAGATCGGGATTGATCACGACGTCGATCCGGTCATCGCCGGGCAGGCCCATGATCCGCGCCGCCCACATGATCGTATTGCCCTGGTGCAGCGTGGTTGTGAAATGGCTCTGCTCATAGTCCTCGGGGGAGGTGTCGGCACTCTGTGACTGCAGACGGAGTCGGCCGGAGCTGCCGGGGTCGACGATGAACTGAATGAAGTTGGGGCCGCCAATGGCGACGTTGTGATTATCCCTTCCGAGAAACGTGACGTAAGTGGTCGTGCCTTCGGCGACCATGGCTCGTTCCGCGGCCGACATCGGGCTCGTCGATACGTTCCGGGTGATGATCTGGATTTTATTGCCGGTAGAAAGCAGCCCGGGATATTCCAGGCTTCCAGCGACCACGGTATTGACCGCCGGAACGTTCCAGTTGGGCTGTTCGTCCAGGTTCGTGCCGGCCGGATAATCGAACGGTTCGTCACGGTGCAGGATGGCCATCGCCGGGGCGGCCATGCTCGTCATCAGAGCTGCAATCAACATCAGGTCGGTCAACTTCAACATTGTCAGTCTCCATGCTGTACGCCCCTCTTCAGGGCAATCAACCCGCCTTGAACACTTGCCAAGGCCTTTCAGAATCTCCAATCGTGCACACCACAAGTAGGTGCGACGAACACGCGTCACGACTCGTGAATGCTTCCTTCCGAATAGGCACTCAATGACCTTTTATGTTGACACAGGTCGCAACGAATGTCAACCGCACGAAACCGCGAGTGCACGTAAATGACTTCAAAAAAAAGACTTATGTGTTGACACCCGTGAAGCCCGAGCCTCTGCGCGCTTGACGAGATGACGCTCGACAGCTAGAAACTGATCGGAGCCATGCAAGTACCACGAAGGGCATTTACACTCATCGAGTTGCTGGTCGTCATCTCGATCGTGGCGCTGCTGATCTCGCTTCTGCTTCCGGCGGTCAAGAAAGCCCGCAAGATCGCGCGGGTGACGCAATGCGCCTCGAATCTCAGGGGCTATGCACTGGGCATGACCGTGTGGGCGACGGACGACGCGGAGGGCAAGTACCCCCCTTCCCCTTACGACCACTTCTATCCGAGCATGGCCTGGGCTCTGTCTTTCGAGCAGTATGGCCTGGACAAGCAATCCCACCTGTCCCGCTTCACGGAATCGGTGATGGGCAACAACCCGAGCGTGTTCTGGTGCCCGCTCGACGTCGATATTGCCCCGATTGTTCAAGGAGACCCCTCCAACTGGTTCATACGCCTGCATGGGAGCGGGCACGATCCGGATTACCCGGGCTACTGGTACGACCACCGTGGATATGACGTTTACTGGACGGGCTACATCCGCCTCGGCGGATACATCGAGTTCTCGACGGTCGGGGTGCCGGCCTACGATTTCACCAACAGCGGCAATGCCTACGAGGGAGCGCCGAGCTCCCCGGACGACGGCCCCGCCGTGATCGCGTTCGACAGGATCACCAGCGAGTACCTGCTTTGGTCGGGCGTACACCAGGAAGACCCGAACGACCTGTACAACTACAGCGGAAACAACGTTGCCTACACCGACGGCCACGTCGAGACGCACAGGCACAAGGTCGATGACACGCAATTCATTCCCCACTGGGAGGATCACTACGTGAAGCGCGTAGAGCAGTTCCTGCTTTATTGATTGGGGTGTACCCGCCGGCCGCGGCCGAAACGGCCACGAAAAGTCACGAAAGGCCACAAGAAGAAGAAGGCAGCGCCGGTCGCGAAGTCGCTCCATTGAGTCGCCCCATGCCCACTGATCCGACGAAGACGCTCATGCTTGTGGGCGCGCACCACGACGACAATGAAGGCGGCGCCTCCACCGCGATCGTGCGCCACCGCCAGGCCGGCTGGCGGGTCGTGTCCGTGGTCATGACCAACGGCCGGTGGATGCGCGGAAGCTTCAAGGAAGAGCACATCGCCGTTCGCGACGAGGAATCCCGGCAGGCCGCGAAAGTCCTCGACATGGAAACCGTTTTCATGCGCTTCGACGAGGCCGGTTTCCGAGCGACCAAAGAGGCGTGTGACGCCCTGGTCGAGAAGATGCTCGAGTACCGTCCCGACGTCGTCATCACCCATCCGCCGCGCGATTACCACTTCGATCACGTCCAGACCAGCCAGTGCACGCTCGAAGCGACCGAGCTCTGCGGGATGGCGCTGCATACCACGCCGGGGATGCTGCGCCCGCCGCGGCTTTACTATTGCGATGCCTTCTACTTGCCCTTCGAACCCGACGTATACGTCGACGCGACCGACTACATGGACATCAAGGCCGAGGCGCAACGGTGTCATCGCTCGCAGTTGCCGGCGGAAAGCCCTAACGACGGCGGCATCGTCGAGCTGGCCCGAACCCGTGCGCGGTATCGCGGCGTCGAGGCGGGTGTCGAGTATGCGGAGGCGTACCGGTTCGTGCCCAGGCTCGCCAGTGCGCGCGTGGCAGAGCTGTTGACGTGAGCGTAAAGGGCGGTTCCGGGAGTAGCCGAAGTGGCCACACTTCGAATCACGCCTCCACGCGGATACGGCATCTGAAGTCTGGCTACGAGCGCACGCGCACGTACCGGATCCCCGGCCATCCGATTCGTCGACCCATAGCACCACCAGAATCGTTTCATCTTCGAGCACGACGACGGCCGGCTCGCCGAAATTGAAGTTCGTCCAATCGCCGTGATCGACGCTTGTCCTGCGCCCGGGATCGGATCGATCCTTCCAGAGGATTTCATCGGCCTCGATGCCGAAATCGTCGTCGGTGGGTCGCGCCAGGGCCAGCCGGATCCCCGGTGGCCCGAACTTGCGCTGCGTGTACGTCATGAGCGCCCGGGCGTCCGGCAGCGCGGCCAGGCCGACGGACTGTCCCATGATGCCGGCGGATCGCGTCGAGCGCCAGGTGATCCCGTCAGCCGACAGCGCGTCAGACCACCTCCCCGCCGCGCGTCAGCGCGCAACGGAAGCTGCCGGCGCGGAGGGTGTCCTTCGCGGGATCCATCCTGACGACCCAGCCCTGGTCAAGCGTCTTGAAGTGGGCCATGCGTGGTGCCGTTCAACCACCCGCGTCCGGTTCGCGTCCCGCCTGCGAACCGCGCGGCGTGAGCCCGCGGGTCGAATGCCATTGCGGTCCGATACCACGCAGGACGAGTCGAAACGGGCCAGATCCAACCAGGGCGACGCAAACCTCGTACCGAACAGGAGTGGGGATTCACCTGTATCTGACCTCCAGGCGCACACCAGTGAGCTCAACCGACGCGATCGACGCCGATCCGAGCGCAGCTTCGAAGAGGTTGACCCCCTGCCTCATCTGGTCCGCCTGAAGCGCATATCGGATCATGCCGTCTCCCGTCACGGTGCCCGCGCCGAGATCCTCGCCGTTGAGCCGCAACCGCAGTCCATCGCACCCCGGTTGGCCTTCGATCCTGATCTCGAGCTCGATCTCTTCCGCAGTCTTCAGATCGTCTCCCACTTCCAGCGGGACGTTCGTGACACCGTCATGGGTGAGTCGCACCGGCAGCGGCCACGGAGCCGACGCATGGGCATACCAATGAAGGGGCTGCCCGCTTTCGACCATGAACAGCTTGTCCAGCCCGGCCAGGGTCTCGGGCGACCCGATTTCATGGAGCTTGGCGTTGAGCTTCGCGATCGTGTCGTGAAGCTGCGGGCCCTTCATCGGCGTCAGCCACGTCACGGGCACGCCGAGGTTCCAGATGTAGATGCCGTCCGCGCCCTGGTGAAACCAGTTCGACGCCAGCGCCCGGCAGCCCAACCCGGCCTCCGCCGTCAGGACCTCGCAGCCGGCGGGCTTCTGGTTGATGCAGGGGTAGACCGGCACGGAATGCCGGTGCGCCAGCTCCACTTCGTTCTCCAGGGACATGGCAAATGACGAATACCCTCGCCCCATGATGAGCATGTCCACCAGGTCTTCTTCCAGCCAGGCCTTCACATCGAGACCGATGTTCAGGCCCAGCTCGAAACTGTCCGGCACGCACGCCGCCAGCAGGATCGGGCGCTGCCGCCGGACCGAAGCGGCCTCGGTCATCTCGCGAAGCCGGCGCATGAAGCCGGTCATGATCACGATCTGCTCTTGCGTCACCGGCTGCGCTCGGACCGTCGGGCTGAAGAACACCGGCGCCCGGAAGAAGTCCAGCTCGAATCCATCGACGTCGTAGCGCTCGCATACTTCCTCGAAGATCTCCAGCTTGCGCTGCCGAACCTCCGGATGCGTGTAGTCCTGCGCCGTGACGTACAGGTTCTTGTCGTCGAGCATCCCGTCGGTGTCGATCAGCAGCTCGGGATGACTTTTCTTCCAGGTCGTTCTGACGGTCGACTCGATGATGCCGTCGTGCACGTCGTTCATCCGCACCGATGCGAACAGCTCCAAGCCGTGCTCGTGCGCGAAATCGATCGTGATCTGAAGCGGACAGAGCGCCGCATCGATCAGAGACCTGAGGTTCTTCTGAAACAGACCGGTGCCGGCGGTCGGCGGCGGATCGTGCGCGTCGCCGAACACGGGCTGCACCCTGCTGTCGTAAGACGGAGCGTCGCCCCATTCCGAAAGGACGGACCAGCAGATCGTGTCGACCTGGGTTCCGGCCAGGTCCCTCAGCTTGGGCTCGAGAAACCCCTCGACCGTGTCGGCGCCCGGATGCTCCAGCTCTCCCGCATCGTCGTTGACGATGATGCGCCGCGTCCGGTTTCTCGCTTCGAATCGAGCCTGCCTGCCGTGATTCAAACCTGGTCACTCCTTCGCGGTATCGAGCTCGATCACGGCCTTGACCTGCTGGTCGGTCAGCTCCCGGTCGCTCACGACCATGCGAACGGGCCTCCAGATGCCGCCCATGGCTTCCGTGTTGCGGACGCGCACGGCCAGCAGGTCGTTGCCGCGCAAGGCCGCGTCGTTCAGGGGCACGACGAAGGGCGTGATCCAGATTTCCGACGTCAGCAGGCCCGTGCTCTCGAGGGAATGCTCGAGGATTTCCCTGCCATTCAGGTAAACCCAAGTGTCCTCGTCGCAGGCGCTGAAGTGGACGTACCTGAACCTGTCTGCGTCCTGATTCGCGAGCGGCAGCTCGGTCCGGTACCAGCCGTAACCCGACTTGTTGCCCCAGCCACCTCCAGTCTCCCGGGTGTACCCGGTGCCGACCCGCATCCGAGTCCATTGACTGTCATCCACCGTCGGATCGAACCACCTGCCCTGCAGACCCTCGTCCGCGGCATCCTGGTCGGGGCCCATCACCGTGTCGACGTCAAGCTCGACGAGCTTGAACCGCCACGGCTCGTCGAGGGCGACGATGCGGATGCGTTCGACGTCGATACCCGCCAGCGCCTCGGCCGGGGTCAGATCCTCGTGGCCCAGATCCTGCAGCGCGATGATGCGCTGCGCCATCTCGCGGCGGATCGCGTTGAGGTCGCCCCCTGCCGCGTCGATTGCCCCCAACCACGAACGCGTTTCCGCGATCAGCGGATCGTCGGGGAAATACCCCTGCACCTTGTTCAACGTCGTCAGCAGCGTCGTGAGGTAGCGCACGTCGTCGACGCCCTCGCGGAAGCCCTCCCAGTGCAGCGTGTCCAGCACGCCGCCGTCGACTCGGAACACCATCGCGAAGTGCATCGCCTGGTTCGCGCCCTCGCCGTTGATGTGGCAGTACGCCCAATTCATCACGCCGTCGAAGCCCATGCGCCACAGGCCAAGGCCCTCGTGGCGTCGCTGCCAGTCGGGCAGCGGCGCGCGGTACGTCGAGTAGGTGAAGATCTTCCTGCCCAGTCGATGCACCCCGTCAATCGCCCGCCGATATTTCTCCTGGGACGCATAACGCTCGAAGTTGATGAATTGCGCGAACTCGGCGTTGCTGCGCAACGCTTCGCCTGATCCCACCTGCCTCTTCTTCGCGACCGCATCCAGGGGCGAGGTGAGATCGATGAACAGCACGGGCCGATGCAGCACGTCACCCACGATCTTGAAGAAGTCCCCGCTGCAGGCGACGAAGACCTTGCCTCCGCCGTCGTGGATCGCCTGCATGCTGTCGCGCTCACGAGCCAGCCAGTCGCCCCACGCCTCGTCATGCGCCGCCCAGTAGACGTCGGGATAGCCGCGGCCGCGGTACCAAGCCTTCACCTCGCGAACCAGTTCGATTCGCTCGGTCTTCTCGTCGTCCGTCAGCGCCCGGTCCACCGGCTCGGCGGCGGCGTTCATGGTGTACAGCGGCACGCCCGGACCGACCCCGGCTTCTTCGCGCACCGAAAGGATCCGTTCCATTTTGCTGCCGTCGAGCGATCCATCGGATCCCACGCCGACCCCTCCGTAGATGTTCGGATTCGTCAGACCATGCGCGACCATGTTCTCCAGCTCGATGCGATACTGGTCGGGCGTCAGGCGCGCGACCGATCGCCAGCCGTCTTCGCTGCGCCAGTCCGACTCGCCTTCTTCGGCGAGCCTTACCGGGTAGTAGATCGAGTACTCGAGCATCGGGGCTTCGAGGTCGAACGGATAGACCTCGATCTCGAGCGTCAGTTCCGACGCGGCGCCATTCTGCGGGACGATCCGCAAACGACCCGTGTAGGTCCCGGGATCGGCGTCGTCGGGGATGCGAACCGTGACCCAGAATTGCCGGCGCTTCTCGATATCCACCGGCTGCAATCTCGAGGCGTCGCGCAACGGCCCCCGCGCCACGTTCTTCATCGCGTCCGGATCCTCCTCGGTCGGAGCAGGCTCGATGGCAAGGAAGCTGTCGTCGTGCACGAGAAGCATCGGCACCGCCGCCATCGGACCGGCGGTCGAGCGCACGTAGTACTCCTTGACCACGCGCAAATCCAGTGCATCCTCGGGCCAGGTCCCGTCGTCACCGCTGATCGGCCCGGCCTCGACGCGCACCGCCTTCAGCCGCTTTGCGGCCGTCACCACGAACGAGGCGGGCTCGTGTTGACCGCGGCATCCGGACAGCCTGATCCGCGAGCTGTTCCTGCAGACCCGCGGAAGCGGGCCGTCGCGCAGGATCAGGTGGTCCGTGACCGCCGGCTCAACGAGGTGCACGGTGTAGTCGGCGCCGTGGCATACCGCGGAGGCCGCGAACAGGACGCTCATTGCTGCGAACAGGGGTCGGACGCTGAGGTTTGGCATACTCGGAATCCTTTTTGCGGGTATCAGGGTAGCAATCGCACGCGGGGGCGGAGATCACTCCGCGTGGAGGCGTGATCCGAAGTGTGGCCACTTCGGCTACTCCCGGCCCGGAATCCCGATCCGTCGCGCCGGTGATTTCCGTAGCTAAAGTCGCCAGCCTTCAGATACACTGTCCGCGAGGTTGCTCAGTGTTCGGTGTTCGGCTGGAGCCGTGATCGAGACACCGAACACCCGAACGCCGCGCTAGAGAAACGGCGCCACATCCTTCCGGCCGCGGCACTGCCTGAAGCTGAACGACGTGCCGCGCCACGTGATGATGCCCAGGAACAGAGCGCCGCAGCGCGCCCGCGTGTGCTGGCGGAAGAACGCGACCAGCCAACGGTCGCCCTTCACGCGCACCAGCTCCATCGCCCAGTACCCCTTGACCAGAAGCCGACCCGGCTCGAATTGAAGCGGATCATCCGAGACGCTCAGCCAGGTGCCCTCCAGGTGGGTGTAGGACAGCACGAACTTCTTCTTCAGCGGGTGCACGCAAGCCGATTCGAGCATGGCGGGCATGCGCGTCCCGAACGGGCGGCTGATGACCGGTCCCAGGTCGCGCCAGTTCTCGAGGTCCTTCGACTCGGCCGCCGCGATGCAGGGATCGGCGTCATTCTGCAGGGCCGTGTAGTAGAGAAGATAGCGCCGTCCCAGCTTCAGAACGTGCGGGTCGCGGCAGTTGGAGAGCCGGTCGCGCGACCAGTGCGCCCAGGGCAGATGATCCGGCTGGAAGATCGGGTTCGTGTCGTAGCGCACCCAGTAGACCAGGTCGTTCGAGAACGCCATGCCCAGGCTCTGGCACAGGCGCTTTGACAGGCCCGTGTAGATCATCACGAAGCGCACCGGCATCCCTGCGATCGCGTCGAGTCCTTTCGATCGATTGACCGCAAACACGTACGGTGCCCCGACGCGGCCCGCTTCCCACGTGCCGGCCACCGCCTGCAGGGCCGGGTCGTGCACGTCCCAGGCCATGAAGTCGCGGGTCGAGGCGTGCGAGATAAAGAACGGGTTGTCAGGACGTCGGCTGTGCTTGCCGTGGCGAATGTCGATGTAGAAGACGTGGTAACGACCTCGATCGCGGACCACCGTGAAATCGCGCAGATCCGATCCGATCGGCACGAACCCGTCACGAATGGGATCGTCCGTGTCGACCTGGCGCTCCATATAGGGCGCGAGGATGAAGTTCGGATCCGTCAGCTGCTGAATCCGCGTGCGCCGGAGTCGACGTTCGGCGGGAGGGAATTCCGAAAGATCCTTGACCATGGGGTGACTCCCTGGGGGTGTTGACGGCGGCGTTCGAGGGTCAGGCCCCGGCCACGTAGACCGCAAACACGCGAACGTCCTCGGGTCGGATGCCCCCGACGCCCACGCGCACGCGAATGGCCCGGCCTTCCTCGTCATACGTATCCCCACCCTTCCATCGGACGGGAACGCGCAACCCCGATTCGGTGATCGGGATGACGTTGTCTCCGCTGTAATCGAGCAACGGGCGAAACTGCTCGTCACACAGCTCGACGGTGACCTGGGCGTGCTCCGAGAGCAGCTCGAGGTTGATGAAGACGCGCATGCCGGTTTGCCGTGGAACGATCGGGCAGGAAACGAAATGCGGCAGCCCGATGATCGGGGTCAGCTCCCGCCGGAACCCGTGCTCGTGCGGGCGCACGCAGGCGAGCCGGTCGCGCGGCCAGGTCGCCAGGTGCACGCCGAGGTGCGCCAGCCCGTACCAGTAGTAGGTCCTGTCGCCGACGTTCTCGAAGCCCTGGCCCTGGAGAAGCCGGGCATCCCATTCCCGGTCCGTGTCCCAGTTCTCGGTAGCGCTGATCAGCGGGTACTCCGGAAGCGGCTCGTGGTAGTGAAGTCCGTCGGGCGACGTCAGCAATCCCAGGTCGATCCGGCAGTGCCTGCGTTCGCCGGGATGAATTGGATTCCACTGATAGTCGCCGTAGACCGCGAGGATCACGTTCCCCCGATTCCAGAGGCTGGCGCCGATGTGGACTTCCCGCGTGATGGGCAGCGGAATCGGCGGCTTCCACGGGTTGATGGGTCGATTCGGATCGATGGCGAAACGCTCCCTGCACAGCCCCATCGCCGGGGCCGTCGTCCAGCGCTCGAAGTCGTACGAGGCCAGCACCTCCATGCTGCGACTTGCCGCCGTGCCGCCATGGCCGTTCAGGAGGTAACACCCTTTGTGCTTCGTGATGCCGCTGAACTCGATCAGGGGCCCGACGGGGTTCTTCGGCGACACGTGCCAGTCGAGCCCGTCGTCACTGAACGCCACGGCAAGCTGACCGTGATAGCGCGGAAGCTCGAACGCCATCTTGAACCTTCGCGCGGGATCAGGATCGTCGGGCTCGTGGATGATGACCACCTCGTAGACCCGATCCTCCTTCTCCAGGCCGTTCATGCGCACGCGGTTGTTCGCCGTGCTGCCCCCGTAGGACACCAGGCCCAGATCCGGCTTCTCCCAGTGGATGCCGTCGCGGCTCGTGGCGTAACAGACCTGCAGGTCATGCGCCTTGCCGTCTTCCCCTTCGCGATCCCCGATTCCCAGGTACCACATTCGAAACTCGTCGCCGACGCGAATGACCGTGCCGTAGTACTGCACGCGCAGCGCGTCGCAGCTTCCGGCAGGGCCGTACCCGACGACCTCTCCCTCGCGGGTGGGGCTCTGAAGCTCGACCCTCAGGCTGCGCACGAACGGCACGCAGTAAGGATCGAAGGGAAACAGCACGACCTCCGGCACGCTGACCGCCGACAGGCCGGTGCCTACTTCGAACCGGTCGTCCGTCCGACCGCGGGGGTTCTTGTCACTCATCGACGATCGATGCCTCCATTCCGCTGCAGCGGCGCCCTCGATCAGGGTCACCGGCCTCAGTTCGGGAAATCGGATTCCAGGGTCTTTCCGCGCAGCTCGAGGATGCGATGCGCGACCCGGTTGCGCACCTCACGGAAATGACTGAGCGTCGTGCTGTCCCTGATGGCGCCCAGTTCCCGTGCCTTTTCCAACAGCTCACGATCGACCGCGGTCGGCTCGTCAAGCTCTTCGAGCGCGGCCTCGTAGAGATACATGTAAAGGTAGTCGTCCGTGCCCTCGCGCCAGCCTTCGAAGCGCTTGCTCGGCACCGAGCCGCCGTCCGCCGCGCCGAAGAACAGACCGAAGTTATGCTCCCTGGACACATCGTTCCAGATGCTCTGCGAGTACGTCCATGTCGTCACGCCGTCGAGCTTGTATTTCCACGCGCGCAAGGGCATGGATCGGTGGGTCTGCGGGCTGTACAGAGACGGCGACGGGGCGCAGTTGTAGGTCCAGATGGGCTTTCCCGTCGCGCGCATGGCCTCCAGAGCTTCCGACTCGTCCAGATTCTTGAAATGCGGGCACCATACATCGATATAGGGCGCGAACAGGCGTATGCGATCGGGCTTGCCCATATGGTCCTGGGTGATGCGCACGTTCGGATCGACGCGCTTGATCTGCTTCGCACATTCGAAGAAGTCGTCCGACAGGCTCTCGTCGAAGACATGCAGCGTCCACCGTTCATAGCCGAAGCCCCGCGACGCGAGATGGGCCACGAACTGCCGCAGCCAGTTCTCGAACCGCGGCTGCTGCCAGCCTCGGGAACGCATGAACCACGTTTCGAACCACACCTTGCAGTCATCCGGCACGTTCTTCAGCAACCCGTCTATCGATGCGAAATCGGCGTTGCCGTCATCGTCCGGCACCGGGGTGCTGGAAATGCTGAAGACGTTCGTCCGGCACCGAAGCAGGTCGGCGAGGTAGTCAGGATTGCCCGATACGCCTCGGTCGTATTCGAAGTTGAAGACGGTGATCGGCATCTTCTTCGGCAGCTCGAAATCCCGGATCCTGACCCGCAGCTCGAATGCCGCAGGCATCACGCCGGTGGCGTAGTCGATCGGAAGGATTCGGACCGGCACCTTGTAGTATCCCGGTGAAAGGTCGTACGTGTCCGCGAGGAACCAGACTTCACGCGTCTGGTTGCGGGGGACGTGAACCCTGCCGGCTTTGCCGAGCTTCGAAATCGGGTCGCCGATCGTGCCGTGGGCCCGGGTGGGAATCATGACGGCTTCGCAGAGCGCGATGTGCGATCGCGTCAGCGCGTTACCGCCGTCGCCTTCAAGCCTTTGCGCCTTCCCCATCTCGATGCGCAGGTCCAGGTCCGATTCGGCAAACAGGTTCGAGATCAGAAGCGCGCCGGCCTCCTGCTCGTTGACCGCGCCGGCGATGTCGACGCTGTGCAGCTTCTCGACCGCGCCGGGAAGCATTTCGGGACTCGACTGCGCGAGCGGCTCCTGGGTCCAGAGGACGGGCTGGACCGTCAGCTCCTGCAGCTCGAGAACCGGACGGGCCATCTCCTTCCACTGCAGCGCGCCGATCGTGCTTCCGGACTCGACCGCAGCCGTCACGCGCTGCTCCAGCTTCGCCAGCTCCTCCCTACCGCGAAGCCGTGCGGCTTTCAGCGCCGACCTATATCGATCCTCCGTGGCCAATTCCGCCTTCTGCGCGAGCAGATCGAGAGTGCGGTCGATCTTCTTCACGCTGATCAGGGGACTGACCCTGGTGTCGACAAGTTGCCGGAAATAGCTTTGCCCGCCACCGGACAGCTCGATGACGAGCTTTTCATGGGTCCGGATCGAGATCGGATAGCTCAGCTCGAGCGGCTGCATGCTTCCGACCGGCAGGTCGATCCGGCTGACGCCCTGCTCGCCGTCGGCGTGGCGGATGGAAAGGGAAAAAAAACCCTCTGCCGGACCGTGCGCCCTGGCGCTCAGATGGTTGAGGCCCGTCAGCTCGTATCCCAGCTCCAGGTGGTGGATCGCCGGCGCGGAATCGACGAACCGGACGATCCCGAAGCGATGCGGCGTGCGCGCCTCCGGCCCCGTGTTCGACCACCATGTGAAGTAGCCGCCGCTGCCGGCCCGATGTCGCCTCAGGTTCACGCGCCAGGTTCGATCCGGCTTTGGCGTGCCACCGATCGCGGCCCACGGAATCGCCATCTCCGAGGTCCAGGCATCCCTGCCGACCCTGGCGCCGCCGGTCACGTCGCAGCTCCATTTGAAGTCGTAGTGATGCTCGTCGAAGACGAAGCCCCCGGTGTTGATGACGAACCGGTAATACAGCGGCGTGTCCGGAGACTGGATGAAGATCATGACGCTGTCGTCGTCGTCGAGGCTGCCCGCGTCGCGCCCCTTCTTGCGGAACAGGATGTGTTCGGGCTTCGGCTCGGGACAGTCGAAAGCCACGTACAGGTGTTCATCGTCCCACGCCATGAACGTGCGCGTCCTTAGGTGCTCCGGGTTGCCCCTTAGCGTCAGGAACGGCACGCAGCCAGCCGTCTTCCATATCTCGTCGTCCAGGACGCCGTCGATCTTCGGTGCCGTGACGGCACGCCCCACGGCGAGAAACGGACGAATCGAATCATCCGCCTGAACGGCGGAGGCGACGATGGCGAGCAGGATGATGGTGAGTGCGGTCGTGATGCAGGCCCCCCCTTTCCAAGGAGGGGATGGGGGGAGGCCCCATTCACAGAACAATTCGACCTTCATGCGTCATCCAAGTTGCGCGCCGCAACCGACACTCAAGGCACGGTCAGCCGGCAGGTCGCGCTGTCGGGATCAAAAATGCCCAGGTGCTCGAAAATCAGGTTCGCGACCGCCCGGTGACCATATTCGTTCGGGTGACACGTGTCTCGCATCCAGTTCGTCCGCAGAGCGTCCTCCGGCTTCGCCGTCATCCAGTGCGCCCAGTGATCCACCAGCTCGACGTCGTGCGCGCCGGCCACCTCGCGAATGATGTCGTTGTACCCGGCCAGGTCTCCCTCCGAGAAGATCTTCGGATTGGTCGTGTTGAGCAGCAGCGCGGCGCCGGTTGCGCTCACGCGCGACACGATCTCGTTCAGGTTGGCACGGAACACGTCTCTCTTCTCCGGCCCCTGACTCGAGTCGTTGATCCCGATCATCACCGACACCACGTCCGGATTGAACTGCGTGATGCGCCAGTCGAAGTCATCCAGAAGGTGCCGCGTCGTGTTACCGCTTTCGCCGCTGTTAATGAACATGTCGCGGCCGCGCTGCATCTCGTAGCCGATACGCTCGGCGAACAGCTCCGGGTAGTCCCGCCAGCCGGAGGTATGTTTGGCGCCGTGCGTGACGCTGTCACCGTAGAAGACCCAGATCAGGGGCCTGTAGGGTTCGCTTCGCAGTCGTTGCTCTATGGTCTTCAAGTGCCCGTATCCTGCGGTTCGGTCACGCCAGCTCGAATCGGAACACCAGCGCCGGCGTGTCAAAGGTCAACTCGACGCTGACCGTGGCGTCGCCGTCTCGTTGCTCAAACGGGATTTCGTCGTCGGACAACAGCTCGACCACCCGTTTCACGCGCCTGCCTTCCGGCACGGTCAGCGCCATCGGAAATGTCATCGGCTCCCGGAAATAGGACGTGATCACACCCAGGAAATGATCGTCCCCTTCGAGCGGGAAGAACTCGCATGTCGTCATGAACCGGTGGTCGATCGGCCGGACCTGCCCCAGGGGCGTGGACGGAGGCCATCCCTCCACGCGCATCGGGCACGGCCCCGCGGCCCACTCCGCAAGTCGCGCGACGAACTGATGGGCCAGGTTGCGCACCCAGGTACGGAAGACGGTGTTGTGGCTGGTCCGCGTCGGGAAGCCCGCCAGGTAGACCACGCGACCTCCGTAACGGTCAAGGCTCATGATGGCGGGACGTCCCGTGCTCGAACCGGATTCATCGCAGAACTCGGCGATCACCTCGGCGTCGTCCGGAGCGGTCACGTTACGACTGAAGGTCAGCTCAAAATACGGTTCGCACGTGCCGGAGAAGTAGCGGCGGGCGGCCTCGGGGTCGGGGCGCTGGACTGTCGATTCCACCGGATGCTCGCCGATCAGCGTGAAACGCTGGGCGGGTTTCTGAGATTCGTCGAATGCGGGCGCGTCAATATCAAACAGATCGGCGAGCAGCGAGCGATCGCAATCGGCGC
>NYZC01000196.1 GCA_002686995.1 Phycisphaeraceae bacterium | reverse complement strand
GGTCACGGCCGGATGGTCGGGGTGAAGCGAACGCGCCCGGTCGACGACCCGGGCCGCCTCGGCCGCGTCCCCTTCGTCGATCAGCACGCGGGCGTGCAGGGCCATGACGTCGGCCGGCGGCCGGCGCTCGGCAGTCAACCGCGAAAGGATGGCCCGTGCCCGACCGTACTGCTTCAGGTCGCCGTGGGCCTGCGCCTGCAGGTAGCGCGACCGGGGCGTGGTCCGGCGCACGGCACGCAGGATCTGCAGTGCCGACTCAGGGTCCGCCTGCGCCAGGTGCACGCGGGCCGCCGCGATCCGCCACACGTCCTGGTCGCGCTCGAACGCGCGGGTGGCCTCGATGATCGACGCGGCGCTCGCGACCCGCTCGTCCCGCGAGCGGCCCAGTCGCGGCTCGTCCAGCAGCACCGGCACCACCTGACCGACCAGGTCCGCCGGCAGCGCTTCGGCCTCGGCGAGGCTCGCGCAGATCGGCCAGAGCGCGTCCCACGCCCCGCGCGCCGCCAGCATCCTGAAGTAGAGCGCGCATGCCGGGTAATAGTCCGCCTGCTCCGAGAGCGCGTCGCGGACGTGCTCCTCGGCTTCCGCAGCGTATTTTTCGCGCTTTCGGTCGAGGTCGGCGAGCGTCGCCACGAGGTTCTGCTCACGCAGGCGATCGAGTTCTTCGACGTGCCGATCGACCGCCTCGACACGCTTGCCCACGAGCAGCGCCTTGCGGTAGAGCGACTCGGCGCGGAACCCCCAATGCGCGTTGAGCCAGTGAGCCTGGGTAATGCCGATCGACATCAGGTCGTCGAACCGTTCGCGCTGCTGCGTCCGTTCCATGTCGAACTGCGGCTGGCGCAGGATCGCGTCGAGCTCGAGCAGGCAGAACCGGATCAGCAGCCGGCACGCCTCGGGCCGGTCCGCGTGCCGCTCGACGAGGATCTCGGCCACCTCGCGCCCCGCCTGCACGTTACCGAGCCGCAGCAGCACCTCCGCCTTGAGATCCAGCGCCTCGTACCCGTCGGGCTGCGCCGCCAGCGACTCCTCGATCGCCTCGAGGGCGCGTCGCGCGTCGTTCCGCTCCAGCGCGGCGCGGGCCCGCGCGAGCGGCGGCGCCGGCGGTCCGCCGCAACCGGCCAGCGCGATCGCGACAAGCAGGGACGGCACAATCGCTCTGGTCGGCAAGGCGTCCGCCAATCGCAAATCACGTAACACGAATCGAAGACTCGATCTCACGAGCTACCCAGAAGACCGCGGACCTCCTCGGTCCACGGCTGCTCGGGCCCGGACAGCGCCTCCTCGAGGTGGTAGCGCGCCCAGGACTCGAGGCCCAGTTCACGGTAGACCCGGCCGAGGTGATAGTGCACGTCGGGCACCTTGCCGAGCGCCGCGACCGCGCGGTTGAGCTGCGCCAGCGCCTCCCGGTGGTTGCCCCGCAGGTACTCGAGCCAGCCGACGGTGTCGTGCAGGGCCGGGTTGCCGCTGTCCTGCTTCAGCGTCTCGACCGCAAGCTGGTACGCCTCGTCGAGCCGATCCGGCGACCGCTGGGCGAGCTGGTATGCCAGGTCGTTCGACGCGAGCAGGCGATACGGGCCGTCACTGGCCACGATCTTGTTCAGCAGCTCGATCGCCTCGTCGATGCGGTCGGCGTCGGGCAGGATCTGCGACAGCTCGTATTCGACCTTCCGGTGGTTGGGCTCGCGTTGCGACAGCTCGATCAGGTTTTCGGCCGCCCCGACGTAGTCCTCGTTCAGCGCGCGATCGCGGGCCGAGAGGTAAAGCTCCAGGGCGCTGTCCGGAAGGTTCTGCGCGAGCATGGCGCGGGTCTTGTCCGACGGCTTGCCGAGCTTCACCTCGGCGTGCCCGAGCAGACCGTAGGCGGGCACCATCGCCGGCATCTTCTTCAGCACGGTCCGGCAGAGGTGCTCGGCGAGATGCGGCAGGTCCGACTCGTTGGCGAGCATCGCCAGGCCGAGCAGTTCGGCCATCTTCGACGTCTGGGGCGAGCTGATGTCGTCGCGGTCGAGGATCATCGCGAGGTCGCTCTTGAACCCGGCGCCAACGGGCGCCGGCTGCTCGATCGCCTCCTGGGCCGCCTCGACGTTGCGATGCACGAGCGCCCGCAGGTAGCGCGACAGGATCGACTCGTTCGGCACGTTCTTCACCGGCTCGTCCGCGAGCAGGGCCGCCATCGGACCGAGGGGCGTGACCCCGAGGCCCCGCGTCGACCGATAGATCTCCGCCGCCGACTCCCGGCGGTTGAGCCACACGAGCAGCGCCATCCGTCCGGTGATCGCGGTGAGCGAGCGCGGCTTGAGCTTGGCGATCTCCTCGGCCGTCGCCATCGAGGCGTCCCAGTCGCCCCGGGCGCCGAACAGCCGCAGCCGCAGTCGCAACCAATCGAGACGAACCCGCGGCGTGAGCTCGGTGATCGGGATGGCTTCGTCGGCCCAGCCCAGCAGCGTCTGGTGCTGCGGATCCGTCCGGTCCAGCTTCAGCAGCGCCTGCGCCGCCAGCGAGGCGTGTCGCGAACGGCGCACCAGGTCGTAAAGCCGCTTGCGCGCCTTCTCGATCGCCCCGGTGCGATGCTCCAGGTCGGCAAGCAGCACCTGCGCGTCGGCGTACCGGCGCGAGAACAGCGGAATGGTCTCGAGCCGCGTCCGCGCCTGCTGCAGGCGCCCCATGTCGGCAAACGAGAGGCCGATCGCGAAGATGACGTTCGGGTCGCGCGGCTGGCCGGCGCGCTCGAGCTCGTCGAAGGTCGCCACCGCCTTCCGGGTGAGCCCCAGCTTCAGAAACATCTCGCCCTTCGCCGCCAGCGCCATCACCTCGGCGCCGGGCACCTTCGCCATCTCGCCGAGCGCGGCCTCGGCCCCGGGGAAGTCGAAGTCCCGCACGTGCGCCTGGGCCAGCCGCTGGTGCAGCATCGCGCTGTCCGGCTGGATCGCGATCGCCCGGCGGTACATCCGCTGGGCCTCGACGGGCTCGTTCTTCTTCATGAGCAGGTCGCCGCGCCAGCGCACGAGCAGCGCCTGCTCGCCCTCCGCATCGATCCACTGCATCAGCAGGCTCATCGCGCGATCGGTCTCGTCGAGGCGCACGAAGCGCCGCATGAGGTGGACCCGCACGCGGACGTTCTGCCGCATGAAGTCCTCCGCCATCTTCTCCAGCAGCGCGCGGGCCCCGTCCTGGTCCCTGTGGCCCAGGTGCAGGTCGACCTGGCGGAGCCCGGCCTCGCCCGCCATGTGCCCCCCCCGGATCATCCGCTCGTAAGTCGCGAGGGCCGGCTCGAACTGCTCGTTGGCGAATTGAATCCGCGCGATCGCGTCGGCCACGGCCATCGCGTAGTCCTGCTTCTCCTCGACGAGCGTGCCGTAGACGACCTCCAGCTCCTCGACGGCCTTGATGGGCCGGCCCATCGCCTGGAGCAGGACCGCCCTGGCCATCCGGGTCAGCGTCTGCTCGCCGGTGTCGATGCGCAGCTTGTCCAGCTCGACGAGGCCGCGCTTCAGGTCGCGCCGGATCACGTAGTAGCGGGAGAGCAGCGCGTAGGCCTGCGGGTTGTGCGGCTGGTCGCGGACCAGCGCGAGCAGGTGCATCTCCGCCTTCTGGTACTGCTTCTGACGGGTGTAGATCCGCGCCAGCAGCAGGCGCAGCGCCGGCTCGGTGTTGCCCGAGCCGATGGCCCGGTTGCAGATGTCGACGGCCTCGTCCAGCTCCTCCGCCTTCATCTTGAGCTGGGCCAGCAGGGCCGGGTAGCGCTGCTCGTCGATGTCCTTCGCGTCGATGTGCGACAGGTGCTCGTTCGCCTTCTCCTCCTGCCCGGAGAACTGGTAGATCCGCGCCGCCAGCGAGTGGGCGTCGCGGTGCTCGGGGGCCTCCTCGAGCACCTGGCGGATGTGCTCCATGCACTGCTCGGTCATCGACCGGTTGGCCAGCGCCCGGGCCAGCAGCAGCCGCGCGTCGTGGTTGCGGGGGTCGCGCTCGACGACCGCGCCGAGCAGTTGCAGCGCCTCGTCGAAACGCTGGCGCCGCAGGTAGAGGCGGCCCAGCACCTGGTCCACGGGCGGCATCTCGGGCATGCGCTTCGCCAGGTCCTGGAGCATCCGTCGGACCGCGCCGTCCTTCTGCCGCATGAGCATGGCCTCGGCGAGCCGCAGGTGCACGGTCATGTTGTGCGGCACCATCTCGGTCAGCTTCTGCGCGAAGCGCTCGGCGTTCGCGAAGTCGCGCAGGTAGAAGTAGCCGTTGATCAGGATGACCAGGTGCTGCTGCTCGAGCGGCTTCCCCCGCCGGACCTTGTCGTCCAGTATCTTGCGCAGCTCGTCGACCTGGCCGCCCGCCTGCAGGTAGCGCACCATCATCCGGATGGCCCGGGGATTGGTAGGGTTGGCCTCGTAGAAGTCCTTGACGCTCTCGGTGGCCATGTTCAGCTTCTGGTCGGAGGCCAGCAGCTGGAAGTAGCGCTCCTGCGCGAGCATGTTCTTCGGGTTGAGCGAACGCGCTTCGGCGAGCACGTCCTTGGCCATCTTGAGTTGGCCGGTCTCGACGAGGGTCATCCCGTAGAGCGTCATCACCTCGTCGGAGCGCCGCACCTCGGTATACAGCTTGTCGAGAATCTCCTTGGCCTTCACGAACTTCTTCTGGCCGAACAGCGCCTGCGCGAGCAGGTAGCGGCCGTTGATGTGACGCGGCTTGAGCGCGACCGCGCGGGCCAGCAGCTTCTTCGCCTCGTCGTACTCCTGCACGACGAGGTGGAGCCGGACGCTGCCGATCATCCAGTCGATCGACTCGCGCTGCGCGGGCGCGACCGCCTCCTGGATCTGCGACGCGGTGGCGAGGCGCCGCGAGCGCGGCTGGATGCTCGAGGGCATCTGGATCAGCGCGACGACCATCTGGTCGCCGAGCATCGGCGGCATGTCCTTCTGGATGGCCAGGTTCTCGGCGAGGACCCAGATCTCGGGCCACATCTGCTTCTGCTTCAGCAGGCGGGCGTACATCGCCGCCGCGTCGAAGTGATCGGGCTTCAACCCGATGGTCTGGCCGAGGTAGGACATCACCTCGTCGTACAGCCGGCGGCGCGTGCTCTTGAGCGCGTGCACCGCGATCCCCGGAGCCTCCTCCGACTCGGCCCCCTCCGCGACGCCGCGGCGGATGGTCGTGCTCATCCCCTCGAGGATGCGGTCGATGCTGCGAATCTGCTCCTCGGCCAGCCGCGCCCGGTAGAAGAGCCCGTCGGCCATCAGCCCGCCCTGCTCGGCGATCCACTGCGCCTGCCGGCGTCCTTCCAGCAGCACTTGCGCCATCTGCCGCTGAAGCTCGTTGTTGTTCGGGTAGTCGGCCTTCTTGATCAGCCGGCTCGCCTGCACGAAGCACCAGGCGATGTGAAGCCGCCGGTACTCGACGTTGTCCGGGCCGCGCTCGATGAGCACCCCGATCGTCTTGCGGCTGGAATCGGTCTGGCCGAGCAGGATCTGGGCCCGGGCCTTGAGCTCGAGCGCCTCGAGGTTATCGGGCTGCTTCTCGAGGGCGCGGTTGACCATCTCGAGCGCCTGGTTCGGCTTGCGGTGCCCCAGGGCCAGACGGGCGCTCTCGATGCTGTTTTCCGGCGTCTGTCCGCACGAGCACAGCATCGCCAGCGCGACGAACAGCGTCGCGAACCGTGTCTGTTTCATCTCGAACTTCTCCTTGCCCACTACGGCCGCGCGGGGGCGTCCCGCCGCTACCTGTTTTCGGACATACGCCCCCCGAATCTGAGCGGTCGTCATGATACGAACGGCGCTGCCGGTCAGTTTGTCCGTTCCGGCGTGTTTTCGCGGGATGATCAGCGCTGCTCCTTTCCGTCGTCGCGCGCCCCTCGGGCCTCCGTCTCGAGACGGTGCCGGGCGAGCAGCGCCCGCAGCCACCGCGTCGGCACGGCATAGGAGATGCCGCTCGGGTGGGTCAGCAGGTGCTCGCGGGTGCGCGTCGCCAGCGTCTTGTTGATGATCCCGACGACGCGGCCGGTCGACGCGTCGAACAGCGGCGAGCCGCTGTTGCCGGGGTACACGATCAGGTCCAGTTGGTAGAGGTCGTACGGATCCTTCAGCGCCCGCGCCAGCTCCGGCGTCATCCGCGCGCCCTGGGGCAGCGGGCGCACGGCGGCGACGACCGCCGCGACGACCCCCTTGTGGGCCGCGGGCACCACGCCCAGCCGCATGCCGATCGGGTAACCGACCACGCCCACCGCCTGCCCCTGCCGCACGGGGCCGGCCGGCGTCAGGTCGAGCGGCCGAAGCGGCGGCCCCGCGAAGCGCAGCAGCGCCACGTCATGCTGCGGGTCCTCCTCGATCAGCACCGCGCGGCGCCCTGATCGCGGCGGCTGATCGGGCAGGAAGACCGTCAGCGCCTTGAGCCGCTCGTTGTTGCGGACGCCGTCCACGACGTGGGCGTTGGTCGCCACGAGGTTGCCGTCGGCAATGACGAATCCGCTGCCGAGGTAGCGCGCCGACGGCCGGTCGCGACGATGGTAGGTGCCGATCGCGAGCACGCTGGGGCGCACGCGCGCGACCGAGCGCACGAACGGGTCGACGGGCGCCGGCCGCGGCGTCTGGGCAGCGGCCGCGGCGCCGGCCAGCATGATCAGCATGGCCAGCGTGGCCAGCATGACCCGCAGCGCTGACCGCCCCCACCGAGAACCCGTCCGCGATCTTCGAGGGCTGGTGCTCATGGCCCTGCGCCCTCCGGTGCCGCGTCCAGCGCTTCGCGCAGACCGGCGACCGCGGGCGCGTCGCCTTTGCGTGCTTCGAGCTGGGCGAGCACGACGCGGGCCGCGGGGAGTCGCTTCAGGCGCAGCAGCGCCCGCACGTGGTAGAGCCGCATCACCGGCCAGAGGTCCCGGCTCGGCTGCGCCTCCTTGAGCAGGTCGACGAGCTGGTCGTCGTCGATGAACGTCTCGCCCTGGGCGAGCACCCGGTCGAGCCAGTACGGCGTCATGCGCGTGGAGCCCTGCAGGTTCGTCCGCCGCAGCATCGTGGCCAGGACCACGCCGGCGGTTTCGCGGTCGTTCTCGGCCATGACCCGCGTCAGCGCGAGCTTCATATCCAGCTGCTGGTCCGGCGCGGTGATCGAGAGATTGTCGAACACGCCGACGGCCTCCTCGTAGCGCGTCGCGGCCAGGCACAGGCGCGCGTGGATGTCGGCCGCCATGCGACGGACCTCCGACCCCGAGGGCTCCGACCTGAACAGGAGCTCGATCTTGATCAGGCCCTCCCGGGGGTCGCCCCGCACGAGGTCGACGCGAGCGCCGGCCAGCAGGGCGAGCCGCGGATTGACGTCGTCGACGACGCCGAGCAGCGCGTCGACATGCTCCGCCGCCTCCGGCCGCTGCATGAGGTGCGCGATCGCGATGAGCACCACGGGCTCGGCCCAAGGATGCCGCTCGAGCAGGGCGCGCAGCACCTCGTGCAGCTTCTCGGGGGACCCGCGGCGCAGCGCCTCGAGCATCCGGATCAGGGCCGCCGTCGGCGCCGACGCCTCCGGCTCCATCCCCGACGGCGCGCTCGGCGTCGCCTCGTACCAGTCGAGCCAGAGCCCCAGCCGCCGGCGCTGGTCGACCAGGGCGTCCGCGCTCGGCCAGTGGCGCAGGGCCTCGGCGAGCATCGACTCGGCGCGGCTGTAGGCGCCCGCGTGAAAGCGCGCCTCGCGCAGCATCTGCCGGGCGGGAATGACCCCGTCCAGGCTCTCGAAATCGCCCGCGCCGCCGTCCTGCTCGACCGGGGCGAGCGCGCGGCGCCGCTGCATGGGGTCCGCGCTCAACTGCTGGATCATGGACGCGACGACGGTCGAGGCGACCGCGCGACGGTTGACCGGCTCGGTCAACCGCCAGGCCCGGGCGACGAGGGCGAGCCGGTCACTGGGGATCGCGGCGAGACGCCAGTCGCACAGCCGGCCGACCAGGTCAAGGTGATCCAGGGCCATCGCGGACGCGAGCAGCACGTCGCGCGGACCGAGCAGCCCGGTCTCGTCGAGCGCGGCGTCGCCGGGCGGGGACGCCGGCATGAGAAACGCGCTGAGGCGGCTGCGATCGCGCCGTTCCAGGAGCAGCCGCGCGTGCAGCGCGACGACCCGGGGATGCTTCGGGCTCAGTCCGACCGCGGCGAGGATCTCCGGCTCCGCCTCGATGACGTGCCCCGCCGACGCCATGGACTCGGCGAGATCCAGGTACGCCGGGAGAAAACCCTCACGCAGCTCGATCGCGTGGCGCAGCTTGCTCTGGCCGCCCGGCACGCTGCCGGAGCGGATCATCGCAATGCCGAGCAGGCTCGCGACGCGGGGGGTGTCCACGCGCCGCTGGAACCGGTCGAGCATCTCCACGACCTTCTCGGACTCGTCGCGCTGCAGGTGGGCCGCCGCGAGCAGGCAGACCGTGCGGACATGGCCGGGATGGAGGGCGAGGATGTCCTCCGCGAGCCGGATCGCCTCGTCCGCGGCGCCGTCGCGGACCAGCAGCGAGAGCCGCGCCACGAGGCAGGCGATGTCCCGCGACTCGGCGATCTGAGACCGGTCGAGCAGGCGGCGGGCGAGCGCCGCGTCCTCGTCGCGCGGCGGCTGCCCGTACTGGTTCTCCAGGTCGAGCAGCGTTTCGGCCACGTGCGCGACGACGTTGGGGTCGGAGGCCGGCGCGGACACGAAATCGCCGGCCGCCGCGCGGGCCCGGTCGAAGGCCCCGGCCTCGAGCCACATCTCGAACATCAGGGCGCGGGCCATCGCGTGCGCGGGCTCGTGCTCGATGACCCGGCGGCACCGCTCGATCAATTCGTCCTGCAGCGTCTGGATGCGGTCGCGAAGCTTGCGCTGCCGGTCGGCGAGCGCCCGGACCTCCTCCTCGAAATCGACGGCCCGGACCCGCTGAATCTTCGCGTCGATCCCCCGCAACCGGTGGTGCAGCAGCATCAGCTTCACCCGCCGCGCGCGGGCCTCGCTCAACAGCACCTGCACCTCGTGACCCGGACGGTCGGCGATCTGGACGAGCACGTTGTCCGCGGACTCGAGCGCGGACTCGACGGCGCCGCGGACCTCGTCGTACGCCTCGGGCGTCGCACCGTCGGGCCCGCGCAACGCGAGATCGGTCGCCTCGTCCAGGTAGGCCCGCACGAGCAGCATGTAGGCGGGGATGAAGTGCGGCGACTTGCGATCGCGAAAGTGCCGCAGCGTCTCGCGGGCCGTCGCTTGCTGCCCCATGTCGAGCAGCACCCGCGCCAGCCGCAGACGCACGTCGTGCCGATCGGGATCCATGGCGAGTAGCTGCCGCGCGGCGCCGGCCGCGCGCGACGTGTTGGCGGCGGGGATCTCCGCTTCGAGCGCGGCGATCCGGGCCTCGCGCCGCTGGATGCGCCATTGCTGGAGGCGCCAGAGACCGAGACCCAGCCCGGCGAAGACGGCCAGCGCCAGGAGCGTGACGAGCAGGATGGAGGTGCGCTTCTTCACGAAAGACCACCCGGCGCTGCGGCCGGCTCCGGCGGCGTCGCGGATACGGCACGGTCGCCCCGCGCATCGCGGACGGGTGCTTTCCCTGGTTGCGGCGCGACCGATCCGGTCGCGAAAGAGACGGCCGCGCGCGGCCGGCGGCCCGGCATCACGGCATTTCGGCGTCGATCATCGGCATCACCTCCCGGATGACGTGGCGGGCCAGCGCCCGCGCCGACTCGACGTCGCCTCGCTCGACCGGCACGTCGAAGCGGATCAGCGCGCCGGCGGAGTTCGACTCGATCAGACCGTTGACGAAGATCAGCAGCTGCTGGATCAGATAGCTGTTCGTGTACCGCGAGCCGCACTTGTAGACGTAAGCATGATAGTTCTCATGCGTATCGCCGCTCGCGATGAGCTCCCGCATCCTCAGCCGCTTGCCCGCCACCACGTCGTCGAGCACGAAAGCCCGCTTGCCGACGATGTCGTTGCCCGAGCCCTCGAGACAGACCTCCGGCGGATGCGTGCCCTTGCGGTTGTTGGGGCTGAAGACGATCAGCACGTTGAACCGGGTTTGCTCCCCGGTGAAGTGCCGGAACAGGTAGTCGTCGGTCTGCAGGATCGCCAGCGACAGGTCGTCGAGCTCCGTGTCCGTGCCGGCGCACGCGACACCGTCGACGACCAGCGTCTTCGGAATCGCCCCGGCCGCGACGTTGCCGCGGTTGAACTTCGGGTCGTCGAAGGAGAACCAGACGCTCAGGGCGACGGTCGCGGCGACCGAGCACATCACCACCGGCCGATAGACGCGCGGCAGGGGACCGCGCAGCTTCGCGAGGTGGTCGAGATAGCCCAGCAGCCGGTTGTCGCCCCAGTCGCGCTTGAGCAGATGCCCGATCTTGAGAATGACCTGCTCGACCCCGAACAGCAGCGCCAGTGCCACGACGAAGACCATGATCCCCGACATGTCGTGGAACGTGCTGCCCTCGCCCGCGTCCGCGACGGTCCAGTGGTGCGCGACGACGTTCATCGAGGTGATGCGCAGGATGTTGGACATCACCGCCACCGGCAGCGCCAGCAGCAGGATCAGCAGCCGCCACCACCCGGTCGCCCGGCACACGATGGCGAACAGCGCCGCGAAGAACGTGAGCGAGATCAGGCTGCGCAGCCCCCCGCACACGTTCTCGACGACGAGGATCTTCGGCTTGCCGTCGGGCCCCGGCTTCAGCAGCACCTCGGAGCCGTCCAGGATCGCCGGAATGCCGAACACGTTCTGGGTGAGCCAGAGGGCCTGCTCGGTCGCGAAGTACTTGAGCTGGTAGTTCAGCTTCGCGATCGCGTCCATCGGCAGCGGGATCATGAAGATCAGCACCGCGATCGGCAGCCAGTAGGCGCGGAGCAGCGGGGTCCCGCCCCAGAGCATCACGAGCGAGGCGATCACGCCGAGCAGGGCGAATCCGGAGAGGAACATGACGTCGGCCCGAGCCGCGAAAAGCTGCACGAACAGCGACATCCCGAGCATGACGCCCCCGGCCAGGTTCGACCGGCGCGTGCAGCGGGTCGGCAGCCCGATCTTCTTGGGCCGGAAGATGAACCAGGCGAGCAGCAGCGCCACCACGGGGACCATGGGCCCGTGGGTGTAGTACGAGTCGCCCTCGGTCAGGCGGTCCCACAGCGGCAGGTGCGTGTGCCGCCACGCCTCGAACCAGCGGAACCACATCTCGTGAAAGGTGTGGGCCCAGCCGATCGCCAGGAGCACGATCATCACGAACAGCGCGAACTTGTCGCGCCCGTGCGCGCGGCGCGGCGCGCCCTGGTCGAGCGCCTCGACCCGGGCCACCGCCTCGCGAAAGGCGCGTTCACGGCGTTCCGGCGTGTCGGCGGCGCCGGGGGGCGCCGAGGTCGCGGTGGGTGGCTGCTGCTCGCTCATGGAATGTTCTTCACGATCGACGGCCCGACGAGCCGCGTGACCCAGACGGGCAGCTTCTGCCACGTCGCGATGCGGCGGCGGTAGCGCGGGCTGTCCGGCCGGACGGCATCCACGTCACCGTAGCGCAGGTGATACTGCCAGACCGTCTGGTGCGGCTTCGCACCCCACTGCTTCTTGAAACGGTACGTCCCGGTGCCCTCGCTCGATCGGCCGAAGTCGAACCGGCGGCTGCCCCGCTCGATCGCGCGATCGAGCAGCTTGTGGTACATCCACATGTTCGCGTTGGTCGCGTTGTAGCGGCGAAGACTGCTCGCCGACGGCACGGCCGTCTCTCCCGCCCCGTGCACGAGGATCGCCGCGGCGATCGGCATGCCCTGCCTGCGGACGACCGCAAGCTCGGCCTCGTCGCCGAGGTGCTCGAGGATCAGCTCGAAGAGGCGGCGGGGATAGACCGGCGTCCCGAGGTCGCGCATGTTGACGGAGAAGACGCGGTAGAACGCGTCGACCAGCTCGCGGCCGCCCCAGTCCAGCTCGAGCGCCTGCTTGTCGCCCTTGCGCACCTGGTTGCGCACCTTCGGACCGACCGATTTCCACAGCGCCTCGGGGTCGTCGGGCAGGTCCAGGAGCATCAGGTGCTTCTCATCGCGGCGGCGCGGCAGGCCGTCGTGCTCGACGGGCGCGACGTGCCGAAGCTCGAGATACCGGACGTCGAGCGAGCGCGCCAGATCGATCGCCGCGTCGACCAGCTGCGCGGCGGCGTCCGGGTCGTCGGCGACGACGCCGGCACGGTTCAGGTACGGCAGGCTGACCAGGAAACGACCGAACAGGCGCCCGGCGACCAGCGCCGCCGGCAGGTAGCCGCACACGTCGCCCGCCTCGTCGCGCGCCACGAGCATGTAGGGCTCGTGCCCGAGCGCGCCGCGCAGCACGTGCAGCCAGCGCGGATCATGCTCGGCGCAGGCCTGCGGCGAGCGGCACCGTCCGAGGTACGCGCGAACCTGCGGCTCCGCCTCGAGGTCGGGATGTTTGACGACCTGGATCATTCAGGGTCGCGGACCGGAATTCGCGGCGGCGCGAACGCGGCGCGCCGGACGGCCTTGCGGGTTATCGGCAATCAAAAAGCGCGACTGCGGCCCTTCGTCCGGTTCCGAACGAGTCTGAACGTTACCGATCACCCACCGCCGATAACCGTCAGATTCTACCCATCCGGAGACGCGACCGGCAAGGTGCGCGGCATCCGCTTATGTCCCTCTCCCAATCGACCGATTTTCGAAAGACATCCAGTGCTGTCGCATCCGGTACGAGCCGGCGCATTCCAGCACGTTGCAAGGAACGAAGGAGGCAAGACCATGGAACGAAAGTGGCTGATTCTGGCGTTGTGCGGCTCGGTGCTCATCGCCGAGGGCTGCACGCAGACGGTCTGGCAGGCGGCGGCCAGCGGCAATCGCGACGCCACGCAGTACCTGCTGGAGATTCATCCCGAGCAGATCAACGAGCTGGACGAGGAGAACCAGTGGACGCCGCTCCAGCACGCGATCGCCAACTCGTATGGCGACATGGCGTCCTACCTGCTCTCGCGCGGCGCCGATCCCAGCGTGCTCAGCGGCGACGGCCGCGACAGCATCACGTTCGCCCGTGACGTGCGCAACGAGCTGATGCGCACCTACATCCTCGACGAGATCGACAACGTGCTCGCGGCGCGCGGCGATTCGATCGACGGCTTCTCGCTGGCGCCGGCCCAGCCGATCGCCCCGATCGAGCCGGCCCCGATCGTTCCGATTACCAACGAAGCGCCGATCGACTCGAGCTTCGAGGCGACGACCGCCACCTCCGAGCCTGTTTTCGATCCGTCTGACCCGGCGGCTGACACGGCGACCGAGACGGCTGAAATCGCTACCGAGGTGAGCGTCGAATCCACGACGGAGGTCGCGACCGACGAGGTCGAGCACGACGCGACGCACGCCGAGGACAGCCAGGCCACGGCCGAGCCCATCGAAGAAGAGCTTCCGGACTGAGTCGGCGCGCATTGCCTGATCGAACAAGGGTCGGCGGCCGTGGGTCGCCGACCCTTTCCTGTTGCGCACGGTCAGGGAAAGCGGGCGCCGAACTCTGGCCCGTCCGGCTACGTAAACGCCCGCGCATCACCAGCCCGCCCCATCGCTCGGGCCGGGACGCCGGCCATGCGGGCGCCAGGCGCGACGGGCTTGGTCACGACGGCGCCGGCCCCGATGATCGCGCCGTTGCCGACGTCGGCCATCACGATCGCGCCCGCGCCGAGCCACGCGCCGTCGCCGATCGAAACCTGCTCGAAGTACACCTGCTCGTCGTCCTTCGAGGCTTCGTCGTCGCTGCCCGCGTCGCGCTTCGGCAGGTGCTGGTGACGCCCGCTGAGGATCTGCACGCCATCGGCAAGACGCACGTCGTCGCCGATCTTCGCCCATCCGACCGTGCAGAACCGACCGACGTACACCCGGTCGCCGATGCGCGCGCCGGACTTGCTGAACAGGCTCATGAAACCGAAGTGCACGTCGTTGCCGACGTGCTCCAGGATGCGGCGGTAAAAAGCCCTGCGCGCGTAGAGCCCTGTGTATCCCGGCAGTCGCGCGATGCGCTCGCTCGCGGCCATCATCGCGTGCTCGGGTCCGAGCACCGGCCGCGAAAGGGCGTAGAGCGCGAGGTGCGGCAGCGCTCTGAGCGTCCCGGATGCGCCCCCGATGGTTTTAGCAAGGCTCATGCGGACTGTCCCTGCGCCACGGCCTGCGGCAGCCCGAGCACCTGGTCGTAGATGGCGCGCACGCGCTCCATGCGGCGCGCGAAGCTGAATCGCGACTCGATCACGTCGCGGCCGGCGTCGGCCAGGCGGCGCCGCAGCGCCGCGTCGGTCAGCACGCGGCGACACGCGGCGGTCAGCTGCTCGACCTCGCCCGGGTCGCAGAGCAATCCGGACACGTCGTCGCGGATGAGCTTCGGCACGCCCGCCACCCGCGTCGACACGACCGGCACGTGCATCGCCATCGCCTCGAGCAGCACGTTGGGAAGTCCTTCGCGCAGGCTCGACAGCACGTACGCGTCCATGGCGTGGTAGAGGGCGATCGTGTCCGAGACGAACCCGAGCAGCCGCACGCGCTCCTGGAGACCGAGTCGGTCGATCATCGTCTGCAGGTCGTCACGCGCGTCGCCGTCGCCCGCGATCCAGACCTCGAAATCGAGCCCCTCGCCGGCAAGCTGCTCCGCCGCGCGGATCAGGTGACCGAACGCCTTTTCCGGGCTGAGCCGCCCGACGGCGCCGATGACCAGCCGCTCCGGCGGCACGCCGCGCTCGAGGCGCATCGGCGCCCGGGCGGCCGGCACGCTCCGCCGGAAGCGCCGCTCGTCGATGGCGTTGTGGATCAGCGAGATGCGCTCGTCGGCCACGTTCAGCGACCGGACGCGCTCGCGCAGGTCCTCCGACACGCAGATCACGTGGTGGTAATAAGGCAGGCACCAGCGGTCGACCGCGTAGTAGAGCGGTGTCTTGAGGGTCCGCTTGACCCAGCCGTGCACGGTGGAGACCAGCTTCATGTCGTGAAACGGACGCAGGGTCAGACCGAGAAGGTTCGATTTGTAGTCATGACCGTGCCAGATGCGGACGTTGTACTGCCGGCAGATCTCGAGCAGGTCGCGGAAGACGCCGCGATCCAGCGGCCCCCGGTCCGGCACGCTGATGAGGGGGCAGCCGACCTCATCCGCCCGCTGCCGCAGCGTCGCGAACCCGTCGTCGCCCGGAGGGTGCATGTAGGCCGCCGCAAGCCAATAGGGCGTATCGTCCATATGGGACGCGGACAACAGGATCGTCTTATCGGGCCCCCCGCCGGTCTCCGTCACGACGCGGGTGTGCAGAACGACCTCGCGCCCCTCCGGCGGCCGCGGCGCGTCGATCGCGACCGGCGCAGTCGCCTCCGCCCCCTCCCCAATCGTGGTGCCGTCGCCGTCGTTCATCGTCATCGCCGGGTCCGTCGCATCCCGCTGCGCTGATCGGTCCCGACGGACCGGGTCCGCCAGACGCACCCGCCGGAGACCGGACAATCATAGGAGGCGGGGTCCGGATGCAACAGTACTGACACCTGGGGGGAATGGAGTGCCTCGCGGCTCCTCGCTCCCTGCTCCCTGCTACACTTCTCCCGACCATGGGAATCGAAGACGCCCTTCCCGACGACTCGATCCTCACGACCCAGCTCAGCAAGGTCGTGAACTGGGCCCGGCGCAGCAGCCTCTGGCCGATGCCGTTCGGCACGGCGTGCTGCGGCATCGAGCTCATGGCGACCGCGTCGAGCCGCTACGACCTGGCCCGGTTCGGCGCCGAGGTCATGCGGTTCAGCCCCCGCCAGAGCGATCTGCTCCTGGTCGCCGGCCGGGTCGCGATCAAGATGCTGCCGGTCCTCCAGCGGATCTACAAGCAGATGACCGAGCCGAAGTGGGTCATCTCGATGGGGGCCTGCGCCTCGACCGGCGGCGTGTTCGACACCTATGCCGTCGTCCAGGGCATCGACCAGTTCATTCCCGTCGACGTTTACGTGCCTGGCTGCCCGCCGCGGCCCGAAACGCTGATCGAAGGGGTGATGGCGATCCAGCGTGCCGTGGACGCGGATGGCGCCCCGGGCCCGGGCCGCTCGCCGCTGCGCATCGCGATCGAGTCGACGCACGAGGTGCGGCCGCAGCCGGTGGATCTGACGGTCGACCGGCGGTCGACGTAGGGGGATTGCGGGTTCCGTCGGCGAACCCTACGTGCCCGCGCTCTTGAGCAGCTCGCGCGCCTGCTTGCGTGTCGTCGCGGTCGCTTCCTTGCCCGCGAGCATCTCGGCAAGCTCGTCGATGCGGCTGCGCGCGTCGAGAATGGTCACCCCCGTCGTCGTGCGCCGCGCGGCGCCGCGGCCCTGGACGGTCTTGGCGATGCGCAGATGGTGATCGGCGAACGCCGCGATCTGCGGCAGGTGCGTGATGCATAGCACCTGGTGCTGCCCGCCGCGCCCCTTGCGGTCGCGCGTCAGGCCGAGCAGCTTCTGACCGATGACGGTGCCCATCCGGCCGCCGATGTTCGCGTCGATCTCGTCGAAGACGATGACGCTGATGCGGTCGGCGTGGCTCAGGATCGACTTGATCGCGAGCATGATGCGCGACAGCTCGCCGCC
>NYZC01000195.1 GCA_002686995.1 Phycisphaeraceae bacterium | reverse complement strand
GCGGCGATCACCGAATCCCGGCGCGCGGCGGCCCCACGCGCTCTGCGCCGCGCTGCTGTTCGTCATGTTCATCCAGCTCGCCCTCGGCGCCGTCGTGCGCCACACCGGAGCCGGTCTTGCCATTCCCGATTTCCCGGCCAGCTACGGCGGCCTCGTGCCGCCCATGACCGAGCAGGGCATCATCGACGCCGCTGACGCCATGGACCTCGACCCCGACGTCCACCCCGAGTACGCCCTGCCCTGGCAGGTCGGCGTGCACTTCGCGCACCGGCTCTGGGCGATCGCCGTCGTCGTCACGGCCGGTATCGCGATCGCGAGCATCGCGAAGGGCGGCGCCGATTCGTGGCTGCGGCGGCCCGCGCTGGCCATCGCGGCGATGCTCGTCGTCCAGGTCGCGCTCGGCGCGTTCACGGTGCTCTCGGACCGGCACACCGAAGTGGCGACCGCGCACCAGGCGATGGGCGCCGCCCTCATCGCGACCACCATGCTGCTGCTGGTGCGCGCCATGCTCTCGAACGGCGCCGCGCTCGCGTCGCAGGAGTCCGAGGCCCGCCCCGCCGACGACCTCACCTCCCGAACAACCATCACTGCAAACCCATAGATCCCACACAAAGGCTCCCGACCCATTTCCGAAACAACCAATCACAATTGGCATGACGCGGCTGAGCCGGAACGTTCAGGAACCACGGATGGACACGGATGGACACGGATGAATCAGAAAGAAAAACAATCCGTGTTCATCCGTGTTCATCCGTGTTCATCCGTGTTCATCCGTGTTCATCCGTGGTTCTTCAACTTCTCGTCACGGTGACGAAAAGTGACACCGGAAGAATCTAACGACCAATCGCTTGATTCAATTCGACGGGACCTCGTCACGCGAAGGCCTCCCTGACACTTGACACCTGGCATCCTCCCCTCGACACTCCGGCCCTTGACCACGGCTCCTTCCCATCTCGACGAAAGCCCGCTCACCGCGCACGGCAGCGTCCTGCAGACCGGCATTCCCAACGGCAAGATCGTGATGTGGCTGTTCCTCGGTTCCGAGGTGATGTTCTTCACCGGCCTGATCGGTGCCTACATCGTGCTTCGCGCGGGACAGCCGGCGTGGCCGGCGCCGGATCGCAATCTCAACATCCCGCTGACCGCCGTCAACACCTTCTTCCTGATCTGCTCGTCGGTCACGCTCGTCTGGGCGCTGCAATCCTACCAGCGCAACGAGCCGGGGAAGGGCAAGCTCGGACTGCTCGCGACGACCCTGATCGGCGCGCTGTTCGTCGGCATCCAGGTCTACGAGTACATCGAGCTGTTTCACGCCGGCGTGCGACCCGACGCGAACCTGTTCGGAAGCTGCTTCTACGTCATGACCGGCTTTCACGGCGCCCACGTCGCGGCGGGCGTCGTCGCGATGGCCGTGCTCACCGTGATGGCGCTGCTTGGCCGGTTCGGGCCGCGCTACGCACAACACGCCCCCATCGAGCTGACGGGCCTCTACTGGCACTTCGTCGATCTCGTCTGGATCGTCCTCTTCGCGATCGTCTATCTCGTGTAGACACTCCTGAATCCTGATTCGCGATCTGAAGCACAACCCGATGTCCGAACCAATCAAAGCTCAGGAATCAGAAACCAGCAGTCCCCATCAGGTCAACCTGACGAGCTGCTTCGTCCTGCTGCTGCTGTTCACGGCGGCGGAGATTCTCCTTTACGAGGTCTGGGCGCGCTCGGCCGCGAACGGCGCGCCGCTCATCCCCAAGTTCGCGATGGTGCTCGTGCTGCTGCTCGTGCTGACGCTGCCGAAGGCCTTCATCGTCGCGACCTGGTTCATGCACCTGCGCTTCGAGCGCGTGCTGATCGTCACGCTCGCCACCGTGCCGCTGGTGACGGTCGGCATCCTGATTCTTACGATCACCGCCGACATCCGGACGATCGCGCCGTCGACCTACACCCGCGATGTCGATCTTGACCAGTTCGAGACCCGCCACGATCATTCTCCGGCTCCGACGGACGCCACTGGTCACGCCCCATGACGGCGCCGACCGCGACCCCTACGACCGACGGCGAGGCGGCCCCGCGCGCGCACGCCGCGACGCCGGCGATTCGGATTCGCGGGCTGTGCCATACCTACCCCGCGCCCCGGCGCCGCCGATCGGGCGCGGTCCCGGCGCCGGATCGCGCCGCGCTTTCGGACGTCGACCTCGAAGTCGAGACGGGCGAGATCTTCGGACTGCTCGGCCCCAACGGCAGCGGAAAGACGACGCTGTTCCGCGTCGTCGCGACGCTGATGACGCCATCCGCCGGAGAGGTCGAGGTCCTCGGGCGGTGCACCGCGCGGCAGCCGGGCGCGGTGCGCCGGAGCCTCGGCGTGCTCTTTCAGTCACCGAGCCTCGACTCGAAGCTGACCGCGCGGGAGAACCTCGACTGCCACGGTCGCCTCTACGGTCTTGCCGCCCCCGACCTGCCACGACGGATCGACGCGCTGCTCGAGCAGGTCGGCCTCGCCGGCCGCGATCGCGAGCTGGTGCAGCGCTTCAGCGGCGGCATGCAGCGACGTCTCGAGCTGGCCAAGGCCCTGCTGTCGGATCCCCGGGTCCTGGTGCTCGACGAACCCTCGACCGGCCTCGACCCCGGCGCGCGGCACGACATGTGGAAGCTGCTCAAGGCGCAGCGGCGGCGGGGCGCGACGATCGTGCTGACGACCCACCTGATGGAGGAGGCGGAACGCTGTGACCGACTCGGCATCATCGCGGAAGGCCGCATGGTGGCCGTCGACGCCGCCGACCGCCTGCGATCGCGGGTCGGCGGCGACGTCGTGAGCGTCGAGCCCAAACGACGCGACGATCTCGAGCTGCTCCGTACCGACATCGAGCATGATCTCGGCCCGTGGCACGGCGACGGGGCGCCGCGCGTCGCCGGCGGGCGCATCCGGCTCGAGACCGGCGACGGCTCCGCGTTCGTCGCCCGGCTCGGCGCCTCGATGGCGGACCGGATCCGGGGCGTCGCCTACGGACGGCCGACCCTGGAGGACGTCTACCTGAAGCTGACCGGTCACGAGTTCGCGGAGCCGGAGTGAGCGGGTCGGGCGCGGGAAGGAGCTACGGATGAACTTCTGGATGAACTTCGGATGAACTACGGATGAACACGGATGGGGCGGGCGATGTGACGCTCACGCACCGACCCTTCTGCTACAATCGCTCTCGATCTTCCGGAATCGCCACAGGAAACCAACATGCCATTAGTACCGATGGTCATCGAAAAATCGGGTCGGGGGGAGCGCGCCTACGACATCTACTCAAGACTGCTCAAGGACCGCGTGATCTTCCTTGGCGGCGCGATCGACGACGAGGTGGCCAATCTCGTCGTCGCCCAGCTGCTCTTTCTCTCGAACGAGGACCCGAAGACCGACATCCACTTCTACATCAACTCGCCCGGCGGCTCCGTCAGCGCCGGCCTGGGTATTTACGACACGATGCAGTACATCCGACCCGCCGTGGCGACGTACTGCATCGGCGTCGCCGCGTCGATGGGATCGCTGCTGCTGATGGCCGGCACCCGGGGCAAGCGGTTCTGCCTGCCCAACGGTCGCGTGCTGCTGCATCAGCCCCTGATGGGGGGCGTCGTGACCGGGCCCGCGACCGACCTGGGCATCCAGGCTCGCGAGATGTTGCGGACGCGCGAGCGCCTCTACAAGATCATCGTCGACCATACCGGCCAGGACAGCGATACGGTCGCGCGGGACTGCGAGCGCGACAAGTGGCTCGACGCCGAGGAATCGGCGGAATACGGCATCGTCGATTCGGTCCTGAGTCACATCCCCTCGGAGATGTCGGACCAGCACGAGAGCGACGAGTAGCCGGGCGTCGGGGGTCGGTATCTACTATTAGACTCTTCGGGTGTAACTTCTCGTCACGGTGGCGAGAAGTCGAACGTCCAGGGCCGGAAGGGCGAAAGCGGAACTGCCGATGCCCCACCGCGTTGCCCGGAGCCAGGTTCCTTCGACTTTCGAATTTCGGATTTCCGACCTGCGGGCGAAGCCCGCGCCAGGTGTTCAGTATTCAGTGTTCGAACGCGCCGCGTCGCGGCGACCGGTTTCGAGTTCTGATTGTTGAATACTGAATTCTGAATGCACGACACTGAATCCTGAACACGCAACACCGAACGGTTCCATGCGGCCCCTCCCGAGACTTCTTCGAATCAGCCTTGCCGCCACCCTCATGCTGACGGCATGTGGAGGGCCGCGGAACTTCCTCAACGAGAACGATCGGCTGCGCCGCCAGAATCTCGAGCTCAACGAGCAGATCGAGAAGCTCCAGGCACAGATCGAGTCGCGTATCCAGGAGATCGATGCGCTTCAGGCACAGCAGGAGCAGGGTGGAGCCGCTGCTCGAATCGATGGCGCCGACCCGCCCCGGCTGTCGCGCCTGCGCTTCGGGCGTTACAGCGGTCCCGTCGACTCCGACGGTGACGGCCAGCACGACCAGGTGCGGATCTACCTGCACACCCTCGATCAGCACGGCCGCTTCGTGCCCGTCTCCGGCCGCGCGGTCGTGCGGGCGAACATCGCGACGGCGAACGCGGCGCCGGGCACCATCGCCAGCCGCGCCTGGGAGCCGCCCGAGTTCGATCAGTCCTACCGAAGCGGAATCACCGGCACGCACTACACGCTGGAGCTCGACCTGCCGGCGGGCGCCGCCGGCGTCGAACGCATCCAGTTGTACGTCGCGCTGCACGACGCGGCCACGGGCCTGCGCCACGCGGCCGAGAAGAGCTTCGAGATGTCGGCCGGCCGTTGACATCTGACACCTGACGCTTTTCCAGTCGTAAGGCCGCAGACCGTCGCGAGCCAGTGGGAGCGCCCATGATCACGCACCTTCTCATCACCGGCGGTTGCGGGTTCATCGGATCCAACTTCATCCGGTACGCCCTCGCGGAACGGCCGGACTGGCAGCTGACCAACCTGGACTGCATGTCCTACTCGGCCAATGCCGAGAACCTCGCGGACGTCGCGGACGATGCGCGGTACCGGTTCGTCGAGGGCAGCATCTGCGACGCGGCGCTCGTCGACCGCCTGGTCGCCGGATGCGACGGCGTCATCCACTTCGCGGCCGAGAGCCACGTCGACCGGTCGATCATCGACGCCCGTCCGTTCATCGACTCGAACGTCGCCGGAACGCAGACGCTGCTGGACGCCGTGCGACGTCACGACGATCCCGTCCGCCGCATGGTGCACGTCAGCACCGACGAGGTCTACGGCGAGCTGCCGCTCGAGCCGACCGACGCGCGGTTCCGCGAAGACACGCCGATCGCGCCGAACAGCCCTTACGCGGCGAGCAAGGCGGCGAGCGATCTACTGGTCCGGGCGGCGCATCGCACGTTCGGGCTCGACGTGCTGATCACGCGGTGCTCGAACAACTTCGGCCCCTACCAGTTTCCCGAGAAGGTCGTTCCGCTGTTCGTCACCAACCTGATCGAGGATCGCAAGGTGCCGCTCTACGGCGACGGACTGAACGTGCGCGACTGGATCCACGTGCTCGACCACTGCGAAGCGGTGGCGGCCGTCTTCGAGCGGGGCGCGCGCGGCGCCGTGTACAACATCGGCGCGGACAACGAGCGCACGAACCTCGAGCTCACGCAGATGATCCTCGACGCGATGGGGCGCGGCCCCGAGATGATCGAGCGCGTCACCGACCGTCCGGGGCACGATCGGCGCTATGCCATCGACTCGAGCCGGATCCAGGGCGAGTTGGGCTGGCGCCCGACCCGTTCGCAGTGGCCGGAGGCGCTGGAGGATACGGTGCGCTGGTACGTCGAGCACGAGCAGTGGTGGCGCCGCGTCAAGAGCGGCGAATACCGCGAGTACTACGAGAGGCAGTATCGGGGGCGCGGGGACCACCAAGGGTCAGCCTCGCGCGGGTGATTCCCCGGAACGACACCTCACTGCTCGCCACGATGCTAACTAAACAAGATCATCCCGCTCTTCTTCAGCATCCGCCTGAGCCGCGCGGATCCTAAGCTTCAGAATCGCGATGAACCGCCTGAACTTCCGCGGCGACGTCACGCCGGTGACCACGTAGTGGTCGGCTCCGTGATCGATGCGCAGCGTCGTCTTCCGATAGTACAGGTAATAGGCGAGCACAGTGACGAGAATCACCAGAAAGAATATGGCGAACGCGGTGGGCACCACACCCCCGGCCATGGCGAACAAGACCGCCGGCAACCCCAAGAGCAGAAAGAACACGAACATGCGCCCCCAAGGCGCGACACGCCAATGCATCACCGTCTCGACCCGATGGAAAGGAATCCGACGAAGCCGGTCCTTCGTGGCGCCGTGATCGAGGATGATCAGTTGGTCCGACTCGACCAGAAGGCTGCGCCGGCGCATTGCGTTCGCAATCATTGCGTCCGGCCTGCGCCGCGGCGCAGGGGCGACCGCACCGGCACCGATGTCAGCATGCAGCGATTCAGAAGTCATTGAACGTATTGAGCATCAGCCAGGCGATCACGAACCACGTGGCCAGGATCATGCCCGGAATCAGGGTGAGAAACACAGCGAGCAGCACGATGCGCGTCGGACCCACGACGCGATGGTAGATCGGATTTCGGTATCGCAACCGGTTTGCCTGCACTAGCTTCATGTACCCCAGCGGGAGCCAGACCACCGTTCCAAACACCCAGCAGCTATTCACGTAAGGCACGAAATAAAGCAGAATGAAGATGAGAACGGTCGTGTCCGGTCGCGGAAGAAACCGGTCAAACGATTGTTTCGCAAAATCGCTTCCCGCGTTCTCAAGGAACTGCGCGCTGTACGTTCGACCGCCCACGTCGATACTGCAGAGCGCACAAATATAGTCACCGGTGCCCTCGCAGATTGCCGTCGCCGTGTTTCCTTCGTGGTGGACGCACTGGGCGTCTTCGGGAAGCGCTTCAACCACATGATCGATCTCGGCGACGATGGGACGAAACCGCAGGACGGCACCCCGCCATCGGCATGCGGTGCACTCAGACTCCGTCTCGTCTGATAAGGGCAACTGGGCGCTGCATTGCGGACAACGACATTCAGTAATGTCTTGGGCGATCGCCACGGGCGCTATTCTATGTGAATGACACGTGTTCCAGCCAGCAGATCGTGAATCGCACGCTGCTTCTCCCCGTCCAGCGCAGCGACAATCGCGCTCACGAGCGCGTAGAAACCACCGAGCGAGATGATCGACACCCCCACGAAAATCAGTACCGGGTTGATCATTTTGGTACCGATGATGAAAACCAGCGTTCCGAGCGGAATCGGGGCCAGCAGATAAAGCATGCGAAGCATCGCCGTCTGCATGTCGATGGGCGAACTGTCCAGCTTCACGACCCGGGTTCGACCAAGCATCTTTCCAAGGGTTCGCCCGAACGCCCCGTGCATGAAACCGACATAGGCCATCATCACGAGCACCGCGAGGAAAACGAACCATTCGGACCCGACCAGAACCGCGGCGAGCGCCGCCATGGATACATTCAGAAGAACCCACATGATCACGTAATCGACGAGGGTACATGCGAAACGACGCAACAGCGAAGGACGGTCGACCTGACCCGGCATCGCTCGGCCCGTGCGCAGCCGCTCGAGTAATTCCGCCTTGCCTTCGGCGCCGACGCGAAAACCGTCCAGCACAATCGTCTCGCTCTCGGGTAGCCACCGTCCCGTGATATCGCACTGCACCTCGTCGACCGACCGGGATTCGGAACTCTGTTCAACCAACGCACGATCTCCGAAGGACGCTCTGACGCATCATCGAAGTGTACTGAATCAATACCCCGCATTTCAACGACGAACTGCGCGCCACGTCCGACTCGACCGTCACGACCCGACCCGCGACTCCGCCACGAGCAGCGCGAGGTTCAGGACCGTCTGCTCGTCGCTGAGATGCCCGGCGTCCTCCGGCAGCGCGTACGCCTCGCGGAAATGCGCGGCGGCCCGCTCGAACAGGCGCTCGCGGATGTCCGGCTCGAGATGGTCGCGGCGGAACATGAGATCGAGCATCAGGTCCCGCTGCCCGCGCGTCACGCGCGCGAGGACGCGCTGGCGAATCTGCGGGTCGGCCGCGTAGCTGTTGACCCGCGACCGATGCTTCGTCATGGCGACGCTGAGCGTCGAGCGCGCGTCGCGAATCACGATCGTGTCGGCCGCCATGTCGCCGAGGCGCCGGTGCCACGGATCGCACATCGCGCAGATCGCGCCCACGATGCCGACGAACGGGATCAGCGCGGGGTTGTCGATGACGCGGAAGAGCGTCCGGATCATGATCTCCGGGAAAGTCAGCCGCGCCCCGCGCGCCGACACGACCCGAATGCCGAACAGCCGCTTACCGGGCGTCTGCCCGCCCCGCCTCAGCTCGAACCAGGTGTAGTAACCGAAGTCGAGCGCGAACTTCACGAGAAAGATCAGCGCAAAGCCGAAGAACCCGACGCTGATCGCGATACCGGAAAAACCGATGAGCAGCCCGAAGATGATCAGCTGATCGATCGTCCACGCCAGCGCACGGCTCACGAGCCCCGCGATCCGGTAGTGAAACGTGACCAGCTCGGGCGTGGTGATGCGGTAGAGCACGACGGGATTGTCGCGTAAACCTCAGATGGATGACACTCTTGCGACCCCCTCACTGCTCGACGCTTGCGACTCAGGGCTCCGCGGTCTCGCCCTCCTCTGCCTCCGCGCCGCGGTCCGGTTTCACTTTCTCCGCCGGGTCGCCATTCGCTTCCGTCAGAAGCTGCTTGACGACGAACCTGCCCCATTGCTCGAACACGTCCGACGCGAAGATCGTCACGCCCAACTCGAAGCTCTGCGGCGTCACCGCGCCGAGCCGCGCCATGCGCCGGTCAAGCTCGCTGCCGGACGCTCTGCCGGGTTCCGGGCCCCATGACGCCCAGCCCGTCAGCCGGCCGTCGCGCCACACGGGGCGATCGGGCGCGTCGGGCGGCCAGCGAAGCATGATCGATCCGCCGATGCGGACGAGATCCAGCTCGACCTGCATGCCCGGCGCTTCCGGCTCGATCTCCAGCGGCGGCACGTCGAGGACGACGGGTTCCGCGCCCCGCTCGGGGTCCGCCACGCCGACGATGATGAGGGCGCTGCCGAGGATCAGCGTCAGCGGAATCAGAAGTGCGCCGGCGTGGTTCATGCGCGACACGGGTGGGGAGCCGGGCGCCATCTTTGCCGCGCGCAGCGCAGGCGGGATGGGCGCGCATCCGAAGCGCTACAGGTCACGCAGGCATTCCACCGCGCGGCGCGCGGCCTCGCCGACCGGCACGGTCTCTGCCTTGTCGGCGCGTCGCGGCTTGACCTCGACGTGACCGTCGGCGAGACCCTTCTCACCGATCGTGATGCGAAGGGGAATGCCGACCAGGTCGGCGTCCTTGAACTTCACGCCGGGCCGATCGGCGCGATCGTCGATCAGGACGTCATGCCCGGCTGCCTCGATCTCGGCGGCCAGCCGGTCCGCCGCCTCCTGCACCGCGCCTTCGTATCGGATCGTCGTGATGAGCACCGAGTAGGGCGCGATCGCCACGGGCCAGATCACGCCGTCATCGTCGTGCCCCTGGCGCTTCGCATCACCCTCCACCTGCCGCTCGATCGCGGCGGCGAGGATCCTGTTGATGCCGATGCCGTAGCACCCCATGATCACCGGGCGGCGCTGGTTCGACTCGTCCAGCACCTCGAAGCCCATCGACTCGGTGTACTTGGTGCCGAGCTTGAACACGTGGCCCACCTCGATGCCGCGGGTCAGCCGCAGGACGCCGCCGTCGTCGCGCGGCGAGGGATCGCCGTCGACGGCGCTGCGAATGTCGGCGACGACCGGCGGCGACTTCGCGGCGCCGACCAGGTCGCGCTGCCAGTTGAAGTGCTTGACGTGGTGATCGGCCTGGTTCGCGCCCGTTGCCCAGAACTTCGCCTGCATCGCGTCGTGGTCGACGACCACGCGCACGTCGTCCCGCCCCGCGGCCACGTGCGGTCCGACGAACCCGATTTCGAATCCCGCGGCGCGCGCCGCCACCTCGTCGGCGAGATCGACCGGCGCGCCGACGATCGTGCGGAGCTTGGACGAATTCAGGTCGTGATCGCCGCGCACGACCGCCACCACCCACCCGTCGTCGCCGCCGCCGCACACGAGCGTCTTGAGCATGTGCGCGGGCTTGACCTTCATGAACCGGCAGACATCCTCGATCGTCGGACATCCGGGCGTGTGCACGGTCTCGAGCTCCCCGGTCGGCGGGCCGTCCGCGCTGTCGGCGCGCGGCGCCGTCTCGCACTTCTCGACGTTGGCCGCGTAGTTGCCTTTATCGGACTTCAGGATCGTGTCCTCGCCCGTAGGCGACGGCACCATGAACTCGTGGCTGCTGCTGCCGCCGATCGGCCCGGACTCGGCCTCGACGACCTCGTAGGGAAGCCCGCACCGTTCGAAGATGCGGCAGTAGGCGTCGTACATCGCCTGGTAGCTCGCCTCGAGCCCCTCGACCGTGAGGTCGAACGAGTAGGCGTCCTTCATCTGGAACTCGCGGCTGCGCAGGACGCCGAACCGGGGACGGATCTCGTCGCGGAACTTCGACTGGATCTGGTACAGGGTGATCGGCAGTTGCCGGTAGCTTTCGATGTACGCCCGCACGAGCTCCGTGATCACCTCCTCGTGCGTGGGACCGAGCGCGTGCTCGTGGGCATGGCGGTCGGCGATCACGAACAGCTCGGGGCCGTAGATGTCGCGCCGCCCGGTCTGCTCCCACAGCTCGATCGGCTGCAGCGTGGGGAGCAGCACCTCGAGGGCGCCGGCCCGGTCCATCTCCTCGCGCACGATCGCCATGACCTTGTGGAGGGCCCGGAGACCGAGCGGAAGGTAGTCGTACACGCCCGCGCCGAGCTTGCGAATGAGGCCGGCCCGGATCATGAGCTGGTGCGACGGCACCTCGGCGTCACCGGGAACCTGTCGGCTGGTGGGGATCAGCGTGCGTGACCATTTCGTGGGCATCGGCGGGCCTCGGTGTACGGACGAACCACGGTCGGAGGCCGTCAGGGTAACAGGCTTGGCGCGCACGGTCTCGCCCCTGTCCCAATCCTGATCGGCACGGAATTCGCTTGGAAATCCAACTGCAGCTTCCGCGTCCTTGGATGCTCGACTTGCGTTGCCGAGCCGGGTCGTCCCCGGCCCGGAGTCGGCAACGCCCTCCGGGCAGTGACGGCCCGAAGTGCGTTCAGGCGCGTACCGACTCCGGGCCGAGTACGCCCCGGCCCGGCAATCGATGCAGGGAGATCACGACGCCGAAGCCGACCCCGAACTGCCCAAAGCGCCCGTTTTCTCCATGGGACTTCTCCACAACGCAATCCACAGGAAACAAACAGTTTCTTTCTCGGACGACGACTGATAGAATGCTTCAATGGCGTGGCGCCGCGTGCTTCTGGCATTTCCGCTCGTGCCGCTTCTCGTGACTCTTTCCGGGTTGCTGCTGGGCGCGGGGGGGTGTGAACGAACCCTTTTCCCGGAGAACGCGCAGCGCACCCCGTACGAGCGATACCAGATTCTTCGTGGCAAGTATCGCCCGGCCACGGAAGAAGACGTGTACGGGATCAACCGACCGGCGCTGCGCTCGCGATTGCGACCACTCGAATGACACGCCCGACGGCGTGCCGGCACGGAAATTCAAGGTCGATCACACGACCATGCCGATGGAATGATTGTTTACGCGACGCTGAAAACGCTTGATGGGGATTCACGTGGGTGACGGTCGCCATCTCATCGTGCCGGATCGAAGATCGCTGTTCGTGCTGATCGGACTGGCGACCGCGATGACGTTTTCGAGCGTGCTCCTGCTCGTCCTCGAGCCGGGGCCCATCACCCCGCTGACGACGTCCATCAACCTCAGGGCGCAGTCGCCGGGCGAGACCGAATCCCCCGATCTCTTCGACACCTCGGACGCGACGCGGCCGTGGTCCGCGATCATGATCTACGAGACGGGTACCCTCGCGGCGACGGCGCAGACGATCGCCCGCGATCACGAGCAGCGCGGCCTCGGCGGACTCGGCTATCACTTCGTCGTCGAGAGCGACGCCGACCGCGACGGCGAGATGATCCGGGCGGGCTTCCGCTGGCGGGAGCAATTGGCCGGCGCCCATGCCAGCGGCCGCTTCCGCGAGGTGTCCAACCAGCACGCCATCGGAATCTGCCTGGTGGCCGACTGCGCGCGAACGGAGCCGAGCCGGGCCCAGATGAAGGTCCTGGTCGAACTGATCAGGCAACTTCAGAAGCGGTTCGACATCCCGTCGCACCGGGTCCGGCTGGACCTCGGCGACCATTCGGACCGGCACTTTCCGGTCGGATGGATGCGCACGCAGCTGCTGATGCCGATTTCCTGACGGGATCGCCGGCCGTGTTCATCGAAGGATCGCGGAGAGGCTTCCCAAAACTACCCAGATTGCCCAGATGGCCGTCTTTGCTGGCGCGACCGGGAGCGGATTTTCGGAATAACCGGTCCGAGTCGATGGATTGCCCTGAACGCGGCACTAATAACGACTGTAGAGCGGACAGACTGCTTGTCATCTGGCCGAAGATGGCCTAAGCTGTTCTGTTCGAAAATAAAAAAGCAGACGGCTCGGCCACGGCCTCATTCATAACTGTTATACCATGAGCCGTTTGCGAAAAATCCTGGGTTACGAGATCATTGCGACTCTCGGGTACGGTGCGCGCAGCACCATCTTCGCCGTCCGCGACAAGGACCATTCGGTCTACGCACTCAAGCGTGTGGTCCTGGAGTCGGAGAAGGATCAGCGGTACCTGGATCAAGCCTGTCACGAGCACGAGGTGGCCAGCGCGGTCCGTCACGCCAATCTGCGGCGCAGCTACAAGCTCATCCGCCAGCGACGCCTCCTGAAGACCACCGAAATCTACGTCCTGATGGAGATGGTCGACGGCCACACGCTCGAGCATTATCAGACGGCGACCTACCTCGACTTCTGCCTCGTCTGCCAGCAGGTCGCGTCCGGCCTCGGCGCGATGCACCAGGCCGGATACATCCACGCCGACATCAAGCCGACCAACATCCTGATCACCGGCGAGCACCTCGTGAAGATCATCGATTTCGGTCAGAGCTGCCGGACCGGCACGATCAAGGAGCGGATCCAGGGCACCCCCGACTACATCGCGCCCGAGCAGGTCAAGCGACGCGAGATCACGTCGAGCACCGACGTGTTCAACCTCGGAGCGACGATGTACTTCGTCCTGACCGGCCAGCACGTGCCCACGATGATCCCGAAGAAGAACGGCCACCGCGCCGACCCCGGCGACTGCGCCGCGCCGCACGATCTGAACCCCGCGGTGCCGCCGGCCCTTTCCGCCCTCGCGATGGACTGCATCCGGACGAACCCGAAGAGCCGGCCCGAGTCGATGACCGCCGTGGGTGACCGGCTGAACCTGGCCATCGGCCAGCTCAACGGCCGCCGGCGCCGCCCCATCCGCGAGCGCGCCGTCCGGCATCCGACGGCCTGACGGGATGACTCCCATTGCTGATCGCTCGACGTTCCGCCCCCGCGCGATCGCTGGAGGCGTCGGGCTCGGGATCGGGGGCATTGAGCAGACAAGGGTTGGGGTGAAGTCCGCTGCCGTGGTAATTTGAGGACATTATTCCCTCCCGCGCCCTGACATGGCGGCTCGGCCTGCTCGTGATCGCGATGGCATGCCCCGCGGCGTGGGGGGCGGACGCGCCACCGGTCACCGACCGGCAAGTGGTCGAGACGATCGATCGGCTCAAGACCTGGCTCTACAGCAGGTTCGACGAGACCCACGGACACTGGGAGCCGCGCTCCGACCCGAATTCCAGCAACTTCGGCGGCGTCACGGCGCTGGTGGTCACGGCACTGCTCACCGCCGGGGAACCGCCCCAGGTCAGGCCGCTGGCCCGGGCGATCGACTTTCTTTCCAAGGCGAAGCTTGACGGTACGTACGAGGTCGCGGTGCGCGCCCACGTGTGGGCGTCCCTGCCCAACCGCTACCGGTCGCTGCTCGAACGCGATGCCCTGTGGCTGCTCGAAGCCCACGACGGACGCGGACGCTACCGGTATACGCCGCGCCCCTCGACGTACGACCACAGCGCCACGCAGTACGCGCTGCTGGGCCTGTGGGAGGCCTCGAAGCGCGGCATCGCGACGCCCGACCCGTTCTGGGCGCAGGTCGAGCGCCATTTCCTGGATGCGCAGAACCCGGACGGCGGCTGGGGCTACCAGACCGGAAGTCAATCGAAGGCCTCCATGACCGCGGCCGGCCTTACGGTGATGCACATCCTGCTGCAGCAGCGCCACCGCAAGCAGACCCGCGCCCCCGAGCCGATCATGGCGGCGCTCGGGCGCGGCATGAGCTGGCTGCACAGGCGCTTCGACCCGTCCCGCAACGTCACCGCCGACGGCAAGGACGCGCACCACCTCTTCTACTACCTCTACTCGATCGAACGGGTCGGCCTGGCCAGCGGCGTACGGTTCCTCGGCGATCGCGACTGGTACGAGGTCGGAGCCCGCGTCATTTTCGACAGCGCGGGCTCGAACGGCATCTCCGGCAACGTCGCGGACACGGCGTTCGCGCTGATGTTCCTCGCGAGGGGCCGCGTGCCCACCTGGGCGACCAAGCTGGTCTCTCCGACGGAACCCTGGAATCGCCGTCCCCACGACGTCGGGCGCCTGACGGCCTATCTCAGCGACATGGGCGAGACCGAACTGAACTGGCAGGCGATGTCCGCGGACCGGTCCGCGGACCAGCTTCTATCCGCGCCGGTGGCCATCGTGATCGCCGACCGCGAGCTGAAGCTTACGGAGCAGCAGGAGCGGAACGTGAAGGGCTTCCTGGATCGCGGCGGGCTGCTCCTGGCGATCCCCGCGAACGTCTCGACGCGCTTCGGTCGCTCGGTGCGCGAGCTCGCGCGGCGCTGGTACCCCCGCTGGCCCATGCGCCGACTCGATCCATCGCACCCGCTGTTCCACGCCCGCGGCCGCGTCCGCGCCGCGTCACGCGTTCATGGCGTTTCGAACGGCGCGCGGGACCTCATCCTCCTCGTCGACGAGGACTGGAGCATGAGCTTCCAGGCCGACCCGAAGCCCGGCGCCCGCGCGGCGTGGGCGCTCGCCGCCAACCTCTACACGATGGTTTCCGAGCACGGGCACCTGGCCGGTCGGCTCGCCGCGCTGCCGACGCGAGGACGCGCCGTCGCGGCACGCGACCGTCTCACCCTCGGACGGGCCCACATCGATCCCGGCGCGCCCAACCCGATCGAGCCCGCGGTCTGGTCGGTGATGTCCCACATCATCTTCAACCGCAGCGGCATCGATCTCGAAGTCGCCGACGTCGCCGTCGCCGACCTCGGGGACTGCGCGTATCCGCTGGTGCATCTCGCCGGCACCGAGGCGGTCGAGCTCGACGAGCCCCACCTCGCTGCGCTTGAACGTTATGCGCGGGGTGGCGGGACATTGCTCGTCGAGACCGTCGGCGGGCAGGGCGCGTTCGCGCTGCGGATCGAGAAGCAGCTCAGGAAGCGTTTCGAAAGCGCCGCCGTGATCCTGTCAGGCCGGTCACCGATCATCCGCGGCGAAACGTTCGAAGGCGGACACGACAACCGCCGGGTCGACTACCGCTGGCAGACGCGAACGCGTCTCGGCGTCATGCATCGCCACCGGATCGGCGCGTTCCTGATCGAAACGCGGCCGGCCATCCTGGTCAGCCACGAAGACCTTTCGCTCGGCATCCTCGGCGTCCTCCGCACCGACGTTCACGGCTATCGCCCCGAGTCGGCCCGCCGCCTGATGACGAACATCGTCCTCGCTTCCCACGACGCCACCACCGTCCAGGCGACCGCGCCGGCTGAATGACACCGGCCGATGAAAGTCGAAGAGTCGAAAGTGGGTCGGGGCCGCAGACGGCCCGACAATCGGGGAGCGCGATGCGACGTGCCGCCCGCCCCCCTGACACCTGGTCCGCGACGCTTTCTCAGTTCGACCGGCCGAGGTACTCGCCCGTGTCGGTCGAGACGCGAATCGTCTCGCCCGTCGTGATGAACGGCGGCACGCGCGTCTTGAGGCCCGTCTCGCAGGTGGCTTCCTTGAGCTGGTTGGTCGCCGTGGCGCCCTTGATCCCCGGCGGCGTGTCCGTGATCTCGAGATCGACGACCGGGGGCAATTCCACGTTGACGACGTTGCCCTGGTAGACGAGCGTCGTGACCGAGGTGTTCGGCTTCAGGTACAGCAGTGCGTCGCCGAGGATGTCGGCGTCGATCGTGGACTGGTCATAGGACTCGTTGTCCATGAACACCGCGCCGCTGCCGTCCGAGTAGAGATACTCCATCTCGCGGCGATCGAGCACCGCCTGCTCGACGTCCTCACCGCTGCGCAGGCGCTTCTCGACATGGGTGCCCGTCTTGAGGTTCTTGAGCTTCAGTTGGGCGTAGGCGGGGCCCTTGCCCGGCTTGACGTGGTCCGTCGACGTCACGAGCCAGACCTGTCCGTCCATTTCCAGGGCGATCCCTGTGCGTACTTCCTGCGATTTCACGTTGCTGCTCCTGCGATTCCTGTCCGGTCGGCATCATCATAATCATAACGTTCCGGAAGGATTCAGCGACGACGCAGGATCGGCGAACCGCGCGGCGTCAGCCCGTGGGTCAGCGGCCTCAGCCTTACCCACATCTCGAGACGATATCGACCGGAGTCTGCTGGCACGCTGGAGGGCGAACCGTCAGCCACGCAACACTGACTCCTGGCTAGGCTCTGTCTCAGAACTCTGCCGCGGGCCCAAGACCGAGCGAATCGTCCGTTGGCAAGGAGGCCGAAGCAGGCGATGTCGCGGTGCATCGTCGAT
>NYZC01000194.1 GCA_002686995.1 Phycisphaeraceae bacterium | reverse complement strand
TCCCGGGCGCATGACAACTGTCGCGGGTCCCTTTGGAATCGTTCGCAGAGTTGGGTGGCTGGGGTCGAGCGCCGCCACCCAGTCCTCTGGCGCGATCTGAATCATGCCCGCGTCAGCCGTCAGGCACCCCGCCAGGCCTCCGCCGGCCCATGCCACCGCGCAGGACAACTCGCTATCGTGGCTGGACACGATGACCTCCTGTCGAGGAACCCGGCGATGACCGAACCCATTCGCGTCGGAATGATTCGCTGCGACCTGCACGCCGCATACTACGCCGCGCTGATCGACAAGCACGATCCGCTGCTCCTGCGTCAACCGATGCCGTTGGACCAGTCCTCGAATTCGTGGCACCGGGGCGGCGCGCATTTCTATCACTACATGTACTACGGCGACCCGCGAAAAATGACCGTCGAAGCCGTCGATGGTTTTCAGATCGTCAGGGTTTGGGACCGGAACCGCGCGGACGCGGAGGTGCTCAGCCGGATTTTCGACGGCAGGCCGAAAGTCTGCGACGACTTCGAGCAGGTGAGTGACGGGGTGGATCTCGTTCTGATCGCGGACTGCGACGGCGACGGCTCCGACCACGTCACGCTGGCGGCGCCCGGGCTCGAGAAGGGCGTGCCGACGTTCGTCGACAAGCCGCTCGCTTATTGCGCCGCCGACGCGCGCCATCTCCTGGACCTGGCCAGGCGTCGCGACACGCTGCTCTATTCGATGTCGATCCTCGGCGCACTGCCGGCCGCCGCGGTATTCCGTGATCGGCTGCCGGAAGTCGAGGATCTTCAGTTCGGAAACGTGCAGGGCGGGGGCACCGCGATGGCGGGGCACATTCACGCGGTCCTGCTCGCCCTGAACGTGTTCGGCCGCGGCGTGCGAAGCGTGCGCTGCATGGGAGACGACCCGCTTCAGCTGATGCAATTGTCGTACGGCGATCAGGCCGGCCGACCGCCCCATGGCGTCACCATCTCCTCCAACATCGGCGCGGTCTGGCACAGCGCGTTCTACGTCGGCGCGTATGGCAGCCGCGGATCGATTCACTCGCGACCGCTGAACGATTTCGATTTTCCATTTGGCGCCGCGAAGATCATGCGCGACGTGAAGCAGATGCTGAAGCGCGGCACCGTGCCCGGCGATCTCGACATGATGATCGAAGGCGTGGCGATCTGCGAAGCAGCGCGGATCGCCCAGCGGACCGGTGAATCGGTGGAGGTGGCCGCCGTCATGAACGGCGATGTATCGGACGCCGCGCCCCAGGGCCGAAGCTGAAGTCTCGGATGCCAGAGCGTCGGTGGTTGGGGTCGAGCGAGGCCAGTATTCGCTTTTCAATACCGCGCAACCGGTCGGTCGCGGATTCATAGCCACGAAAAGCTACGAAAAGCCAAAAACAAAGGAAGAGAAAGAAGATTTCGTTGGTGCCCCGACGAATCCGCCGATCAACTGTCGGTTCACGAAGACGGGATCGAATGTTTCCGCTTTTCGTGGCTTTTCGTGGCTTTTCGTGGCTATCCATGAATCGTCTCGATGTCCGCGGAGCACCGGTTACGCCCTTCTTAATAGCGCGAGGCCCGCAGCGATTCGATGGCATCCCACTGGGGGTTCGCCGCGCTCGACGCCAGCCACCCGGGTTTCGACCGGCGCATCAGGCTGACCCTCGCCTGTTCATCGCCGCGCCAGCACGTCGATCAGATCATCGCCACGGACCACCGTCGTGTGATCGTCGATCAGTTCGACGCCGTTCTGTTTCATCAGCGGCGTGCGCTCGACCGGTTCGACATGCTTCGTCGAGAACTCGTACGGCGGCTCCACGGTGAACGGCTCGAACTCACTCAATCGCTGCAGCGCCCGCAAACCGCGTTCGTGGTGCAACCGCCGGGACGCCGGCAGCGAAAGGCTTAGTGCACTGGTCCGTGACAGGCCCTGCTTGGTCACGGCACATTCGAGGTTCGGCACGTATCGCCGCGCCTCGTCGCAGGCCGTGTCATCACCGCTGACGAACACGGACCGAACGCCGAAACTGCCCCCCATGGCCAAGTTCACGCCGATTTCGCCGATCGGCTCGCCGTTGAGCCGGCACTCGTCGATCGACTTCGAGCTCCACGAGTGACAGAGCACGCCGCGCGGCGTGTGATTCATCGCGTGGTGGCCGCACAACAGCAGCGCATCGAACGACTCGTCGATCCCGAACGGCACGGTCAGCGGCCGCCCCAAGATCATCCGCGCCCGATCGTGCAGCAGTTCGAAGCTCAACCCTCCGGGACCGTGCCCGTCGAGCACGACGATGTCCTCGGCGCCGCCCTCGATGCAACCGTCGATCAGGGCGTTGAGCTCCAGCGTTGCCCAGCGACGCGCCTGGTCGAGGTATTTTCCACCCGGATACGCCTGGGTTTCGAAATCCACCACGCCCGCCGCGCCTTCAATGTCACAGAGCACGTAGATCTTCACGGTGGATCGCTCAGCCTTTCGGGCGAGGTTGCGGTTTCCAGTGGCCGTTCGGATCGGCGCCGCGGCATTGCACCGCCCAGCGGTTTGCCTGTTCGTGAGGTTGCACCTCCGCCGAAATGTAGGTCGCGGTGAAGCCGGGGCGATGCCGATCCTTCGAGCGATTCGGCGGTGACGAGTGCATCAGCAGATCGCTCATGAACACGCCGTGGCCGGCAGGCACCTCGCAGGGAACGGCCTGGCCGTACCGTGACGGCTCGATGACGAAATGAGTCTCGTCGCATTCGACGGCCCCTCCGCGGTGCGAACCCGGAATGAACCACATGCATCCGTTCTCCGCGTCGGCATGCTCGATCGCCAGCCAGACGATGACGGATCGCGCATCCGTGGCGTTGAACGAGGCGTCCTGGTGGAAGCTGCCGCCTTCGGTCTGTCGGGGCGGCTTGTTGATGAACTGGCTGATGAAGCAGACGACGTTCGGACCGATGAGATCCCGAAGGCGGCTCACTGTGCGCGGATGCGCGACGATGTCGTGCACCGGAGTCAGCAGGTGATGCAGCGAAATGAAGGATCCTGCCTCTTCCATCATGCGCTGCATGCGGCCTTCGTGCTCACGAAAGAACGCCTGCAATGCGTTCAGTTCGTCGTCAATGAAAAGCGGGACCGGATCTGTGAAACCCCTTTCGTTGTACTGATCGATCTGCTCGCGGGTGAACGACGCCGGTTCGTCGTTGTCGACGGGGTGAAAGCTCAGATCCAGGACGTGGTCCAGGTGCGGGTACCGCGTCAGCATGACGTAAGCTCCTCCGGTTCCTCACCGGCATGCGTGTGCCGGTGTGCCCTCGATCGGTCGAGATAGGCGCTCAGCGGTTCCAGGTCGAACTCCCTTGCGATGTCGTCGATGGATCGCCCTTTCGCCTCCGACGAGAGCAGCACCGCGCCGAGATAACCCGGGTCGTGAAGCCCGAGCTCGTCGCCGTATTTCGCGCGGGCCGCTTCGATCCGGGGGCGATTGTGATCCAGGTGAAACAGCCCGCAGTCGAGGTTGATGGTCGCCGTCACGTAATCGAAGTAATTGGTCGTGGTGGCAAGGATCTCGCCCGTGGGGGCGACGATCGCGCTGGGACGCATGATGTGCAGCGCCGCCACGAAGTGCGCGTTGCACGAATAGGCCCAATGGGACTGCAGGAGCCCTCCGTGAACCATCGAGGAGAACAGCACGAGGTCGGGGCGGCTCTCGGCCACGCGGGTGCGGGCCTCGTCGAAGTAGATGTCGAAGCAGATGGCGCAGGCGACGCGTCCGAAATCACACTCGACCACCACGTCACCCGTGCCGTACTGAACGGCGGTGTCTTCGTACTCGTCGATCACCACGTGACGCTTATCGTAGCTGCCGGAGAGCCGTCCCTCGCGATCGAGGATCAGCATCGTGTTGCGGCGTCCGCCCTGCTCGTCCTGCTGCAATGACGTGTAGGCGATGTGGCAGCGATACTCACGGGCGATCTCCGCGAAGAAGTCTCGCACTCGGGTTCCGCGCGCCGCGAGGTATCCGTCCAGCTCGTCGTGATGCCCCGTCGGCTGGTCGGCGATCTCGGGCAGGAGGATCAGGTCGGGCCCGTCGGCGAGCACCTTGCGCAGCTGCGCCCGCCAATGCGCGATCACGTGGTCGACCGCGGCGCCAGGAAAGGTGCCGGCGGCGAAGGCGGGCGGCACCGTGCTGAACGTGCTGATGGTGAGGGGACGTGACATTCAGGTCGATCCGGGACGCTCTTTCATCGTGCCTGGCGCATGGTCACGAGGTGGCCGCCATGATCGCATACTGGCCGACGCTCGCCAGATCGACCGAAAGCATGTCGCCTTCCACCGTGAACGCGACATCCTGTCCCGTAACCACGTCCCACAGCCGCTTCGGCGGCGCGATCCGCCACCGCAGGCGGACGTCGGGAACCGGCGCGACGTACGTGAACTGCCGATCCAGCCGCGGCCAGATCTGCGCCATGCCCTCCATCCGCTCGCCGGTGTGGTTGACCAGGAACAGCACGTTCGTGCCGGGTTTCTCGTTGGGAATCGCCAGGAGCTGATCGGGCCCTTCGAGCCTCAGCGGTCGGCCTTCCGGGCACAGCCAGTCGACGATCGCGCCGACGAGGTCCCGGATCATGAGCATCTGGTATTCCCGGTGAAGCTGCTCGGCCGTCGCCGCCAGGTAGACGACGCGCCCCTTGCCCGCTTCGCGGCTCGTGACCGCGGGCCAGAGCGGCTCGTCCTCGCGCCCGCCGAACACGATGTTCGCGACCACGTCGGTGCCGGGCCGCGCCCGGACGAACTCGAACCGGTTGACCGGCCAGATCGGTTCGGAAAAACCCCGCGCGAGCCATCCGTCTTCGACGGATCGCGCGTACATGTCGAACGTGCCCGCGTACCAGAGGTGCTGGTGATAGTCCTCCAGCCGCTGCGGATCACAATCGATCCGCTCGACCCCCAGCAGCTCCGACAGCGTGAAGTCATCCAGCAGGTCGTCCGGCCCCGGCCCGTACAGGCTCGTCCGGTAGCTGGCGAGCAGTCGGCCACCCGCGTGGACGTAATCGGTCACGCACGCCGCCTCGTCTTCGGTCAGGTGACCGATGTTCGGCAGGTACAGCAGCGGGTACCGCGCGAGCTTTTCGGGATCGGAAAGGCTGTCCTGGTCGACGAGCTGGACCGGCAGATGATTCGCGGTCATCAGCGAGAACCCGCCTTCGATGCAGTGCTGCTGTGACGGGTTGTTGATCGGGCAATCCATGATGAGGTCCGGGGATCGGTCGCGCACGTCGACGGGCTGCGCGCGAAAGCGATGGGATTGCAGGCGCTCGTAGATCCGCATCGGCAGGATGAAAGGAATGGCCGCGAAGCGCGTCGGGTGCAGCTCATCGAAGAGCGCTTCGTGTGTTTCAAAGGTCGAGAACAGGTCGGCGAGCTCCTGGTGGAAGTGACTCGGCGCGCCGTACACCATGTTCACGCCGCAGGCGACATTGACGGCTCCGCCGGAGGCGAAGCTGGCCACGGCCTGCTCGACCAGCTCTCGGCCGAACCACTGCAATCGCGACCACGGCGTCAGGCCGCCCACGTACTGCCACGTGGCCAGGCCGGATGACTCGCCAAGGCTCGCCGCTTCGAGCCGATGCAGAAACGTCCCGCCCGCTTCGTACAGAATGCCGTCCGCCTCCTTCATGAAACGCAGCTCGGGCCATCCCGCCATGGAGCAGCCGTGCGTCAGGACCGGAATGCCGCGCTCGCCGGCGAGTCGCGCCCCTTCGATCAGGACGTCCACCATCAGCCGACCGACCGACAGGCTCCATGCTTCGAGCATTTCCCTGTCGGAATCCGGCAGCGTGTCCGGATCCGGCGCGTACGGCATCGGACACCCGAATCGCTGCCGGAACTTCTCGAGGCAGTAGTCGCAATAACAGAGGCTGCCCTCCTTGCCGCAGTGCGAGTGATACGGCACGCCCGAGTCCGTGTAGATGCCGTCGATCTCGTGCTCGGTGACGAGCTGCTCGGCGAACCCGAGGTAGGCATCGTGGTAAGGCGTGCTCAGACACGGAGGAGAATGCAGACCGCCCCCGTGATGAAGGTGCAGCGGCGGCTCGGCGCCCGGCGCCGGACGGTAGAGCCACTCGGGATGGTGCACGCGGATGTTCACATCGGGAACGATGTGCCCCGTGGGTATGTACGTGATCACCTTCATCCCGTGCGCGTGCGCTTCGGTCAGCACCTCGTCGACCAGGTCCCGGCTCCCGAGCTGCGGATGGGGCGGCCAGAACTCGTTGGGAAACACGGACCACTTGCCGGCGCTGCCGAATCGAATGACGTTCGCGTGATAACGGCGCGCCACCTCCACCAGCCGGCGCGCGTCGAACTCCAGATCCGGCCAGAAGGGCGGATGATAGTTGTCCATCATGAACACGCGTGCGCGGCGCACCCATTCGAATCGAACGCTCATGACCGCTCCTCATTAAGCAATTATCCTGGCAACTCGATCTCGTACCGATACGCACACCAGTCATACCCATCCCCGACCGGGCCGTTCTCCAGGTTCATGAACAGGAGCAGGCGCTTCGTGTCGCGGTCTTCGATCATGCTCCAGTTCGAGTAGCCGACGTCGTGCGTGTGCTCCTCGTGCACCTCCTCGACGACGGTGACCGTATCGCGCCGGACGCGGCAGGTCTGCTGGTCGATCTCGGCGATGTGCAGCACGTTGCGCGGCAGGCATCCTTCGTTCGGGCCATTGAGGATGTTCAGGACGACGTAGACGCGGTCGTTCCTCGACGAGCGAAAGGCCGAGGAGAAGCTGGTCGAGGAATAGGCATAGCTTCCATCCTCAAAGGTCAAAGGCTCTGGATCGCTCCAGCTTTGCCCGTGGTCCTGCGACACGCTGATGAGCTTGACCGAAGGGTATCCCGGCCGGTCCTGGGCCGGCAGCACGACGGCCTGGCGCAGGATGACGAATAGCCGGCCGTCGGGGAGCTGGCAGACCTGCGGCTCGTCGACGCCCTGGGTGCCCATCTCCTGCGGAATCTGGATGGAGCCGCCCCGCTCCCAGTCCACGCCGCTGCGATCGGATCGCCAGGTGCCGAGCCACGCCCGGCACACGAAGTAGATGGCGTCCGGCTTGGCGCCGGCGACCGGGCTGAGCTCCGGGTGGTTCTCCACGATCATCCAGAGCAGTCTTCCGTCGCGAAGCTTCATGAGCGTGAAGCAAATGATGTCGTCGCCGAAACCCAGCTTCTCGGCGGGGCCCCACGTCCGCCCCGCGTCCGCCGAGACCTGTAGAACCAGCTCCTGCGCATCGTGCTGCTCCACCGCCTTGTCGTTGTAGATCGTACCGTCGCCCCGTCGACGGTAATGCCGCAGCAGCATTCCGTTCTGCTCATCCAGGAAGTAGTTCGCGACCGGATCGGTCAGCGACCCCGCGTCGAGGGGCCGCCAGGTCCTGAAGCCGTCCTCGCTCGTGATCGTGATCGTCGACTGGGTCCCGGGCGGATCCGGCCGCGTGCCGTCCAGGATCGACGTGATCATCGTCGGCTCTTCCGGACGCAGGTACGACATGGTGGCAGCCGAAACGTACGATCCCGGCATCCCGCAATGGGCGTAGAACGTCTTTCGAATCGAAATCCCCGAGCGCGGATTGCGGCGCACGGTCAACGGACGACAACGTGAGAACGCTCCGGGGTCGGCGGCACGATCGGCCACGATGCCGACGGTCCGGATCATCAGGCCCGACCAGTGCGGCGTGAATTGCGGCTTGAAGCAGCGCTCGCGCACGGTGATCTCGACGCTTGCGTTGCCGGGAACGACCCCGCCGGCGAAATGGCAGATGACGCGCCGACCGTCGGCTGACACCAGGAATGAACCGGGCGACGCGCGCACCCGATCGAGCGTGTCCACCTGGTCGAGCGCATCGTCGTCGACGTACACCTGGCCGAGCGTTTCGGGCAGATTCGGCCCCGGCGCGGGTCGGACGATTGGCCGCGGCTCGAATCGGTCGGGCGGTGCGCCGGGATCATAGCCGGCGCGGTCGAATTCGTAGTTGACCGGGCACGGGGCCGGCGCGCAGGCGATCGCGTACGGGTTGTAGGCGCCCGGATCGAACAGCGTCGCCGGCAAGTCGGCCTGGTGCATGCCCGGCTCGATCTCCTCCCATTCAGGTTCAAACGGGTCGGATCCCCGAAGGTAGACCTCCTTGCCGGGGACCGCGGCGAAAACGATCCAGCTCGCAGCCACGCCCCGCTTGCCGTGCCGGACGACGGGAACCTGCTCACGGTAGATACCCTCGTCGATGAGGACGCGGTCGTACGGATGCGCGACCCTCGCGGCGGCGGAAATGGTCTCGAAGGGTTGCGCCGCGGTGCCGGGATTCTCATCCGACGCTTCGGGGTGCCGCTGCGCCACGTGCCAGTCGCGACCGAAGGACCAGGTGTTGGGCACGAATGTCATGCAAGGATCCTCACTTCGACGCACATGCCCGTAGAAGCCCAGACGAGCTGACCGTGTGGCCGATACTAAGCTCCACGTCGACCACCGCGGCCCTGGACAGGAGCATCTCTTCGAACGTGTCGGCGACCTCGAGACCCGCGGTGCAGTCCCGAACGAGGACGATGCCATAACCCCTGCTCTGCATCGCGCGCATCCCGTAGTCACGAAACGGGACGCACAAGTTGGCGGCGAATCCGACGTAAAAGAGCCACAGGATCCGCTGGTGTTTCAGCAACCGATGCAGCTGATCACCGGTGGCGATGACGTGGTCGCCTTCCTGCGGCGCCACTTCGGGGTTGATGCTTCGATTGGCGATGATCTCGTCGAACTTCCGATCTTCAGGATCGGCGGGCCTGGCCCACTGCTCGTAGTCGCCGGACCGGGACCGAAACTCGGAAGGGGGCCAGTCGTCGCCCTTCGACGGCGACATCTCATGGGCCTCGGCGTCTCCAACGTACTGCGCGTATCGCCTCGCGCAGACGGGACTGGGGGCGTGGATCACCGTGGCCCCGATCCTGCGGAAAGCTTCCAGGAGGGGTCGGATGCGGGAAAGCGTGATCTCACGACCGCGATCGAGATGCGACCTGACGTAGAGGTCGGCCCAAACGTCGACGAGAACCAGCGCGATCCGGTTCACGGGGAGCTTCCACTGCAAGGTACGGAGGTGAAACTCCGGCTCGTCGACATAGGCCTTGCTGGGCAGATGGTAGTAGCGGACGTCGATCTCGATCGATTCCATCCAAGTACTTTCCGGCATGGGGACGACCCTATTGCCGGGACAGGATTCCCCATAGATCGACTTCGCAGAGTTCGAAGGCGTGCGCGGATCCGCACTGCGCGAAGTCCAGCCGCACGTAACGGTGCGGGCCGCACGTTGTCGTCGCGTCCCTGGCCTGCCCGGACCGGTGCCGGTCGCCCAGGTAAAGGCGGACGTCCTTGACGTCAATGCCGGCAACCTCTCCGGAGGTGGACGCGAGCGGGATCCAGTTCTTCCCGTCGGCGCTGCCGCGCACGACGAGCGCGGGCATGGCGCCGGAGAACACGAGCCGACACCGGGTCAGGGGCCGCGCGGATTTCAGATCGAACGTGATGGACATCGGCGCCGGATCTTTCCAGGCGACGACCCACTTCGGAGTCTCGGCATTGATGCGTGCAAGGTTCGTGCTCTCGAATTTCTGGCGGGTCTCGAACGCAGCAAGCCGGTTGGTCAGGCGACCGGTGGCGAACGGCACGTTCGCTGCTCCGACATCCGCCATGGCGTCGGGCTCGCGCGAGTAGGAATAGGTGCCCTTCAGATCAATGTTGTTGGGCTCGAGGAGCGGCTCGTTCACGTCATAGACGTAGTTGTTCGTGAGACAGAGCCCCGATTCCTTGCGAAAGATGTCCGTCCGGTACGGCGGCAGCTTGAAGCGCCAGATATCGTGGCCCGACTTCACGCCCGCCGCGCGCTGAATCGCGCCGAAGAACTGCACGATGGGCGAGCCCGGCGCCACCATGGACCACTTCCTCGGGCTCTCGTAGCGGGCGTACAGGGGATCCGCGGCGAAGTAGTAGACCTTGCCCCTGCCGTAGCGGTGCATCGTGATGGCCGGGCTGCCGTCGGGAAACGCGGCGATCGTCGCCACCCCGTCGTTCAGCGTCTCGATACGTCGCCCGGGCACGAGCGCCGACAGCGTGAAGCCGTCGGGAAGGTCGAGGTGCTCGCCCGGCCGGACCGTCATGATCGCTTCGGCCGTCCGCGCTTCCTTGCGGCGCACCCCGGAGAGCTCTTCCCATGCGGCGCCGAAGCGCTCGCCGTTGATGTTCCACGTGAACGCGTCATGGTCGGTGATGACGAGGGTGCCGCCGGCACGGGCGTATGCCTTGAACTGCTCGAGCACGCGCGGGTGCTCGTAGGTGGCCCAGGGCACGAACAGGCTCTTGAAATCGTCGAGATCGCGCGTGCCGCGGATGACCTGCCGGTCGCTGACGAAGTGGAACCAGTTGCGCAGGCAGGGTCCGAGGGCCGCGTAGGCGCTGATGTGCCGGTCGTTGTCACCGGAGAGGCCGCCCCACTTGTCCGTGACCGTGGTGATGGCCGAGAACAGGATGGCGGTGTCGGCGGTCGCCGGCATCTTCGGCAGGTGCATCTCGCGAATCACCTTCGCAAGCTCCAGCATTGCGCTCCACTTGAACGGCTCGGCGAACATCGCGTCCTTGGTCTCCTGCTCGAAGAACTCGGACGACATGAGCCAGACGTTTTCACCCCCGTTGCGGAACACCTGGCTGTACGCCTCGCGGACGTACTCGGCGTCGCGCACCGGCATCTGGCGCTTCGACATGTGGACCATCATCCAGATCGACTTGCCGGACAGGTCCACGTACAGCTTGGTCGTGCACCCGGGCCGGACCCAGTCGAAGAGGGTGTTGGTCTGGGCGCCGACGGTCTGCCCGCCGTAGATGTCCAGTCCCTTCGACCACGCTTCGATGTCGCCCGACGTGGCGGTGCTGCCGTGCGTCGGACCGATGATTTTCATGTCGGGGTTGATCTTCTTCGCGACGTCGTAGCTGTCGACGAACATCCCCGCCAGCCGGTCCCAGGCCCAGCGAGCGTAGGCGATTCGGTCGAATGGATCACCATCGGCGTGCGACTTCGGCATGCCGTATTTGCCGAAGCCGTACTCCGCTCGTACCTGGCGGTCCGCCTCCTCGACCTGCGGGTACCACTGGTCGCGGGTCACCGGCCTGATGACGAAACCCGTCCATATCTCGTCGAAGTGCGTTGCGTAGTCATGCTGCCGCTCATGGGCGCGCTCCCCGGCCTGGCGGGTCATCTCCACGAGATACCTCGGATCCATGATCCACCCGCCGCCGCGCAGCACCGTCGGCAGATCCCGGTCCGGCAGGCAGATCAACGGCCGGCCCCGAGCCACGTCCACGACCTCTCCCCGCGTCCTGATGCCGCGTGTCCTGAATGCGGGGTCGGTCCGGGGCCCCTGGCAGACGAATCCGTACTCGGCCGCTTCGTCCAACAGCTCCGCCAGGACATACCGCGCGCCGAATCGCTTCGCCGCGTAGCGATGCTTCTCGAGGCTGATCGCGCCGCGCCGGTTCTCCCGCGCGTCGTACTTCCCGGCGTAGGGCAGGAAGACGCCCGGCGTGGGCCGGTCTCCCTGAAGCTCTTCGAACAGGGGATCCTCGATCTCGAACCCCGTGACCTCGAACGACTGCACCCGGCTTGCGCCCTCCGCGGGCGGCGTCGCCGCCCCGTCGTTCTTCGTGTAGATGCGCACGTCGTCGAATCGGCCCGGCGCGTAGACGGACAGGCCGACCCGGTTGAATGCCGCGGCCGAAATCGGCTTGTCGTGGACGTGCGAGATCACGGTGCTGCCGTCGACGGACAACGTGATCTTCTTTCCTTCGCGCTGGCAGACGACGCGATGGCCCTGGCCCGGAACGATGCGCCTGTCGGCACGCGCGACCATCTGACCCCGGATGAGCAGGAAGGAGAGCTTGTTGCTCCTGCCGCCGAACCCGAAGTAGTAGCCGCTCGCTTCGTGGGTCAGATCAGAGCTCAGAACGCCGCTCAGATCGCTGGGCGACTTAGAGTCGGTGATCGCGTCGTACTCGAGGCGGACGTCGCCCGTGAAGCGCCAGGTCGAGACGATGTGCGCCGACGCGTCGGCGCAGAGCATGCCGTTGCGCAAGTCCCAGTTTCCGCGGACGATCTTCCAGTTCTCGCCGAGCGCCGGGCGGTTGAAGTCGTCCGCGAAGCGCAGCTTCCAGCCGGCGGCTTCGGCGTCGACGCCCGCCATGTCCAGCTCCGCCTGGCCGAAGGCGCTCTGAGCAACCAGCACCAGGACCGCGAGGCCGATGCCGAGGGTTCGAGTCCAGCTGGCGATATGCGGAAGCATCGATCGTTCCTTCGAAGTGTGCGGAAGCTCGGTTCGCAGCCCGCGCGGGCGCGTGGGCGCCGAGCAGGGCCGTCTGGGCCCGAAGTGTACATCGTTACCGAATCCGGGACGACACGGCCCGGCTCGGCACATCCGTCACGGACTTAACGCGAATTCGTACACGTGCGGCTCGTACGCGGTGAACAGCTCACGAAAGTCGCGCTGATCGGGGTGGATCGTCCGGTGCTCGAACGGCAGCCTGATTCCGTTCGACAGGAAGGCATCGTCGGGCACCGTCACCGTCGCTCGGATCGGTCGCTTCGACGTGTTGACGGCCACGAGGTAGATCCGGTCGCCTCTTCGGCGCACGGTGAATTCGATCTCCCGCGCGTCGATGGCGAACCGTGGCGCCGGCGCCTCCTGGATCGTCGTGAGGATCGAGAACAGCTCCATGAGCTCGCGGTAGAGACCGGCGTAGACCGACCAGTGACGGGTGTGGGACGGGTCAAGACCGCCGTGTCCCATGTTGAATCCGATCCCGGCGGCGCCGCGCATGAGCGTCAGGTAACAGGCACAGCGGATCACCTCGGCCGAGCGCTTCTTCGGGCTCGGGATCGTGCCGCCGATCCAGAACTTGAAGGCGCGACCCGGTCCGATCACGCGCCGGACCGTCTCGAGGTCGCGCGTCAGGTTGGGGATCAGGCTCGGGGCGTAGGAGGAGCTCCAGTAGGCGATCTCGACGATGTCGGCGACGTCCTTGTAGTCCCCGAGGTACTTCGGTCGATCGACGTGGATCGACGTGAGATGGTGCGGGTCGACGCGCTTCACGAAGGCATTGATCTCCCGGCACTCCTGGACGTTGTCGATCTTCTTGCGGTTCTCCACGGTGCCCCGGTACATCGGAAGGTGCGCCTCGTACTTGAGCAGCCGGCAGAGAAGCGTCGGGTCGGTTTTCCGCGCCATGACCTCCTTGCGGATTCCCTCGTACATCGCCTCCTTCTCGGGCATCATGATGACCGCCCCTTCCTCCGTCCTCGTCACCCAGGGCAGGTTCAGCCGGGGCCAGGCGAGCGGATCGGCGATCGCAAGCGTTCCGAGATCGCCGTACGTCGAGAGGTTGAAGCTGTCCTTCGCCAGCGGTGATGCGGGGGACCAGCCCTCGGCCACGAACGGGCAGAAGGGCTTGCCGTCGAGGAGGATGATCCCGTCGGAACGAATGGTCGCGTCGATGGCCGAAGGCGGCGCGGGCGCAGGATCGAGTCGTCGCTTGATCACGATCCGATGCGCCGCATGCAGGACTTCGCCGTTCCCGTCACGAAGGTGCGCCGATACGACGTAACGCCCGAGCGGCCATGGCCCGATCTCCACGTCGTACTCGACGTCGGTCGCACCGTCGATGAGCGGCAATTCAGCGGAGAAAACCGGATCGGCCGGGGCGTCCTTTCGAATCAGGAGATCGAGCGTGACGGCGCGCTGCGCCGACGCGTCGATCTCGAGCGTCATGCGCGGCGTGTCGGCCGGATAGTAGTAACGGTCCGGCCGCAGATCGATGGCCGGCCCGCCGTCGGCGGCGCGGCGTATCGCATCGGCGGCCTTCCGCATCGCTTCGTCGAAACGGGCCGAGCCGGCTTCGACGCCGAACACCGCCAGGCCGAACTCCGCCGGACGGTTGAAACCGACCTTCCCGGACCACTTCGAGAACTCGCCGTCCGGCGTCACGCGCCAGGAACGGCAGAAGTTGACGCCCCAGACCGAACCGGGCGCCGGTGACGCGGCGCCGAGCGCGGCGAAGGGAATGCTGATCTCGGCCGTCCAGGACCGGTCGGTGATCCGGGTTTCGACCTGCCACTTCCCGTTCCACTCCTCCTTGCGCACGAGGTCGCCGTCGGTCATGTCGCAAGACGCCTCGTAGCGCGCGGCCGCCGGGTTGATCGCGAAGTGGAAATAGGTGGCGCGGTCGCAGTTCGCGTCGAGGAAGAGCTCGACGTTGTCGTCGCCGAAAATCAGGTCCGAATCGCGCCCCTCGGCCCCGGCCTTCAGCTTGCCAGGAGACTTCGCATCGCAAATGAATGCGATGTAGAGGTTCGCGGCGTCGTAAGTGATGGATGCCGTCGTCTGTTCGGCGGGCGGTTTGCCGTTCAGCC
>NYZC01000193.1 GCA_002686995.1 Phycisphaeraceae bacterium | reverse complement strand
CGAGATCGAGCGGCAGGGAGCGATCTTCGATCGCCTGTTCACGCCGCCGAGCGATGGCGGCCGTCCACTGTTCTACGACCTCACCGGGCGCGACCCGGACGCCGCGATGGACGCAAGCTCCGTCCCCCAACTGCTTCACCCGTCGCATCATGTCGCCGAGCTGGATCGATCGCAGGCCTGGAGCGCGGCGCTTGACATCGCCGAGCAGCTTCTCGACATGGGCACGCACAAGCGCGACGACCTGGTCGTGCGCGACCACATGATCGTCAAGCCGCCGCACTCGACGGGCGCGACGCCCTGGCACCAGGACGAGGCGTACTGGGAGCAGGACCTGCAGTACCAGGAGCTATCGGTCTGGTTCGCGCTGCAGGACACGACCGAACAGATGGGGTGCATGCAATTCATCCCCGGCAGCCATCGCGGCGAGGTCCGGCCGCATCACCCATGGCGAAACGATCCAGAGATCGTCGCCCTGGAGGTGGACGCGCAGTACGTCGACGAGCGCCGGGCCGTCGCCTGCCCGCTTTCCGCCGGCGGCGCGACCGTGCACGACGCGCGAACGCTGCATTACACGAGCGAGAACCGCACCGACGAACCGCGACGGGCACTGATCCTGACGATCGGCACGCCGCCGGAACGGCGCGGCAAGCCTCGCGATTTCCACTGGAACCGAAGGGAAAGAGACTATAAGAAAGCGTATCTGGAAAGGACGAAGAAACGCTGACCCTCGTTTTCCGTCACCAGGTTGACAATTGCGCCGATCGTTCCAGTCATGCCACCGTCAACGACCTCAGCACGCGAGGCGCTGATTGACCGCCTCGAGCGCAAGGCGCGATTCCTGCGCGTCAACGCCCTGGCGCTGAACAACCGCACGCTCCACGCCGGCGGCGCCCTGTCGTCCGCCGACCTGGTCGCCGTGCTCTACTACCACGTGCTTCGAGTCGACTCGGCGAACCCGCAGTGGGAGGATCGCGACGTCTTCATCAACTCGCGAGGCCACGCCTGCGAGCCCGTCTACGTGGCGCTCGCCGACCTCGGTTTCTTCCCGTGGGACGACCTGCACGGCATCGAGGACTTCGGCAGCCATCTGCACGGCCTGTCGGCCACCACGACGCCCGGCGTGGAGGTGTCGATGGGCTCGCTGGGCACGGGCATCTCGATCGCGACGGGCATGGCGCTCAGCCTGCGCACGCAGGGCCGCCCGGGCCGCGTGTACGTCGTGACCGGCGACGGCGAGCTACAGGAAGGTCTTTCCTGGGAAGGCGCGCTGTCCGCGGGGAAGTACGGCGTCGACAACCTCGTCGTCATCGTCGACCGCAACCGGTACCAGTCCAGCGACCGCGGCACGGAGACCGTCATGCCGCTCGAGCCGCTGGAGGACAAGTTCAGGGCCTTCGGCTTCGCCACCTGCGCCATCGACGGCCACGACCTCGGTCACATCGTCGACGCGCTGGACCGGGTGCCGCTCGAATCCGGGCGACCGACGTGCATCATCGCGAACACCGTCAAAGGGAAGGGCGTCTCCTTCCTCGAATCGGGACACGTGCACTGCGGGCGCTTCGGACGCGATTACGACGCGGCGCTGCTGCAGCGGGCGATCGACGAGTTGGACGTCGACCCCCCGCTGCTTCGAGTCGACGTACGGCGCTCGGTCGATTCGGTGCGCGAGATCCCGCTCGGATCGACGACCGACGTGTTCAGCGAGAAGCTGAACGAATGGGCGGATCGCGACCGGCGCGTCTGCTACGTCGGCGTCGACACCATGGACCCGGCGTTGCAGCAGAAGCACCCCGATCGCGCGTTCGACGTCGGCATCGCCGAGCAGAGCGAGCTGGCGCTGGCCACGGGGCTCTCGATGCAAGGGATGATCCCCGTGATCCAGGCGTGGGCGCCGTTCACGCCGCTACGCAACTTCGATCAGCTTCGGACCTACCTTTGCCGACACGACTGCAACGCCAAGATCATCGGCTGGGCGCTCGGACTCGTGAACAATTCCCACGGCACGACGCACCATGATCTCGAGAGCATCGCGCTGTATCGCGTCGTGCCGAACCTGACGGTGCTCACCGCGTTCGACGACGACCAGTTCCGACTTGCCTTCGACGCGGCGATGTCGGTAGACGGCCCCGTCGTGCTGCTCGGCCAGCCGGAGCACTATGCCCCGGGCGCCGACGGTCTCGAGAAGATTGCGCTTCCTCCGCAGGACGAGTTCGTGATCGGCAGAAACCAGTGGGCGCGGCGCGGCGCCGACATCACCCTCGTCACGTACGGCCCGGCGCTACGGTACGCATGGGCGGCGGCCGATCGACTCGAGGCCGAAGGAATCGGCGCGGGGCTGATCAACGTCACCTCGATCAAGCCCTTCGACGAGGGCATCATCGAGGAGGCGGCCGGCGCGGCCCGCGCTCTGCTGGTCGTCGAGGAGCAGTCGGTCCTCGGCGGCATCGGCAGCGCCGTCGCTGAAATCATCGCGGAGCGCGGTCTCGAGGTCCGGTTCCTTCGCCTGGGCATCCCCGACTGCTACGTCGAGGACGTCGGCGACTGGACGCACACGCGCAAGTCGGCCGGGCTGTCGATCGAGGACGTGATCCGCACGGCAAGGACGATGTTCGAGGACGGATGATGAGGCTCAAGGACAAGGTCTGCGCAATCACCGGCGCCGGAAGCGGTATCGGCGAAGCGGCCGCCCGGCGCTTCGCGGCCGAGGGGGCCCATGTCCTCGTGCTGGAGATCGACGCGCAGCGCGGCCGGCGCGTGAGCGAAGCAATCGGGGACGCGGCCACCTTCATCCCGACCGACGTTGCCGACCCGGACGCTGTCGCGGAAACGTTCGGCCGCATCGAGCGCGAGTTCGGGCGGCTCGACGGTCTCTACAACAACGCCTCCGTCTTTCTCGGCGACGAGGACGCGGGCGTCGGCGAACTCGATCTCGACGTCTATCACCGCATCGTGTCGTGCAACCAGCACAGCGTCGTCTACTGCTGCCGCTTCGCGCTACCCCTGCTGCAGCGGCGCGGCGGAACGATCGTCAACACGGCGTCGAGCGCCGCCCTGATCGGCATCCCGGGAAGCGACGCCTACACCGCTTCCAAGGGCGCCACCCTGGCGCTGACGCGGTCCCTGGCCGTCGCCTACGGACCGAAGGGCGTGCGTGCCAACTGCGTCGCGCCGGCGGCGATCAGCACGCCCATGATTCGCGAGAGCAATCTGAACGATCCGAGCTTCGATGAGCAGGCCTTCCTGGCGAAGACCCCGGTCCGGCGGTGGGGCCTGCCCGAGGACGTTGCGAACGTGGCGCTGTTCCTGACCAGCGATGAAAGCTCGTACGTCAACGGCGCGATCGTGGTCGCCGACGGCGGCGTCACGATCACGCCGATGTTCTAGAGCCCCTGGAATCTTCCGACCTTCCGACCTTCCAACCTTCAGCCATCGACACTCACATGAAACGAATCCCGCCTGCCGTCCTCGCCGTGCTCATCCTCGCCGTCTCCGTCCACGCCGACCATGACGACAAGAAGAATGACGATCCCTGCGCGTACTTCGGGGATCGTTTCTACCGTCATCGCGCCGACTACGAGAAGCGATACGCCCACCACGACCGCGACGTCCTCGAGCCGCTCCGGCGAAAAGTACGCGAAGAGGAGAAAGGCCTCGGCGATCTCGAGCAGACCGTGAAGCGGATCGACAGGCTCCGAAAGGAGATCGACGGACGCAAGCGCGCAAACGCGAACGACCTCGAGCGCATCGAGGGGTCGAAATCACGGAACCGGACGGCGTCCGCGAAAGTCGAATCCGAAGAGACCGAAGCCGCCGCGCTGAAGGGGAAGGCGGACGCGGCCGAGAAAAGCGGCGACGAGAAGGAAGCCCGGCGGCTGCGGCGCCGCGCTTCGGAGCTCGAGGCCAAGGCGCGCAAGCGTCGAAAGAACAACCGCGAGCGCGAGCAGTTCCAGGCCCGGACGACCGCCGCTGTCGATGACCGGAAGAAGAAGAGCACGACCGACGAGAAGGAGATCGCCCGCCTCGAAACCATGATGAAGAAGGCGAAGCAGTCGACGAAGCTGCGTCGGATCGAGAGGATGAAGCAGCGACTTCAGCGCGAGATCGATCGTGCCGCCGAAGCGCGGAAGGATCTCGACTTCTCACGCAGGAGCTACGAAATGTGCCGTGACCATGAACGGCTGCGACGCGAGAATCGCGAACTGCGGGAGGAGAACCGTCGGCTTCGCGAACGGCTGGGAAATTGACCCGAAAAAAAATTCTTGCGGTGACCCGATGCGCCCTGGCACGGCGCATCGGGTTGATATCATGCCCGCCGGTTTCTTGGGCACCCGCAACAACGATCAGGAGGTCAACATCATGCGGATCGATCAGGTGGCGACGAAGGCGTGCGCGATCATTGCAATCGTGACGACGACGACAATCTGGAGCAACGGGGCGGTGCGGGCGGATGCATTCAGGGAAGGAAGCCTCACCATCGTGCACGACTTCGAAGGGTTCACGGGCGCCGGCTTCGCGCCGACGCCGGGCCCGGGCCAGCTCGACTCCGACGCGATCATCGTCGAGGGGCTGAGCGACGGCGTCCTGCCGTTCGGCGGCGCGGCCGGGACGGGTGACTTCGCGCGGGGCGCCAGCGCCGGCGGGGTCACGACCGGCGGTGTGTACGCCTTCGATGTCAGCAACGGCGGCCCCGTGAACCGCGCGCTCGGCGTTCAGCCCATCGGCAGCGACTTCACGCCGGGCGGCGTGACCTTCCGGGTGCGCAACCTCACGGGGCACGACGTGGTTGAAATCGTAAGCTCCTTTCGAATATATGCTTACAACGATGCAGGGCGAGCCGGCGCGATCGTGTGGGCGCACGCGCGCGACGATGGCCCGTTCACCGATTTCGGCGAATCCGTTCTCTCTCCCGAGACGGCCGCCGCCGACCCGACGTGGTCCGTGCTGATCGAGCACCGCGTGTCGATCCCCTTCGATTCGCCACTTCCCGACGGCGCGGCCTTCTCTTTCCGGTTTCGCGGCGACGACGCCTCCGGCACCGGAAGCCGGGACGAGTTCGCCTTCGACGACGTCACGTTCACCGCGATCGTGCCGGAACCCGCGTCGGTGGCGCCCCTTGCCGTCGCGGCGCTGTGGTGCCGGCCGCGCCGACGTCGATCGATGCTCGCTTCAGACCGTTCCAATGCGTCCTGCCCCCACCCGTAGACGATGCGCGCATGCTGCCGGGCAGCGCCGTTCGAACGGCCGGCGCCCGAGTCCGATTGCGCGAACGGCGGCGCATTGCTGCCGCCGTTCGCCATCGGACATTGGCGCCACCAGCATTGCGCGCCCCTGCCCCTGGCTATCGGCGCCAGAACTCCTCACGAATCCAGTTCCTGAACTGCCGGTTCGCCCACGCCGACGCCGCCATGCCGACGAGAAACAGGGGCACCAGCAGGAAGGCGCCGCGGGTCGCGATGACCAGCGGCACGGACGTTCCGACCACCGCCACGACGATTGCGGCCCCCATGACGCGCGCCGGCCCGTGCCAACCGTGGTCCTTCTGACACCCGATCAGCTTCGGGTCGAACTCGATACGCCGTCCGCACTCGGGGCAGGACTGCCTGACCAGGCCGGTCAGACCGTACCCGCAGCGCGGACAGAACAGACCCCGATAGCGCAAACGCCTCCTGCGGCCTTTCATGGACCGTCTCCGATCGGCTCTTACTTCATTCTTGGGCTCCGGCCTGACCCGGACCAGACCTGAACCTGGAAATGTGTCGTTGAGCGCCGCCAGAGCACGCTGGAACGCGGAAAACGGCCCCTGCTACAATGTTTCGAACGGTAAGGGAACCAGGTTCCGGTGAAGGCCGATTGGCACCTCCGCAGGGAATTTCGTACATGGCGGTTTTTCGCGACACCGAGCTCGGTACCACTCTGCTCGCGGCCGAAGCGTTCGGCCAGCGCGTCGAGGCGGTGCGGCGACAGATTCCGGCGGTCCGGCGCGCCGACGACATCGAGGCGGTGCACCAGATGCGCGTCGCCAGTCGCCGCCTGAGGGCCGCGCTGAGCATCTTCGAGACCGTGCTGCCGAACCAGCCCGTGAAAAGGTGGCGCAAGGCCGTCAAGAAGGTGACGCGCTCGCTCGGCGCGGCCCGCGACCTCGACGTCCAGATCGAGTTCGTGCAGAAGTTCCAGAAGGATCACGGCTCGGAGAAGCGGCATCGGCCGGGACTGGAAAGGCTCGTGCTCCGACTATCCCAGCAGCGCGCCGTCCAGCAGCCGTCGGTGCTGCGCGCGATGGACGAGATCGAACGCAGCCGCATCCTCGACCAGGTCGCCCAGTTCGCCCGCAAGACCTTCGCACAGGGCCGCCTGGCCCGCGTGACCCCCGGCGGTACCGTGTCGATGCAGTTCGCGCAGGAAGCGGTACGGGCGCGGCTCGGCGATCTGGTCAGCTACGAGTCGTACGTGTCGCAGCCCGACTGCGTCGCGCAGATGCACGAGATGCGCATCGCGGCCAAGCGCCTGCGCTACACGCTGGAGATATTCCAACCCGTGTTCGGGAGTCCGATCAAGCCCTTCATCCGCAGCGCCAAGCAGTTCCAGACGCTGACCGGCGACCTGCACGACATGGACGTCTGGCTGGTTCGCCTGCCGAGATTCATCGATGACGAGAAGGCGCGCACCCTCGAGTTCTTCGGGCACAGCCGGGGCTTCAAACGCGTCCGCGCCGGCCTTGACCTGCTGCTGGAGCACTGCGCCGCGACCCGTGAATCGGTGTATGGCCACTGCGTGCGCCAGTGGGACCAGCTTGACGCGGACCACGTCTGGGAGAACCTGCTGCAGATGTGCGACACGACCCCTCTGGGCACGGATTCGGCGCCGCCCGCCGTACGACCGCCGTCCGCCACGGAGGAGCCGCCGCCGCGCGCCCAGGCGGTCTGACGTCGGCGACCGCCCTCGCGATCTTCCATGCTCGTGACGGATCCGCCGACGGGACGCGCCCCGGGAAAAGTCATCGATGCCGTCAGGCCACGTCGAGTCGAGTGATCCGATCGTCGGGTTCATGGACATCGGCACCAACTCGATCCGCATCCTCGTCGTGCGCATCAGTCCCGACGGCACCTACAGCATCCTGACCGAGCAGAAGGAGACGGCCCGCCTCGGCGAGGGCGGCTTCGGTCGGCACGTCATCCAGGCCGACGCGCTGGTCCGCGCCGTGCTCATCGCCACCCGGTTCGCCGACATGGCGCGCACCTTCGGCGCCGACCAGATCGTCGCCGTCGCCACCTGCGCGGCGCGCGAGGCCTCGAACCGGCGGCGCCTGATCGACCGGCTCAAGAGGGAGACGGACCTCGACGTGCGCGTCATCAGCGGCCGCGAGGAAGCGCGGCTGATCTATCTCGGCGTGGCCAGCGACGCCCGCCTCGGCGCGGACCGCGCGCTGATGATCGACATCGGCGGCGGCAGCACCGAGCTGATCATCGGCAACGAGTATCGCCACGACATGCTCGAGTCGCTCAAGCTCGGCGCGATCCGCATGACCAACCGGTACTTCAAGGGCAAGGCCGCGGACCAGGTCAGCCGGCGGAAGTACGAAACGGTCAGGAAGCAGATCCGCGCCAACGGCGTCCGGGCCATCCAGCGGATCGGCCGGCACGAGTACAGCCGGGTCATCGGCTCGTCCGGAACGATCACGACGCTGGCGGACATGGTGTCCCGCCGCTTCCACGGCCGCCCGCTCGAAAAGAACCAGGCCATCGAGCACAAGCAGCTTCAGCAGGTCATCCACGACCTGCTGCCGATGACGGTCACCGAGCGCGTGAGGATCCCCGGCATGAGCGCCAAGCGCGGCGACATCATCGTCGGGGGCGCCGCGATCATCGACACGCTCCTGGAGGCCCTGGGCGGCCCGCCCATCGTCGCGTCCGACCGGACCCTGCGCGATGGCCTGCTGGTCGACCACCTCGCCCGCATCGAGCACCACGGGCACGGCGGCGAGCTTGGCCCGATGTCCAACCGGATGCGCTCGGTGATGCGCCTGGGGCGTCGATGCCGCTTCGACGAGGCGCACGCGCGGCACGTGGCCCGACTCGCCCTCGAGCTGTTCGACGTCACGGAGCAGGCAGGCATGCACGAACTCGGTCGCTCCGAGCGCGAGCTGCTCGAGTTCGCCGCTCTGCTCCACGACATCGGCAGCTTCCTCGGGTACAGCGGCCACCGCTCGCACTCGTACTACTTCATCCGCAATGCGGAGCTGCTCGGGTTCGACGATACGGAGATCGCGACGATCGCGACCACCGCGCTCTATCACAAGAAGACGTTCCCGCGCAAGAGCGACCCGGAGTTCGCAGCCCTCGACAAGAGGAGCCAGCAGATCGTCAAGGTGCTCTGCGTCCTGCTTCGCGTCGCCGAGAGCCTCGATCGGTCCCACGCCGGCGTGGTCAGCCGAATCGAGCTGCGCACGGACGATCCCGGTCACGCCCGGCTGCTCATGCACGCCGACGGCGCCAGCCACCTGGAGCAGTGGTCGGTCGCCGTGCACCGAAAGGCCATCAGGAACGTCTTCGGCGTGGAGTTGTCGGTGGAGCTCGTCGAGCATCCGGCGGCGGAGCCGGTCGCGGAAGTCGAGGGGTAGAGTCTCACAGGGAGCGCCTTCCCGGAGCGCCTCTCACGGAGGCGCGGAGGCACGGCGGAGAACGCAGAGGCAGCCCGTCGCCCGGACGACTGCTCAATCCACCGCCATCGCCGCAATCAGAAGAACGATCCCGATTCCGATCGCCCAGGGCCAGAACACGCCCGCCATCCATGCCAGAGCCGCGACCAGCAGAAACGCCAGGGCGACGCCGTACTTGAGCCACTTCGGAAGATCGATCCACCATTCGAGCATTCTGGCAGTGGGCGGCCTCGGAAACCAGGTCGTGTCCAATCCTGTTCGGCACGGCGTTCACTTCGACTTGCATTGCCGAGCGGGGCCGTCCCCGGCCCGGTGTCGGCAACGCCCTCCGGGCCGAGATGGCCCGGCTCGGTGAGGCGATCCCGATGAACGCACCGCGAACGCCGTGCCGAACCGGATTGGGTCGCGTCCCGTAAGTCAGCTGTCGGCCCAAGGCCGAGCGAAAGGCCCGTGAGCAAGGAGGCCGACGCCGCGCACGGGGCTTGCAGCCGGCCGACGCCAGGATGACTCGCGGGACACGACCTGGTTGCTCAGCGACCGCGGGCCGCCCGCTACGCCCGCTGCGCTCCCTCCGCCGCCCGGTACGGCTCGAACATCGAGCCGCGCGCCGGGTCGAGCTGGTCTTCCGCCTCGCAGGCTTCGTCGTAGAGCGCCTCCTGGCTCCGCAGCTTCTTGCGACCGCCGGGCGACGTCTTCCTCTCGTACCGGCCGTCCGGTCGCAGGGCCCAGCCCTTGACGTTGTCCCGCGTGTAGCGCCTGAGCACGTGAACGAGCCTGCTGCGCGACCGGTCGTCCTCGACCGGCACCAGCAACTCGACCCGCCGGTCGAGGTTGCGCGGCATCCAGTCCGCGCTGGAGATGAAGAGCTTCTCGTCGCCGCCGTTGTGGAAATAGAAGATGCGCGCGTGCTCGAGGTAGCGGTCCACGACGCTCGAGACCGTGACGTGCTCACTCAGGTCCGGGACGCCGGGACGCAGGCAGCAGATGCCGCGCACGTTCAGGTCGACCCGCACGCCCGCATTGGAGGCCTCGTACAGCGCGTCGATGATCTGACGGTCCACCAGCGAGTTCATCTGGGCCATGATGTGCGCCTTGCGCCCCCGCCGCCGGCGCTCGGTCTCGGCCGCGATCAGCGTCAGCACCTGGTCGCGCAGTCCGTGCGGCGCGGCCGCGACCTTGCGGTATTTCTGCGGCTGCGAGGAGCCCGTGATCGCGTTGAAGAAGCTGACGGCGTCCGCCGCGAGATCCTCGTCGTTCGTGAGATAGCTGACGTCGCAGTAAAGTCGCGCCGTGACCTCGTTGTAGTTGCCCGTGCCGAAGTGGACGTAGCGGCGGATGCCGTGGGGCTCGGCACGCACGATGATGCACAGCTTCGCGTGCGTCTTGAGCCCCTTGACCCCGTAGATCACCTGCACGCCGGCGTGCTCGAGGCTGCGCGCCCATTCGATGTTGCGCGCCTCGTCGAACCGCGCCTTCAGCTCGACCAGCGCGGTCACCTGCTTGCCGTTCTCGGCGGCCCGGCGCAGCGCGTCGACGATCTTGCTGCCTTCGCTGGTGCGATAGAGGATCTGCTTGATCGCGAGCACCTCCGGATCCTGGGCGGCCTCCTCGATCAGGCGCAGGACCGGATCGAACTGCTCGTACGGATGGTGCAGCAGTACGTTCGACCGGGCGATGACGTCGAACATGGACTTGCGCGGATCGACCATCACCGATTTCCGCGGCGCCCACGGCTTGTACTTCAGATGATCGTGCCCGCGGATGTTCGCCAGCCGCATCATCGCCGACAGGTCCAGCGGCCCGGGGATCGACAGCAGCTGCTCTTCCCTGACCCCCAGCGCCGAGACCAGGAACTTCCGCGACGCCGCCGACGCGTCTGCGGCAATCTCGAGCCGGATGCAGGAGCTTTCGCGCCGCGCGTCGAGCACCGCTTCCATGCCCGAGAGCAGGTCGGGCGAGCTGTCCTCGCGAATCGCGATGTCCGCGTTGCGCGTGATCCGGAACGGTACGCACTCGCGCACCGGTTCGTCAGGAAAGAACCTGGCGATGCACGCGGTCAGCGCGTCCTCCAGGAGCATGTAGGCGTAGCCCTCATCGGTTGGCAGCGTGACGATCCGACTGACCACCCGCCCGAACGGAATGACCGCGAAACGCTGCCGCGCCTTGCTGCCCGGCGCGGGGCCTCGCCGCACCAGTAGGTTCATGTTGAGCCCGAGCAGCAGCGGGAAACGGCGCGCCGACTCGATCGCGATCGGCGTCAGCACCGACGAGAGCTCCTCGTCGAAACGGCTCTCCACGACGGCCGCCTGGTCGTCGGTCAGGTCGCCCGGTCCGAGCCGCCGGATGCCGTGCGCCGCGAGCCCGGGCTCGATGTCTTCGAGGTAGCAGTCGTACTGGGCTTCGACCTGCAGGCGCATGCTGTGCACGATCGCCTCGAGGCGCGCGTCCACCGGCTCGTCCGACGCGTCCGGCCCCGTCCCGCCGGGCTCGCCCAGCAGGCGCAGGCCGCCGACCCGCACCATCGTGAACTCGTCGAGGTTGGAACCGGTGATCGCGAGAAACTTGAGGCGCTCGAGCAACGGCACGCGCTCGTCCTGCGCCTCGGCGAGCACCCGCTGGTTGAAGGCCAGCCAGCTCAACTCGCGGTCAATGTAGGGGATTTCATTGAACGTCATCGATCATGACCTGGGTAGTTGATCCGGCCTCAGGATGACGCGAAGGCCGAAGATTTCCTCGAAGAGCGTGCCCTTCTGCTTCAGCGCGAACTGCTCCGACGAGAGATCCTGGACCCCCGGCGTCACGATCACGAGGTCGCCCCCGTCGCGCTCGCATACGATCTCGCGAACGCGCTGCGTGCCCGACCGATCAAGCGCGTCCGCGACGCGGAGGATCGCGGCCATCTTCGCGACGGCGATCCGGCTCTCCCAGTCGAGCGTGGCGTATCCCTCGTGCGTCGGCTTGGGCGACGCGCGCCGGTGGTACCTCGCGACGAGCGCCGTCAGCAGCACCTCCTGCCGCCCGAATCCGAACAGGTTGCTGTTGTTGATCAGGTACATGCTGTGCTTGTGGTGACCGCGGTTGCTGACGAGGTTGCCCACGTCGTGCAGCAGCGCGGCGAGGTACAGGATCAGCTCGTAGCGAGGCGACAACTCGTGCAGGTCGGTCAATTCGCGGCACAGCCGCGCGCACAGGTCGGCGACGTGCCGGCCGTGTGCCTCAAGGAACCCGAAGCGCCGCCCGAGCGCGATGGCCGACCGGACGATCTCCGCCCGGAACTCACCCGTCCAGTCGTCGCGCAGGGCCAGCTCCTTGAGCAGCCCGTCGCGCAGGGTGATGCTCGCCACGTACAGGTGGTCGAGCTCGAGGGCGCCGGCAAGGCGCAGGTAGGCCAGCAGCGCCGGCCCCAGCGTCTCGGCATCGGCGAACGGCAGTTGATCATCGCGAACGAGCTCGTCGACGGTCCGCGACAGCACGCGGTGGGTGAACTGCTCGAGATCCGCCAGCGGCAGCACCCCGAGACGGTCCGGCGGCATGTCGCCGAGAATCCGGGAGGCGGCGAACCGGACGTCACCGCCGATCGCGATCATCTCGATCCGCTTGTCCGTCTTCACGCGCTCCACGACGTGGCGCACCGTGCGCTGAATCTGGCTCTCCATGAGCTGGCGGATCTTGCCTACCGGGGCGCGGTGAGCCTCGAGCAGGCGACGCAGCCGCAGGGAACCGAGGCGGTAGGTGTAGGAGAACGTCACCTCGCCGCCGTCGACGGACAGGATCTCGGTGCTGCCGCCGCCGACCTCGCTGATGATGGTCCGCGAGGCTTGCAGCTCGGGCTGGCTGTTCAGGATCGGCTGGAGGCCGAGGTAGGTGATGTGGTTGACGCGCGACTCTTCGATCACCTCCACCTTGAATCCCGTCGCGCTGTAGATGCGGTCAATGAATGCGAGTCGGTTCGTGGCCTCCCGCACGGCGCTCGTCGCGACGGCGCGAACCTGCGACCGGTCGGTGATGCCGTACTCCTCGAGCGATCGCCGGTAGATGCGGAGCACCCGGACGCACTCCTCGATCGTGGACTGCGCGATCGAGCCCTTGGTGAAGGTGTTCTTCCCGAGGCTCACCTCCTGGGCCAGCGCGTCGAGCACGTGGATCGAGCCGTCCTCCCTGATCTCGGCCACGACCATCCGGATGGACGCGGTGCCGATGTCGATCACGGCGACGGGTTGCGTCACCGGATTGCGCTCATCCGGGCTGTCGGGGGGCTTCACGATGATGGGACGCGGAACCTTCCTCGCCGCCGTTGCCACGGGGCGTCACCCAATCCTGTTCGGCACGGCATTCTCAGTGCGTTCATCGGGATCGCCTCACCGAGCCGGGTCGTCTCGGCCCGGAGGGCGTGCCGACTTCGAGCCGGAGACGGCCCGGTTCGGCAACGCAAGTCGAACATCCAAGGACGCGGACGCTGCAGTCGGACGTCATCCGGTGCCAATCATGCGGCAGTTATAGGACGGATCTGCCGTCTCGCGTACGTACACCTGGAAATATTAGGCTCTGTCTCAGAACTCTGCCGCGGGCCCAAGACCGAGCGAATCGTCCGTTGGCAAGGAGGCCGAAGCAGGCGATGTCGCGGTGCATCGTCGATG
>NYZC01000192.1 GCA_002686995.1 Phycisphaeraceae bacterium | reverse complement strand
GCCGCCAAGCCGAGCCTGGACGAGATGGCGCACCTGCCCGCGATCACGCAGGACGGCGTCGAGGTCAGCCTCCAGGCGAACATCGAGTTCCCCAGCGAGATCGGTCCCGCCCTCGAGAAGGGCGCGGAGGGGATCGGCCTTTACCGGACCGAGTTCCTGTACCTCGCCGCCGCGACCGAGCCGACCGAGCAGGAGCAGTACGAGGCCTACCTGGAGTCGATCCGGGTGCTCGACGGGCGGCCGCTGACGGTGAGAACGCTCGACCTCGGCGCCGACAAGATCGTCTCCACCGAGGACCAGCCCGAGCACGCGGAGAACAACCCGTTCCTCGGCTGCCGCTCGATCCGGCTGTGCCTGCAGAACCTCGCGCTGTTCAAGACGCAGCTTCGCGCGATCCTGCGGGCTTCGGCGGCCGGCCCCGTACGGATCATGTTCCCGCTGATCAGCAACGTGATGGAGCTTCGGCAGGCGAAGATGATCCTGAACGACGTGATCGAGGATCTCGAGGAAGAGGGCGCCATCGAGACGAGCCAGATCCCGGTCGGCATCATGATCGAGGTGCCCTCGGCCGCCCTGCTGACCAAGCTCTTCGTACCCGAGGTGGATTTCTTCAGTATCGGGACGAATGATTTGATTCAGTACACGCTGGCCGTCGACCGCGGCAACGAGCGCGTCGCCAGCCTGTACACCGCCGCCCACCCCGCCGTGATCCAGCTGATCCGCGAGGTCGTCCGGACGGCGAAGCGGAACGACAAGGAGGTCGGTCTGTGCGGCGAGATGGCGGGAGAGCCCGAATTCGTCATGCTCCTGCTGGGAATGGGGCTGACGAGCTTCTCGATCACGCCGCCGGCGATCCCGGGCGTCAAGAAGATCATTCGGTCGGTGTCGATGACCGACTGCCAGCGCGTGGCGCGGCGGGTCAACAGTTTCGACTCCGACCGCGAAGTCCACACCTTCCTGCGCGAGCAGGCGCGAAAGATCGCGCCGGAAGTGATGGACGAAATGGCAATGGAGCACTGAACGGACGAACCGAAGGAACGACACGAGGAACGACACGAGGAACGACACGAGGAACGACACGAGAAACGACACGAGAAACGACACGAGAAACGACACCCAACACCATGCCCAAATGCGAAATGCTCATCAACAGCGCTCCGGGCGAGGAATGCCGGATCGCGATCGTCGAGAACGGACAGCTTGAGGAGATCTACCAGGAGCGGGCCAGCTCCGAGTCGCACGTCAGCAACATCTACAAGGGCCGGGTGATGAACGTCGAGCCGTCGATCCAGGCGGCGTTCGTCGATTTCGGCCTCGAGCGCAACGGGTTCCTGCACATCACCGATCTGCACCCCATGTACTTTCCGGGGCAGAAGAAGGAGGAGAGCGAGCGCGTCGGCCACAAGACGCCGCGACGCGACCGCCCCCCGATCCAGAAGTGCCTGCGACGCGGCCAGGACATCGTCGTGCAGATCCTCAAGGAAGGCATCGGCACGAAGGGCCCCACGCTCACCAGCTACCTGTCCATCCCCGGGCGGTTCCTGGTCATGATGCCCAACATGGAGCGCCTCGGCGTGTCGCGGCGGCACGACGACGAGCAGGTGCGGCGCGAGACGCGCAAGATCCTCGAGCAGCTCAATCCGCCCGACGGCTTCGGCTTCATCGTGCGCACCGCGGGCGTCGGGCGCAACAAGCTCGAGCTGAAGCGCGACCTGAGCTACCTCCAGCGCCTCTGGGTGGCCATGGAGAAGAAGCAGAAGACGATCCACCGCGTCGGCGTGCTCTACGAGGAGTCGGACCTCGTCGTGCGGACCATCCGCGACGTGTTCACGACCGACATCGAACGCATCATCGTCGACGATCCGGCCGCGGCGCAACGCGCCCGCGACTACCTGCGCATCGCCAATCCCCGCGCCACGTCCAAGGTGATGGTCTACTCCGAGCCGATTCCCCTGTTCCGCCGGTTCGGCATCGAGGAGCAGATCGAGAACATCAATCGCCGCACCGTCGACCTGCCCAGTGGCGGATCGCTCGTCATCGAGGCGACCGAGGCGCTCGTCGCGATCGACGTCAACAGCGGCAAGATGCGCTCCAACCGCGACGCCGAGACCACCGCGTACAAGACGAACGTCGAGGCGGTCGACGAGATCGCCCGACAGCTTCGCCTGCGCGATCTCGGGGGCGTGATCATCAACGACCTGATTGACATGGTCGACGCGAAGCATCGACGTGCGGTCGAGCAGCGGTTCAGGACCAACCTGAAGCGCGACCGGGCGCGCACGCGGACGGCCAGCATCACCCAGTTCGGCATCCTGGAGATGACGCGCCAGCGCATGCGCCCGTCGCTGCAGAAGTCCATCCACATGGACTGCGCGCATTGCGCCGGCACCGGCGCGGTCAAGACCGCCGAGTCGGTGGTGCTCGACGTCATGAGGCAGCTCGCCACCCTGCTGCACCAGAAGACGGTCGATCGCGTGGAGCTGACGATCAGCCCGGACGTCGCGTTCCAGATCCTCAACCAGAAGCGAAGCGATCTCTCCGCGATCGAGCAGCGCTACGACAAGCACGTCATGGTTCGGGTCAACGCGTCGGGGCCGATCGACTTCATCCGGATCGAAGCGTTCGACGACCGCGGCGGCACCGTCGACACGGACAAGCTCGGCGTGTCCGGCATTCCCGAGCTCGAGTCCATTGACGAGTTCGAGGCCCGGGGCGGCATCGAGCCGGCGGTCGACCCGAACATCGTGTTCGACGACGTGGACGAGGACGAGGACGAGGAGGTCGAGAAAGCCGAGGAGGCCGAGGCGACGGAATCGGACGGCGAAGGCGCGACCGATGCCCCTGATGCCCAGGACGGGGAGGAGGAAGCGAGGCCGAAGCGCCGCCGACGACGACGACGCGGCGGACGCAACCGGTCGAAGCGAAAACCGGAGGCGGCAGAAGGCGCGGATTCCGCTTCCGAGGATGCGGAGTCGTCCGGCGCGGAGCCGAAGGCGGCCGCGGGGCCGGAAGCCGACGCACCGGCGCCGCGAAGGCGCAGAAAGTCAAAGACCGCCAGGAAGCAGCCGGACGCGGCGGCCCCCGAAGCGGTTGCGGCCGCCCCCCAGGCGGAGGAGGCGTCCGCCGAAGCGGACAGCGGCAACGGCGAACCGAAGCCGAAACGGAAGGTCAAGCGCCGTCGCGGCCGGTCGAAGAAGAAGAAGAAGGCGGCGGGAACCTCGACGGCGGACGCGTAGGCAAATTGAATTGAATATCCGGTTCCACCCTCAGACCATTGCCTTGGGCGCGAGGTCGCCGATCGAGGATTCCAGTGCGTCCTCCTTCGCCGACTCGTTGGGGCTGATGACCGCGGGATGCGCCGTGGGCGGCAGCGGCGTGTCGAACTCGTACTCCGGCTCGGTCTTCTGGCGGCGCCATGCTTCCCGCATCTCACGCCAGGCCCCGACGAGTGAGCGGGGCACCGGCATGTCGTCCTTCACCTGCTCGTAGATCTTCGAGAGGTTGTAGCACGGCACGCCCGCGAACATGTGGTGCTCGGTGTGCCAGTTCATATGCCAGTAGAGGAACTCGCTGAGCGGATTGAGCCGGATCGTGCGCACGCACAGACGGAAGTCCGGGACGTCGTCCCGCAATCCGCAATGCATCGGCAGCGCGACGAAGTAGCGCAGCCAGTTGCCGATGAACTGGTGCCCCGAGATGATCAGCGCCAGGATCGGCTGGCCGATCGCGAACGACCCTCCGATGACGACCACCTGGAAGGCGAGGACGATGCGCGCCCATCTCACGGCCTGCCGCCTGGCCTCGGGCTGCCCCTCGTAAAGGTCGCGGATCCACGGATCGTCGTAGCGGTTGAACGCGGCGGAGAGCAGGCGTCTGAACACGAAGAAGATGCTGTTCGCATCGGTCTTGAACGCGAAGTTGACCGTGAAGAGCTGAAGGATGCACAGCGCCGCCAGCGTGGGGTTGCGCGGCAGCATCACCTCGCGGTCGCCGCGGGGATGCAACGTGTAACGATGATGGTAGGTGTGGCTCATCGCGTACTCGTGGTAGTTCCACCAGCCGAGCAGGCTGTAGAGGCGCAGGAAGAACCGGTTGAGCCACATGGTCCGAAACACGGTGCCGTGCCCCAGTTCGTGCACCGCCAGGCCCCGAAAGAAGGCGCCGATGGTGCCATGGCAAAACAGCGCCGCGGCAAACCCGATCCACCATTGCTGCGTGAAGCAGATGTAGGTGATGGTGCCGGTGCAGGCCCACAGGGCGAGGTGACCCACGGCCTGGAACGCGCCGCGCAGGTTGCTGCGCTGCATGAGCGTGCTGAGCTCCCGGCGTTCGATCGGGCATCGATACCATCTGACGCGGAACTTCTTGCGAACTTCCAGGAGCGGCTCATGAGCTTGGGGTGCGGTCGGGGTCACGACGTTTTCCAAACGGGGGAATCGGATCTATTAAGCTATTAGTCATTGGGCCAATCGTTATTTGTCATTTCGGATTCGGGTCGGAAGCCTGGTCCGCAATGACGAATGACGATTGGCTTAATGACCAATAGCTTAATTCCCCCGCGCCCAGGACGCCAGCCATGATGCACCGTCAGCTCAATCGTTCGTTCCCGCTCGCCGCATGCGCGCTCTGCCTGCTCGCCGGGGGCGCCAGGGCCGGGCCCGACCCCGACCGGAAGCTCATCGTGTTCGGGTACAACACGCAGGAGCCTTCCGTCATCCCGGGCAACATGGACCTCTATGAAGCCTCCCCGATCCAGGGCATGGTCATCGGCGTGACGATTCCGCGCCGGGAGCAGCCGACCGAACGCCCGCCGACCAACCGGTTCGACTGGCTTGCGTGGGGGGTCGAGCTGGACGACGCCGACGTCGCCGAATCGATTCGCCTGCTTCGATCGCGGCGCGCCTCCGAGCATGTCACCGAGCTGTTCCTCCGCCTCAACTGCACGCCGGGCGACACCGACTGGTTCGACGACGAAGCGTGGGCGCGCCGGGTCGCGAACAACTGGCGACTGGCCGGAAGAATCGTGCGCGAGGGCCGGCTTCGCGGCATCATGTTCGACACCGAGCTGTACCGGCACTGCACGCGGCTGTGGTCGTACCAGTGGGCGGGGCAGGATGGAATGCACTCCTGGCCCGAGTGCGTCGACATGGCGTTCGAGCGCGGACGCGAGAACATGCGCGCACTCAATCGTGAAGTCGCGGACGTCGACATTCTCGTCACGCTCATGCACGGTTGGGTCGCGAAGTCGATCGGTGAGCCGAACCCCGATCACCTCATCCACCACCCCTACGGCCTCATGCCCGCCTACCTCGACGGCATGCTCAGCGCGAAGCACGAGCGCACGCGCATCTACGACGGCTGGGAGGGCGCTTACCGCTACAAGAGGCGCGAGCAGTTCGAACAGGCGGTGGTGTCGATGCGCGAGGCCGCTCGCCTGAGCCTGGTGCCGATGACCTACCGGAAGCAGCTGCGGACCTCGTTCGGCATCTGGACCGATGACGCCAAGGGCCAGTGGGATCCGAGTCGACCGTACTACTCGGCGCAGCAGCTCGAAGCGACCCTTCGTGACGCGTTCGAGTTCAGCGACCGATACGTGTGGCTTTACCAGGAGCGCATTCATCCCTGGAAGGAGCCGAAGTTCCCGGAAGGCTACTGGGCGGCGATGCGCGAAGTCATGAAGCCATACGCGAACGCGCCGCCGACACGGCCGCTCGCCTCGAGGCCGAAATCGGCGCCCGACGCGCAGGCGGTGAACGCGGGAACGAAGGCAGACCTGGTCGCGTACTGGCCCCTGTCGGAATCTCTCGACAACAAGGTCGCCGGCGGTCCGTCCATCGAAGGCCGCGCCACCTTCTCGACGGTCGGCATCGGAGACGACCGCGCACTGACCGATTCGGGTGCGCTGTCGGTACGATCAGGCTGGCCGGAAGGGCTTCCCGAGACCTGCACGATCAGCCTGGTCGTCTTCCCCATGCACGAATCGGTGAGCGGATTGCTGATCGCAGCGCGCATCGGTGAACGCCTCTCGCTCAGGCTGTCGGCCACCGCCGATCCCGGTGGCCACCGCTTCCGGCTCATGACGGGTCCCGACGTGCATATCGCGAGCACCGCCGCGTATCCCGGGTACGCGCCCTACCTGCTCACCCTCCGCTTCGACCGCGGCCGCTTCGACGCGATGTTCGTCAACGATCACCAGGGTTTCTACGAGATGTCGCTCTCCCACGCCGCAAGGTGGCCGGGAAGCGTGGAGCGGGCCATCAATCTGGATTCCGTGATGTACCCCGTCGGTCACCTGCGCGTCTGGGACGGCCTGCTCTCTCGCAACGAGATCAGGAACCTCGCCCGGTCACTGCCCGATTGGCGCGTCCGGCCCAGCCCGGGACACGTCCATATCGACATGCGAAGCGACCAGGGAAATGCTTTGGTCCGCGACCGCTGGCGCATTCCGGTCGCCACCGACCTCCACCTGTCCACGAACGAACCCGGCCTCCGGCCCCTCGGCGAGCACTTTCAGCGTCTCGACGGCCGGGATGTCATCCGGTTTGATCCGGCAGCGCGAACCGTGCTGTCGACAGGGGACGAGCCACCCAGCGCCGAGTCCAAGGCGCTCGACCACGCGGCCTACACGATCGAGTTCAAGCCCGCGTCGATGCCGCCCGAAGGCGCGGCTTACGGCCTGATCGGCCGCGGAGACGGCTCGAACGGCAACACCTCGTTCGGCGTCTACTTCGACGGGGCGGGGCGCGTGCACGCCCACGTCAAGAGCACGTCGAACTTCGCGAAGAGCTTCAGCTCGGGGCCCGGGCACGTCGAGGCTGGTCGGTGGCATCGTCTCGCGTTTGCGCTGGATCGATCCGACGGCCGCATGACACTCGAGCTCGACGGCAAAGAGATCGCATCCAACCCGATCGCTCACGACGCCTCGAGCGGACAATCGCTTCGTCATCGCGATCTGCCGTTGCGCATCGGCTACGTGCGCGTGCAGGCCGACAGCTTCGCACCGTTGTACCCCGCGCCCGAGCACTGCTACTTCGACGGCTTCGTGCGCGATTTCCGAATCGAACGACGGTGAGTGCCCTGCCACCCACGCCTGACGCGATCCTGCAGGTCGTCTGCCGCGCGATCGACGCGATGATCGCCGCGGCCGACGCGCACCACGGACTGTTCCCGTCGATGATCGATCCGGCGACCCACCGGATGCTGGAGGAATCTCCCGAGGCGATCCGCGGCCAGCGCGACGGCGACCGGGCTCACCAGGGCTCGAACCTGATGCACGACCACCCGCTGCTGCTGACGATGTACGGCCTGTCCGGCGCACTGAACCGGAACGTGTACGCCGACGCCGCGGATCGATACCTGTCCCGATTCGCCGCACACTGCATGAAGACACCGAACGGCCTGCTTCCCTGGGGCGAGCACGCCTACTGGCACCTGCGGAACGACGCGATCGGATGTGGGATGTCCGAAGCGAATCCGGCCTGGCCGCATGGCGCCGTGCACGACCATCTCCGCGGCGCGCCGAAATGGCTGTGGAGCAGGCTCGCGGCGCTGAACGCGGACGGCGTGCGCCGTCACGCACTGGGGCTTGACTGGCATCTCAAGGACGGGCTGCCCCTCGAGTATTCCCGCCACGCGTACGTCGACGAACCGACTCGACCGCCGCGTCTGACCGGCGCGGGCGACAGCAGCTGCGACTTTCCCCGCCATTGCGGCTTCTACGTGTTCGACGTGGCCTTCGCATTCTCTCGCACACCGGACGACGAGCTGCGCACGCATCTCGAGCGCTGGATCGACTACTGGTGGGACAAGCGACCGGCGTCGGGCCCTCTGCCCTCCGACAGCCGGCCGATCCCGGGTCAGCGCCCGAAGCCGTCATGCAGCCAGACGATTTCGCTCGCCTGCAGCCTGATCGAAGCGGCGCGGATTGCGGGGGAGGTCGACAGTGCGCTCGCCGCCACGATGCGGATGCGCGCCGACGATTACATCGAGCGCTGCATCACGCCGCTCACCGAGGAGATGCAGTCGGCGTCGCACTGGGACGGTGGCTACGGTGGTCCGAACCTCGCCGCGGGTGCGTTCAAGGCGATGACCGCATACGTACTCTGCGGACGCGATCCCCTGCGCGCCGCCGCGGCCCATGTCGCCGAACGTTACGCCGAGACCGACCTGCCGCGCGACGGGAGCTTTCCTGCGAGCAGCCCTGGTCTTGCGCTTTCGCTATTCGCTTCGCTCTACGAGCACGCGCACGAGCCACGCTGGCGCGACGCCGGCCTTCGCCTCGCCGGCGAGGTGTGCGCGATCATGTTCGAGCATGCCCTGCCCCGCGGCGCCACCGGCATCGACTGGTACGAATCGCAACTCGGCGCGCCCCTGCTGCTGCACGCGCTCGCGCGCATCGCATTGCTGGCAGACGACGTGGAGCACTGTCCGCTGGAGCAGGACGACTCGTATCGATAGAACCGCCGGTCAATGACCGATCCAATAGCCAATAACAATCGGCTTATTGACTGATAGCTTGATTCTCCCGCCGACCCCTGGACCCACGCCGAATACGAGAATCAGGCCGAAGACCAGCCGTTGTCGTTACGTGTCACACCGACTAAAGTGCCTCCCGGAATCTCTCCCCGAAGGTCATCCCCTTGCCACGACGACTGATCATTCTCGGCTCCACCGGCAGCATCGGTGTCAACACCCTGGAAGTCGTCCGTCACCTCAACGAGCACGCGCAGGCGGACATCGAGGTCGTCGGTCTCGCGGCAGGAAGCAACGTCGACCTGCTCGCCGAGCAGGCGCAGGCCTTCGACGTGCCACGCGTCGCGATCGCCGACGCGGAGCGCGCCGACGCGCTGCAATCGCGGTTCGGCGCGCATCGCGTTCTCGGCGGCCCCGATGCCGCCCTTCGCCTCGTGCAGGATTCCGACGCCACGGACATCTGCGCGGCGATCGTCGGCAGCGCCGGCCTGGCCGCGACGCTGGAGGCGGTGCGCCGCGGCATGACGGTGAGCCTCGCCAACAAGGAGGTGCTCGTCGCCGCCGGCCCGATCACCGCCGGCATGCTCGAGGCGCACGGCGCCACCCTGATCCCGGTCGATTCCGAGCACTCCGCCATCTTCCAGTGCCTGCACGGACGGATGAATCACGTCGGCGTCAAGCGCCTGGTCCTCACGGCCTCGGGCGGGCCGTTCCGCACGGTCGACGCGGCCGTCATGAGGGACGCGACGGTCGAGGAAGCGCTCAACCATCCGACCTGGAGCATGGGTCCGAAGATCACGGTCGACTCGGCGACGATGATGAACAAGGCCCTGGAGATCGTCGAGGCACACTGGCTGTTCGACCTGCCCGGCGACCGCATCGACGTCATCGTGCACCCGCAGTCGATCGTGCACAGCTTCGTCGAGTTCGACGACCACTCGATCCTGGCCCAGCTGGGCCCGCCCGACATGAAGACGCCGATCCAGGTGGCCCTGACTTATCCGGACCGCGTGGCGGGCTCAGGTCAGGCGCTCGATTGGTCGACGATAAGAAAGCTGGACTTTGAGCCGCCGGATCCGGATAAGTTCCCGGGGCTGAAGCTGGCCTACGAGGTGATCGAAGCCGGCGGCACCGCCGGGGCCGTGTTCAATGGCGCGAACGAGGCGGCGGTCGCGGCTTTTCTCGAACGACGCATTCGATTCGGACGTATTATCCCCCTCGTGGCGGAAGCTCTCGACACGATCGACACGCGACCCGCGCAGTGCCTTGACGACATCCTCGACGCCGACCGACGGGCCCGCTCGGTCGTCCGGGAGAGCATCGAGACCGGCCCCCCGACGGCGGTCGCGGGCCGCTGAGCCCTCGGCCCAGGCGGCCCGCCACGGCCGCCCACGGAACTCCTGATGCAGAACCTGCTGCCCCAAATCAACTCGTTCTGGGCCTTCGTCGGCCTGGTTCTCGGCTTCGGCTTCGTCGTCTTCGTGCACGAGCTGGGGCACTTCATCGCGGCCAAGTGGGTCGGCATCAAGGTTACCCAGTTCGCCGTGGGTTTCGGGCACGCGATCGTGAGCTTCCGCAAGGGCCTGGGCCTGCGCATCGGCTCGTCCGAGAAGGCTTACCAGCAGCGTCTCGAGGAGGCCGGTGACGGCGACGCGGCCGACGG
>NYZC01000191.1 GCA_002686995.1 Phycisphaeraceae bacterium | reverse complement strand
CTGCTCGACGTTGAGCGCCGGCCAACTGCAGTTGTGCTCGCAGGCGACGACGTAGTCCAGGTCGCCGCGCCGGATCCACGCCGCCGTGTCGAGGCCGGCGCCGAGGCTCTCCTCCTCGGTGCTCAGGACGCGCGCCCCCAGCAGCAGGCGATCGGTGCCGCGCTTCTTCGTGGCCGCGTCGAGCATGGCGCGGATTTCGCCGATGAAGTCGGTCATGATCGGGGCGTAGAAGCGGCCCCAGTCGCGTTCGAAGTACTTGGCCCAGCGCATGAAGTTCAGCGACAGGCCATCGACGTCATACTCCTCGGCGATCTCGCGGAGGATCGCCAGGCGGTGCGCGCGGACCTCGGCGAACTTGTAGTCGAGGGCGACCGCGACGATGCGATCGGTCCGCTCGATGATGAATTGCGGGTGGTCGATCAGGAACTGCGACACCAGCGGATTGGCCGGATCGACGCGGGGCTGATGGGTGTCGCCCATCCGCATCTCGGCCACGAGCTTCACGCCGCGGGCGTGCAGGAGCTCGGCCCGGGCGCGCAGGGCGTCGGTGCCTTCGTCCCGCAGGTAGTCGTGGCCCATCGCTTCGTAGGCCTGCACGTTGCCCGGCTTGGCGCCCGGAGGCTCATAGGGATTCTCACGAACGAACTGCCTGACGTCGTCGGCGATCCGGCGCCCCATGACCTCGCCGACCTTCGTGTCGTATTTGCACACGTCAGGCGTGGCCGCGTGGTACTCCCAGATGTCGATTGGGAGTCGATCCAGGGTCCAGTCGATGTTCGCCCGGGTCAGCTCGATGGCCCGGCCCGGCTTGAGGCAGCAGAGCAGGTCCCCGTCTTCGTTGTAGATTACGTTGCCTCGTGACATGATTCTCCTAGTCGAATCGGGATTGTACCGGACGAAATTCAGTCGACCCTACCGCGTCGGTCCCGGTGGCCCCAGGTGTGGGGATACCAGCCGGTCAGAAACGATGCGCGGCTCGGCGTGCATTCGGCAACCTGGCAGTACGCGTGGCGAAAGGAAACGCCGTCGCGGATCAGCCGGTCCGCATCCTGCGTGACGGCCGCCGGGTTGCCGAGGTGGCCGAGGCCGTCGGCACGGAACTCGTCGGCGATGATGATGACGATATGCGGGCGATTTGGAGCCACCGAGCGCTTCCTTCTCGACGCGTCAGCAGATGGTACCAAGCGATCGTTGCGCCGGTCCTGGGGATCGTCAGCAGAGCTACCGTGTTCAGCGCAACATATGACCCTTGAAATCTTTTTCCCCCTCCGTGCCTCCGGTGTCTCCGTGAGAGGCCTTCTTACAAAGCTCTTGAGTACACTCTTGGACGAACACAGTCGATTTCGAACATGCGTTACCGCGGGAAGGCGTTACGTTGCAGGAACGGAGGCCCGGCGGTGGGGGCGGGCAACGGTCAGATGGGAAATATGAGACCATAATTCCGCCATGACGACCATTCCCGACAACCTCTCCATGCAGGGTGAACCTGTCGACACCTCGCCCGGAGCCTTCGGGCTGCTCGAGGACAGTGCGGCGTTGTTGGATGACCCCCCCGCGCTGCAAAGGCGCATGGAGGAGGATGGCTACCTCTTCCTGCGCGGCTACCTCGACCGTGAGGAGGTCATGGCCGCCCGCCTCGAAGTGTGTCGGCGCTTAGCCGCGATGGGGTACATCGATACCGATCAGCCGCTGATCGAGGCGATGGCCAGGCCCGACACGCCCGTTCCCTACAAGCCGCAGACCCTGACCACCGACAATGGCGCCCTGCTGAAGCTGCTCTACGACGGGCGCATGATCGCCTTCTATGAACGATTCCTCGGCGGCGCCGTCAGCCACTACGATTACACGTGGTTCCGGGCCATGTCGCCCTTCCAGCGCGCCACCCTCGCGCACTGCGACGTGGTCTACATGGGGCGCGGCACGCGGAACCTCTTCACGAGCTGGACCCCCATCGGCGATGCCCCCCTCGAGGAAGGGCCGCTCTGCGTCATGCCCCGGTCGCACCGCATTGAAAAACTGCGCGACAACTACTGTCGCACCGACGTGGACAAGCTCTGCCGCAACCGGCCGCTCGACGATGGCCGCCTGCGCCCACAATCGCCGGGGTCATTGTCGTTTCGCCCGGTGCCATTGCGCCGCAACCTGGGTCTGCCCTTCCTCAGCACCAACTTCGAAGCCGGCGACCTGCTCGTTTTCTCGATCTTCACCATCCACTGTGGCCTGGACAATCACGGCAGACGCGTGCGGCTTTCGACCGACACCCGTTATCAACTGGCCTCCGAACCGCAAGACGAGCGCTGGATCAGCATCGACGGCAGGCCGCCGACACTGCACGGAGACGCCTCGAAATTGGAGATGATCTGCTGACGTGGCGCGTCGGAGCCGCGCGTAGCGCGTAGCGAGTCGTGAATTGTCCAATGCTCATTGCCCCTGGAACGTTCTTGTGCCTGGTTTGTTCGGCGACGATGATCAGTGCCGCGGAGACCTCGGCGATGGCAACCACGTCACTGAATCGAATACCCGTTGTCGATCCGGCGGCCCCGATGCGCCCCGGCGGTGAATGGGACCGGGCGGAGACCGTTTATCACAGCGACTTTCAGCAGGCGTTCGCGGGCGCCTTCCCGGGGCGCTGGCGTATCGTCAGCCACGGCAACACCGTTCGATCTCTCGTGATCGGCCGGATTCGCGACGGCGGGCACGTCCTTTTCATCACGAATCCCGACGGCGAATCGGGGAATGTCAGTGTCGCGCTGCCCATGGGCCACAAGCTCGTCGGCGGTCGACTGTGCGTCCAGTTCGACATGCTGCGCCTGGACGAAGACAGCGGAACGACCCATATCCGGCTGATCGACGATCGCGGTCCAGCGGATGTCGGCTGGCCCAGGGCCGAAGAGCACGGCCCCTTCCTGACCTACCGATGGTCCGACGCTCAATGGCAGTACGGCACCTGGACGCGGGAGATGGCTGACCTTCCCGGCGGAGCGCTGGAAGCGGACCGATGGCATCGAATCGCGCTGATCGCCGATATCGACGAGGCCGCGTTCGACCTGTTCGTGGACGGAGCAGCCGTCGCGGAGGCCGTGGACTTCAAGGACCACAGCCGATTCATCGGAGCCGACGAATTGCGAATCGACACGGACCGCACGTTGCTGGACAACGTCTCGGTTCTGTACCTTCCCGGAAAGAATCAGCGTGAACGAATCGGTCCCGAGCGACCCGCTCCGCCGACGATCTCCGCCGGTCAGTTGCGGGACGCGCCAAAACTGGATGGCAGAATCGACGAGCGCCTGTGGCACGGTGCTTACCATACGGATCGATTCTTCACCCTGCTCGGACCACCTTCGAAAGAGCCGCGCACCGAGACCTGGATCGGCTACCACGGCGAGGACCTCTACGTTGCCGTGCGTCTATGGCCGGTCGATGCCAAGGCCATGGACGAGATCAGGGAACAGGCACGGGTCACACACCCACCCGGCACCCGAGTCTGGGGTCACTTTGAAATATTCATCGACCCGTCCGCGGCAACCCGCGGCGACAAGTACGTGCACCTGGCCTTCGACGCGGGGGGAAACCGCTGTGATGAGCTGGGGATGGGCAAGCATTGGGGCGGCACCTGGCAGGTGGCCACGCATGTCGAGCGCGAGTTCCTGTCGGCCGAGGTCCGCGTGCCGTTCGCTTCGCTGACCGCGGTCTGCCCTCCTGAGAAGGTCTGGAGCATCAACGTCTGTCGGGGCGGCTTCTTCGGCGGGGATGGCAACGCCGCGATCGCTCCCACCTACGGAAACTTCCACGCCAACATCCACTTCCCCCGTCTCGACGGCCTGCCACCGGTGGCCACGTCACCCACTCGATGCGTCCTTGACCTGGCGCAGCCGTTGACAACCGCAGTCGGCAAGGCCCGCCTGATCGTCTCGGGCGAGGACATCCCGGCCGGAACGGAACTTCGAGCGACGGTCACGGCAAAAAGCGGCGGCAAAGTCGTCGCCACGCACGCCACCGCCTTTACGCGCGGCTCATCCGGAGAAAAGCAGGCCGTCTCGATCGAACTTCCCCTTGATGCGCCGGGCGACTACTACTGGAAGGGCGAGATATCCGCGTCCGGGCCGGCGCCGATCGCCGAGAGTCAGACCGTCTTCGGTCCCGTCAGCGCCGCGGGAACCCTTCGGCTTCGCACAGACCTGAATTACTACACCCACGAGACGACTGCCCGCGTTCGAGGAACCTTATTAGGCAGGGACCTGCCCGACGACGGCTCGGCCATCCTCGAGGTCAGCGACAGCGCGGGAGAAACGCTGCTCAGCGCGAAGTGCGCCATCGACGGCTCACCGTTCGTCGCCTCAGTGCCACTCCAGGAACTGCCTCTGGGCTCCTTTTCGCTGGCGGTCAGAATCGTGGGCGAAGAATCCCGCGAAATCGCCCATGCCACGACGCCATTGATCCGGCGGCTGGCCAAGGCCAATGAAGTCAAGATCCGCTGGGACAACTTCCTGATCGTCGAAAGCCGGCCTTTCTTTCCGATATTTTTTTACACGGGGGACATGATCAAAGCCCACGAACTGGGCGCCAACACCGTGCTTGGCCGCCACGGGAGCTGGATCACCAGGAACATGTCCCTGGCGCATCGGTTCGGTCTGCGTCTGATCCTCTGGCCCCCTTCAGCGGAATGGGCGGACAATCCCCTGCTGCTGGGCTGGTACATGGAAGACGAGCCCAAGGCCACGGCCGACGGCAGGCCTCAGCAGAAAATCATCGACATGGTTGCCGCCGCCCGCGAGGCTAGCCCCTACCACATATCGCATATCAACCTGAGCTCCGGTTGGACTGATGCCCTGGCATACGCCGGTGTTTCGGACACCATTGGCCAGGACCCCTACGCTTGTGCCGGGAGCTACCGCGAGAAGTTCGTGGGCGAATCGACCAGGGTGATGCACCAGGTCACCCGCGGTCGCCAGCCCGTCTTCCAGGTGCTCCAGGGGTTTCATTTCAAAGGCGACGACCATCACCCCACGCCCCGGGATTTCAGGCATGCCGTTTACTCGACCATCATCCACGGTGCGCACGGTATCGGGTTCTGGGGCCTCGACCTGCGTAACGGAATGCCTCACGAAGACATTCGCGGCCTGGGATCCGACCCGAAGCTCTGGCAGGAATTCGGCCGGGTCCTGCGCGCCGTCCGTCGACTGAGTCCCGTGATCACCTCGGACGAGCCCGTACCCGGACCGGCCGGCTCCGACAACGATGAAGTCGCGGTGATGACCAAGGTCTGGAAGGGAAAGACCTACATCTGGCTGCTGAACATGACGCAGCAACAGCAGGATGCCACGATCGACGCGCCGATGAGCACCGAGGTGCTGCTGAACCGGATTCGCCCCGATGGCCGGGTGAACTTGCGGAACGGCAAGTTCACGGTGACTCTCGCGCCGCTGCAGCCGATGGTCCTTGCCAGGGAGCCGTAACCTCCCGCTTGCACCACATGCGGCGAAAACGACGCGATCGCGCCACGCTCCGGAGACACTGCCGGGCCTGATCAGTCAGCAATCGATCGCGCAGGACGGCGCGTGGCTCGACGTACCCGATTCGAGAACATGGTGAGCACGAGGATGCGGACATGAACGCTTCGATGATCGTCGATCAGCCGTTGGCGGTGCTGGGAGGGCCCAGGGCCGTCGATCGCGAGGACGAGCCTGATCTGTTTCACTGGCCGATGGTCACGAAGGAGGACGAGGATGCGATCGTCCAGGTGCTGCGTGACGGCGACATGTCGCGCCACGCCGTGACTAGGGATTTCGAGGCCGCATGGGGCGAGTACCTGGGCACCCAGTACAACCTCGGCACCTGCAACGGCACGGCCGCGCTGATGGGCGCGATGTACGGCGTGGGTCTGCGCCGCGGCGACGAGATGATCACGCCCAGCTTCTCCTACTGGGCCACCGCGCTGCCATGTCTCAACCTCGGCGCCACGGCCGTCTTCGCCGACATTGACGAGCAGTCGCTCAATATTGATCCCGGCGACATCGAGCACCGCATCACCGGTCGGACCAGGGCGATCATGGTCGTGCACACGAGCGGCTACCCGTGCGACATGGACGCGATCATGGCCATCGCCCGCAAGCACGACCTGAAGGTCATCGAAGACAACTCGCACGCTCACGGGGCGCGCTACAAGGGCAGGGTGACCGGGTCGATCGGCGATGTCGGCGCCATGTCGATGATGACGCGCAAGAGCTTCAGCATCGGAGAGGCGGGCATGCTTTCGACCCACGACCGCTCGATCTGGGAGCACGCGACGGCTTTCGGCCATTACGCGCGCATGCGCGACGCACTGACGGACCCGAAGCTGACGCCCTTTGTCGGCATGCCGCTGGGCGGGTTCAAGTTCCGCATGAACCAGTGGTCGTCGGCGATGGGCCTCGTGCAGTTGAAGCACTACCCGCGGCGCATGGCCGAGATCGATCGAGCCATGACGCGCTTCTGGGACCTGCTCGAGGGCTTGCCCGCCCTGCGCGCCCACCGACCGCCGAGGGACTCGGGACTGACCAAGGGCGGCTGGTACCTGCCCCTGGGCATCTACGACCCCGAGGCCCTGGGTGGCCTGCCGATCGAGAAATTCGTCGAGGCGGTCGAGGCCGAAGGCGCGGCCGTCAAACGGACCGGCTACCCCGCGATGCATCTGCACCCGGTCTTCACTGACGCCGACGTGTACGGTGACGGCAAGCCGACGAGCGTCGCATTTGCCGATCGCGACACCAGGCAAGGCCCGGGATCGCTGCCGGTCACCGAGCGGATGGTCGGTCGTCTCGTGGGCGTGCCGTACTTCAAGCTCGACCGGCCCGACGCCATCGAGCGACACGCGGCTGCCTATCGCAAGGTCATTCAGCAGGCAGACCGGTTGCTGAAGGTGACCTGACGATCGGCGGAAACATTGGGTAGTAGACGCGAGACCGAAGTATGAATGACCGTGCTCCTTTGCGGATGGGTGTCGTGGGTTGTGGCCGCATCTCACACTCCCATGCGAAGGCAGCCGCACCGATCCCCGAGAAAGTGAGGTTCGTATCCTGTTGCGACATCCGCGAAGACGGGGCCCGGGCATGGGCGGAGCGCTATGGCTGCGACAGCTATTACACGGACTACACGGAGATGATTCGGGGTGAGCAGCTCGATGCGGTTCTGCTTGCCACCTGGCCCAACCAGCATCGCGAACAGATCGAGCGCTGTCTTGACGCGGGAGTACGCAGTATTCTCTGCGAAAAGGCGCTGGCTCTCACCGGTACGCACGCGCTGGAAATTGAGAAAATGGTGCAGGCGCATCGCGCCTTCCTCATGGAGGGCCTCATGTATCGCCACCATCCGGCGATCGCCTTCATGGATGAGGTGCTTGCCTCCGGCCAACTCGGTCCGGTGGACAGCATCCGGGCGGACTTCAGCGCCTTCGACGCCGAGTCCGATGAGCCGGACGACGACAACCGCAACTGGCGGCAACGGAAGGAGTGCGGTGGCGGTGTCCCCTATGACTTTGCGTGTTATTGCGTGAATGCGTGCAATCACGTGGCGGATGGTCTTCCGAAACGAGTCTACTGCCACGGAGACATCAGCGATCGCTACGGGACGATCAACCGCATGCACGGTCTCATCGAGTACGACGGCGCGGTCGGCGTGATCGAGAGCAGCAAGAAGGCGGACCACAGTGAGCGGCTGGAGATCGTCGGCGCTCACGGCCGCCTGGTCGTTCCCATCAGCTGGACCATTCGCAACGACATCGACATCGTGGTGCAGCGAAGCACCGGCTGGGCTCGATACGACCGTTCCTCACACGTGATCGCGAATACCAACACCAAGCAGCGCCAACTCGAGAACTTCGCCGCGGTCATTCGCTGCGGGGCGCATCCGGTGGTGCCGCTCTGGGAATCGGTGATCGGCGCCATCACGATGGAGGCGCTGGTTGACAGCCTGGAGAGGCGAGAGTCCGTTGCGGTGCGGATTCCATCGGATCTGCGGGCCCTGCATCAGGAAAGCAAGCAATGAGACTGGGAGGGCATTGTTACGTTGCCGAGCACGTCGACGAGCTTGACGCGCTCTGCGCCACGCTGGACGCGCACGGGTTGTCGGCGATTCCCGCGCCCGGGCGCCTGGCCGAGATGAGTGACCAGCAGTGCGTCGCGTTCGGAGCCCAGGCTCGCTCCCGTGGCGTCGTGATCGGCGAGGCCGGCATGTGGCGAAATCTGCTGACGCAGGACGCGGATCTGCGCCGAGAGCGCATGGACACCGTACGTACCCTGCTGCGGAAAGCGGACCTCATGGGATGCCGATGCGTGGTGACGTTAGTGGGGACGAAGGACCCGTCAAATCGCGTACTGGCTCCACACCCGTACATGTATACCGCCGACTGCAAGAGGGAGCTTCGCGATATCGTGCTCCGCATTCTGGACGGGCTCGACCTGCGGACGAGCCGGTACGTCATCGAGCCCTGGCACAACACGTTTTTCTACCAGCCGGAAGACATTCGCGCGTTCATCGACGGCGTCGATCACCCGGCTTTCGGACTGCACCTGGACCAGATGAACATGGTGAGCCAGAAGGATTTCTACAACACGACCGAATTGATCGACCGCACGTTTGACCTCCTCGCCGACGCCGTGGTCAGCGTTCACTTGAAAGACATTCGCTGTGACTACACGCATATGTTTCTCAAATGGGATGAAGTCGTGATCGGCGACGGCGTGCTGGACTACGACACCTATCTCAGGCGGCTTGCCAGCCTGCCCGAGGATACGCCATGCTTCTGCGAGCATCTGTCAGAGGAAGCAGACTACATTTTGAATTTCACTCGACTGCACGAGCTTGCAGGCAAAGCAGGTGTACGATTCCACAGGAGAGGTGAACCATAGAGCATCGGCACCCATGCAGGAGCGGCGCACCGAGGAAACGGTCCGCGCGAGGTGATCGCAGAGGGGTGTGCATCCAATCACCCGACATCGAAATCCCAACCCCAGATCGGGGGCATGGCGGACGACCGCCGTCAGCGGAACAATCCTCGGCGAAGCTGCGACAGGACGGGCCGCAGGCCCGGACGCGTCGCAGAGCGACGCAATCCGATGCTGCAAGTGCAATCCAGTGCCCCGGGCCGAAGACCGGCCTCACCGAGCCTGGCCGTCCCCGGCCCGGAGTCGGCGAGGCACGATCGCACCTCTGGCCGCGTAAGGCGTGCCAATCGCCAACGGCCACGCAACATTACAATCCCGTCGTTCGGGCAACGGGCCCTTGACGACTCCATCACACGCCGGGCCTTATACGGCCCGACAGTCTCGCGACCACATGAACCACTACACCATCCATCGCACTGCGGAGCCGCCGCGTCTCGACGGCGACTGGGACAGCCCGGCATGGGCCGCGGCGCCGCCGTTGGAGATCAACAACTTCCACGAGAAGGGTGGCGACCACCGGCCGCGAACGCAGGCTCGCGTCCTCTACGATAACGATCGCGTCTACGGCATCTTCCGCGTCGAGGATCGTTACGTCCGGTCCGTCGTGACCCAGCGCAACGGCTCGGTGTGCAGCGACAGCTGCGTCGAGTTCTTCGTCGAGCCGGTCGCCGACCGAGGCTATTTCAACTTCGAGATCAACTGCGGCGGGACGCTCCTGCTCCACTACAACAGCCGGTCGGCCGCCGTGAAATACGACCCGGTCGTGGTCGACGACGCCAGGCTCGACCTCGTGCGGATCCATCACTCGATGCCGAAGACGGTGGATCCCGAGATCATCGATCCGGTCACGTGGACGCTTCAGTACTCGGCGCCCTACGAGCTGTTCGAACCCTACGTCGGCGACGTGAAGCGCGGTCAGGGCGCCGTCTGGCGCGCGAACTTCTACAAGTGCGGCGACGCGACGTCACATCCTCACTGGGCGATGTGGAGCGAGATCCCTGGCCCGCTCGGCTTTCACCGGCCGGAGCATTTCGCACCGGTGGTGTTCGGATAGGCATCAGATTAATTCTCACTTCCGGCCGCACGCCGCATAAGGCTCCACGCCAACAGCGCCACGAGCGAGCCGAGACTTCCGGGCTCCGGGATCACGTTGCTGATCCGGAGGTTGAAGCCCGACGCTCCGGGGTTGAGCACGAGGTTGCGATCCGTGAAGAGATTCGTGCCGACGATGCCCGGCAGCGGCGTGGTGCTGCCGTCGGGATTGGGCAGGTTGATCACGACCACCGGCACGTTGGTGTAGTTCAGGTCGCCGCCGGTGACGTCGAGGTTCAGCGAGTCGAGGAATACGCCCGGCACGTCCTCCAGCACGCCGCCGGCGCCTTCGATCTCCACGGTGAAGTCGGGAACGAAGCCCGGGGCATCCACGTCGAGGTCGACGTCATTGGCGACCTCCTTCGAAATGACGGTGATCTGCGCTCCGAAATCGAGCAGGAACGGCTGGTCGAGTTGGGACAGGCCGTTGTGGCTGACATCGGCTTCCATCATGAAGACGCCCTGGACCGTCGGGATCAGCGGGTCGTTATGGAGGCCGGCCAGAGGATCCTCGAAGTCGGGCAGTCCGAAGAACACAGGGGGAAGCGTCGGGGCCGTGATCGCTTCGGCCCCGACGACGTCGAGCGCCGCACTGAACTGCGTCTCGACGTCGATCTGCTGATTGGCGCCACGGGGAACGATCGTGACCAGCGGGGTCTCGAACGTCTCGGACCCGACCGTCACCTGCTGGGGGCGATCGTTGCGCAGGATCGTCGTGTACTGGTGGGCGATCGGGATGCCGATGACGTTGGGCAGAATCGATCCCGGCTCGCCGGTGAGAATCGATACGTTCTGCTGACCCATCAGGGCCGACGAGCTGACCGTAAGCGGCGACGTGCCGTTGATCGCGTCGAAACCCGCGATGTAGACGCCGACGGGGTCGGAGATGAACGCAGTCTCCGAACCGGCAACGCCCGAGAGCACCTGCGTGTTGATGCCGACGCGGTCTACCGAGGACAGATCGAAGATCTGCATCTCGTCGTCTCTGAAGACGTTGGCCTGCGCTCCCGTATCGAAGAGCGCGACGGCGAAGTGCTGCGCGCCACCGGCGGGGAGCGTCTGCCCTCCGATCTGGCTGCTGTTGCTGACGGCGGTGTCGAAGACATCGAACGCCTTCTCGTCAGTCAGCGAGACGATGACCTGGGGCACGAAGCCGCCGACCGGGGGCGCGTTCAGCGGGGCCGTGACGATGTTTGTCCGGACCGAGTTCACCGAGATGCCGCCGGCCAGCGAGTCCCAGATGGGGTCGGCCGCGCCGTCGGGACAGAAAGCACCGGTAGTGAGCAGGACAATGGCAGACAACAGCCATCGGTTCATCTCATTCTCCTTTTGTCGACGCCTGCGCGGGTGGCGCCCGGCGCCGCCTGGCCGTTCGGTCATGCCGTTCGGCATGGATCGATCGGCCACCTGATTATAGGCGGTCGATTCCGCGACGAGGCGGTCGCCCGGCAAGGATCGGTAGCAGAAGAACCAGTCCCGTCGACGGCTCCGGAACCGGTTCGCCCTGGTAGCGCTCGGTGAACAGCGACGCATGATGAAGCCGCTCGACCGGGTCGGCTCCGTCCGGGGAGAGAATCACCGAGATGATGTCGCTCGCCGCGATGCCCGGGGCGGTCGTGGTAAGGCGCACGTCGAGCACGTGGATGACGTTCGCGGGTTCGAGTCCGATGTCGTACGAGAGATCGAGGTCGGTCATCGGCGCGGCCGTCGCGCCGTCGATCAGCGGGATCGAGCCGCCGGCGTCGGTGTCGACAACGACCGTCGATCCGCTGCCGCTGAAGCTGACGAAGATCCGATCGGCGAGGTCGAGCGCGCTGAACGCGGGGACCGTGCCGTCGGGCGGCATGAGCGGCGGGCTCACCCACTTCGCCGCGCCTTCGAGCGACAGCGCGATCGAGTGGCCGACCAGCCGAGGATCCGGGTCGAGCATCTCAGGCCAGCGCGCGGCCGATCGAGTACGAGGACGACTACGGAAACGGAGTCTGACCTGGTCAGACCGGTCAGACCGGGCGGTCCTCTTTCAAGCATCCTTGCGGCGTCAGCCCGACCATGCCGCTCCGCTTCAGCCGGTTGTCCGAGGTGTGCCGGTCGTGGCATCACCACGGAGGACAATGGCTCGGTAACGCGGGGGATCGGCGAAGCGGGCTCGTGGGGCTGCCGATAAGTAACGTCGTGCCCTCAATGGCAGTGGACAATGTCGGAACGCTCCTCGGCGGGGCGGGGTCGGACGTGGTCGCGGCGTGGCGTGCCGGGGCGCCGGCGCTCGCCGAGTGGACCATGCGCCACCTGGTCAACCGGACCGATGCGTGGCTGTCGATCCTTGCGCCGAGGAAGCAGCGCCCCGATCGCATCGCGGAGATCGCGCGCGGCGAGCTCGAACCGGGCCTGCTGCGCCGCCACTACTCGGGCGGCGGGGTCTCATCGCTCATCGGTCTTCCCTGCGCGACGGAGCAGGGCGCGAGCCGCTGGACCGCGGTGCACGTGCATCCGCACGGCGAAGGCGACGCCGCGACCCCGGGCGACAATTTCCAGGCGGCGCTGCAGTGGTACGACCGGCTCAACGAGCGCCGGATCGACTGCCTCCTGGAGTCCGACGGCGTCGAAGGCAGCTACCGCCTGCTCATCCTCTTCGAGTCTCTCGTCGATGCGCCGAATCTCGCGGCGTTCACCGAGCAGCTCGTCGGCGACTGGGCCGATATGGACCTCTTCCACCGGCCGACGACGCTTCCCGGTGACCGCTGGGGGCTCACCGAGGAGGCCTGTCACTGGCTGCGGCTGCCCGGTCGGTATCCGCGCTCGGGGCGCGACGTGCCCTACAGCAGGATCTGGAGCGGCGCCGAATGGCTCGACGGCGAACGCGCGGTCGCGGCCATCGTGGCCACCGAGCCGTCGGACGTGCGCCGGATCTTCCGTCGTCCCGACGTGCAGGTCGTCGAACCCACGGCCGTGGCCGAGCGGATCGAACCGGATCCTGTCGAGCCCCCGCCTGCGACGGTGGAGGTGATCGTCGAAATCGAGCCCGAACCGGAGCCCGACGCCGGGTCCGAGCAGGCCATCACGCTCGAGTACCGGGGCGCGCCGGCCAGGACCAGTGAAGCCCCGAATCCCGTCATCGAAGAAGAACCCGCGGAAGAACCCGAGAAGGAGCCTGACATGGCGGAAACGCCGCGCGCCCCCGAAACGCTTTCCTCTCCCGACGCTCAGCAGGTGGTGGCCGTGATCGCCGAGCGCACGGGCATGCGCGAGGAACAGATCGTGAAGCGCGTCTTCGACTGGCTGAACGAGCAGGACGAGGTGATTCAGGCCGTCGTGCTCGGGCAGATCCCCACGGCGATCCGGCCGGACGTCGGGCGGCTCATCCTCGAATCGCTGGCCGCGTGATCACGCTTCGTGCCGCGTGGTCGGCCATTCTGCGGGTTTTCATTCCTGATGCGCGTGGACGACCAGGGGGGGATGAGATAATATCGCGACCATGCAGGTGATTGCCGACGCGGCCCGAGTCAGCCGGCTCATCTCCGATCTGGCGCAGCGCATTCAAAGTGATATGGATCAGCTGGGCGAGGATCAGGACTGGGCGATGGTCGGTGTGCGCAGTCGCGGCGACGAGCTGGCGCGACGGCTTGCGGAGCAGCTCGGCATCGAGCGCGTCGGCACCGTCGACATCACGCTTTACCGCGACGACCTGTCCGAAGTCGGGCACCAGCCGGTCGTGAGAACGACGGAAATCGACTTTCCGATCGACGGGCTGCACGTGGTGCTCGTCGACGACGTGCTGATGACCGGCCGATCGATCCGCGCCGCCCTTCAGCTGCTGATGGACCTCGGGCGCCCGCGCCGCGTCTGGCTGACCGTGCTCGCCGATCGGGGTGGGCGCGAGCTGCCGATCCAGCCTGATCACGTCGGGCTCGACCTGTCCGAGCGCAGCGACGAAGCCGGGCTTCGCCCCGAGCAGCGCGTGGACGTGCTGCTCGAGCCGACGGATGATGGCGATCGCATCGAGGTCCGATCCGGCGCCGCGGCCGACCCGGCGCAGGTCGAGAGCATCCAGTGAGTCGAACAAAGCCGGCGGAACCGTGGTCGCACAAGCACCTGCTTGGGGTCGAATGCCTGTCGGCGCCCGAGATCCGCTTCCTGCTGGAGACCGCTCGGGGCTTCGAGGAGGTCAGCACGCGCAGCGTCAAGAAGGTGCCGGCGCTGCGCGGGCGCGTCGTCGCCAACCTCTTCTTCGAGGACTCGACGCGCACCCGTTCCAGCTTCACGCTCGCGGCGAGCCGTCTCTCGGCGGACGTGCTCGACCTCGCCGGCAAGGGCTCGAGCATCTCCAAGGGCGAGACGCTCAGCGACACCGCCCGCAACATCGAGGCGATGGGGGTCGATGTCATCGTCTGCCGCCATCATCTGAGCGGCGCCGCGGTCCAGCTTTCCCGGTCGGTGCGTTGCTGTGTCATCAACGCCGGCGACGGTCAGCACGAGCATCCCACGCAGGGGCTGCTGGACATCTACACGCTGGCCCGGCGCCTCGGCCGCGACGACTTCGATCTGACCGGCCTGACCGTCGGGATCGTCGGCGACATCGCCCACAGCCGCGTGGCGCGATCCAACGTCTACGGGCTGCTCAAGCTGGGCGCCCAGGTCATCCTCGTCGGACCGCCGACGCTGCTGCCGCGCACGTTCGCCGACCTCGGCTGCGAGCTTTCGCACAGCCTGGAGGACGTGCTGGGGCGCGTCGACGCCCTGAACATGCTGCGCATCCAGTTCGAGCGGATGACCAGCCAGGCGTTTCCGTCGTTGCGCGAGTACGCCGCGTTCTTCGGCCTCACGACGGAGCGGATCCAGCGCGCCAAGCCTGAAATCGTGGTCATGCATCCCGGCCCGATCAATCGCGGCATCGAGATCGATGCGCAGGTCGCCGACGGTGAGCACAGCGTCATCCTGAACCAGGTCGCCAACGGGCTGGCCGTGCGCATGGCGGTCCTCTTCCTCGTCACCACGGCGAAATAATTCTTGAGTTTTGGGTACGGAACGAAAAAAGTCAGAAACTGAAAATGCCCCGGGGCTCCTGCTGATCATCTCGGGGCCGTCGGGAGTCGGCAAGACGACGATCGCGCGCGAGGTCGAGAAGCGTCTCGGTGGCGTCTTCAGCGTCTCGACCACCACGCGGCCCAAGGCGCCGCATGACCAGCAAGGCATCGACTACTACTTCGTCGATCACGAAGCGTTCGATCGACTGCGCGGCGAAGGCGCGTTTCTCGAGTGGGCCGAGGTGTTCGGCAACTGCTACGGCACGCCCCGCGACGCGGTGGAAAAGGCGCTGAACGAAGGCCGCCTGATGATCCTCGAGATCGACGTCAAGGGCGCGATGCAGGTCAAGTCGAACATGCCCGACGCCTTCGCGATGTTCATCCGGCCGCCGGACGAGCAGGATCTGCTCGAGCGCCTCCGGGCGCGAAAGCGCGACAAGGAGCAGGTCATCCAGAGCCGGTTCGCCCAGGCGCGAGACGAGATGCACAAGGCGGAAACCTGCGGCGCGTACGACGTGTTCCTGGTGAACGACGATCTCGAGCCGGCGATCGAGCGGGCGGTGCTTCGGGTGAGGGAGGAGCTGGAGCGTCGGCGGGGAGGAGGAGGAGGAAATTGATTATTGTGCAGGTGACGCACAATGGCGGCTCCGAAATAACAGATAATCGGTAACCGATAATCAATAATCGATATCCCCCGCCCGACGATTGTGGTCCCAGCCATGCAAAAAAGCGACGTGCTCATCATCGGCGGCGGCGTCATCGGCGCGGCGTGCGCGGATGAGCTGGCCGGGCGCGGCGTGTCGGTCACGCTGATCGACAAGGGAAAGATCGGCCACGGGTGCAGCTACGGGAACGCGGGCTGGATCTGCCCATGCCACGCGATGCCGCTGCCGATGCCCGGCGCGCTCGTGCAGGCCGGCAGGTGGCTCGGCGACCCGGAGAGTCCTTTCTACATCAAGCCGCGCGCCAGCTGGGAGCTGGTGCGATGGCTGCTGGCGTTCGCGTCGAACACGACCGAGCGCCATCTGGCCCGCGCGGGGCCCGTGATCGCGGACCTGGCGCGCCATAGCCTCGGGCTCTTCGCGCAGTTCGCTGCGACCGACGGCGCATCCGCGGATTACCGCAGCAACGGGCTGCTTGTCGTCTGCAGCAGCGCGCGCACGCTGGAGGGCGCGCGTCACGAGATGGAGATCGCCGAACGGTTCGGCGGTCGAGGGCAGGTGCTGGACGCCGAGGGCGTCAGCGACCTCGAGCCCGCCGTGCGGGGCTCGGTCGTCGGCGGCATCTTCTACGAGGACGAAGCCTCGGCCGACCCGCTGCGCATGGTGCAGGCCCTGGCGCGGCGGGCGGAATCGCGGGGCGCCTGCGTGCTGCCCGGCGCCGAGGTGATTTCGCTCGACGTGGACGGCACGAGGATCCGATCCGTCGCCACGACGCGTGGGACGTTGCATGCCGATCAGGTCGTGCTGGCCGCGGGCTCGT
>NYZC01000190.1 GCA_002686995.1 Phycisphaeraceae bacterium | reverse complement strand
CTAAGGGTCTCCGCCCTCGACCCCGAGGCGGGTGCGATCCTCGACGCCTCGCCCCGGGCGATCTCGGTGGTGATCGCGCAAGGCCGGGGCAGAATTGTCGAGCACCGATGAAGGAAACAAACCATGACCCCCGAGTACCGAAACAGAATACTGTTCATCGACGATGCCTTCCTCCTGGAGGTCCACAACCTCAAGCGCAAGGTCAATCCCGCAATCAAGCATCCCGAGCCGGTGCTTAAGCTCGATGCCTCCTGGGACACCGCCCTGTCCGACACGTTCAACGGCGTCAATGTCCTCTACGACCCTGACGAGCGTCTGTTCAAGATGTGGTATGCCGTCACCGGTCAGGTTCCGGGCCAATACTGGGAGGAAGGTCGCAAGATCGCCTATGCCACCAGCCGAGACGGCATTCACTGGAACAAGCCGGTGCTGAACATTCTGGAAGTCAACGGCTCGACCGCGAACAACTACATCATCGGCAACATGCTCTCCGTCGTCGGAAGCATCATCCTGGATCCCAGCGACATACCCGCCCGCCGCTACAAGATGATCTTCGCCGTTGAGGCTCGTGAATCCCGGTGGGCCCGCTACCACAGTCCGCTGTCGCTGGCCTATTCAGCCGACGGCATCCACTGGGACCGTCCCGTGCACGTCAACCCGGTGATCCGCGGCATCAGCGACGATGTGCTGCGTTTGATTTACGATCCCGATCGCCGGATCTATCAATTGTACACCCGCCGTGTGCCGAACCTGCCGCGGGACATCTCGCTGTACGAAAGTTACGACCTGGTCAACTGGCAGGACATGGGCCGCGTTCTGGTAGCTGATGAGCACGACGGGCCCGAGATGTACAACCTGCACGAGATGACGCCGTTCTTCTACGAAGACTTCTGCCTGGGCCTGCTGGGCACGATGCAGTTTCTGCCGGGCATGGAAAACGCCTCGGTCCTGCAGGCCCCGCCGCCATCCTGGCCGTACCATGTGGGTCTCAAGGGCGTTCAATTGTGTTTCACCCGTGACGGCCGCCAATGGCAACGTACCGAGCACCGTTCACCGGTCATCGCCCCCGGCTCGGCGGGCGACCTCGATGAAGGGATGATCTTCCCCGCTCACGCCCCGATCGTCCGCGACGGGGACACCTGGATCTATTACTGCGCCTGCAGCTGTTATCACACCCAGTGGTCCCAGCAACAGTATCTGGCCGAACACGAAAACGACGCCCGCGGGATGAACTGCTGCATGCTGGCGGTCATGCCCGAGGACCACTGGGTATCACTGGATGCCGGGGCCCGGGAAGGCTGGCTGCTGACGAAGCCATACGCCACACCTTCGCGGCTGCTGGTCAATGCGGATGCGAAAGGTGGAACCGTGGAGGCGGAGTTCGTCACGCCCTACGGCGAATCGGTCGAGGGATTCACCCGGGCCGACTGCATGGGCATTTCGGGCAACGGCAAGGATCAGGAGATCCGCTGGAAGACGGGCACCGAGCTTCGCGGCCTGAACGAAAAACATCGTGGCGGCCTGTGCCTGAAACTCTACCTCGAGAACGCGAAGCTGTATTCATACAGCCTGATGGAACCAGACCCCGAGGGCACGATCAAGGCCTTCTGGGACAATGCCCGGTGGAACGAGGTGATCATGCATCGTTCGGACAACTGGGGTCGAAACAGCAACGAACCGGCCAGGGGGCTGCCCCAGCCGCCGGGCACCCAGCATGCCTCCGGCGTCCGTTCTGGTCCCAATCCTCAGGCACGGGCCAAGTGGTCATGAACACTGAATGAGTTATGAATCGGCGATCATATACAGTGCTACCGTTGCGGCTGTGGCAGCGTAGCGCCTTCGCGTGACGCAAGTCGAAATCACCTGCATCTGTCCAGGAGTGTGCTCGAAAGTCCCGTCTACTTCTTCGCGACCGGAACCTTTTCGCCGATCAGCTCGAGCTTCTTCCTGAGCGTGTTAGCCCGAGTTGCGCAGTGATGCGCCGAAAAGGCCCCTCACGATCTGTGAGGGGCGATTTTTAGTCCGAGTTAGTGACTACATCGGGGTCAGTCAGCCAGTGCGGCTCGCCGATCCTCTGAGGCAACGTCAGGCCCAATCGGTCGAGGAGGACCTGCTGCTGCTCGTCAGGCTTGGTCACGCAGCGAAGACGGATGCGGCGGCCGGACGAGGTCGGCAGGATCACGTCGTTGAGTCGAATGCGAGCCAACTGCTCGATGATCGTTCGTGGAGCATGTCCCAGACCACTGGCGGCCATCCACTGCTCCAGGGTCTTCCACATCACGAAGGCGAGGAACGAGAAGAGGATGTGGGCCTGCACGCGCTCCTCGAGATGGTGCCAGATCGGTCGAAGGGCCAGCTCGCTTTTGCACGTGCGGAATGCTGATTCGGCCTGTGTCAATTGAATGTAGGTGCGCCACAGATCCTGAGGTGACCAGTCGGTGAGATTGGTCCGCAGCATGTAGCAGCCCTCGGACAAGGTCGCCCACTGTCGCCAGGCTTTGTCTTTGGTCCAAGTGACTTTCAGACCTGGACCATGGTCGCGGTCGACCTGCTTGACCTGAATCCGAAACAACCCGGCTGCTCGACTGTTTCGGCCCAGCAGGCGGCCGATCTGCCGCTCGACCTGGCTGCGATCGGGCTCCTTCTTGGCCTTGTCCAGACGACTGGCCAGTTTGGCCAACCCCTCCTCGATTCGTTTCTCGAAACGTTCGTGCATCGCTTTCTCTTTCTCCCGACGAGCCTGGCTGCGGCACAGGATGAACGTTTCCTCACCTTCCGGCGTCGCGCAGGTCTTGACCTCCAGGCCATCCTGCACCTGTGTCCAATCGCTTTCGTCCAAGAGAGCTTGCTCATACTGTTTGAGCATGCCCTTGGGCGTGCCCACGATGTAACGGCCCTTTCGCTCCTGGATGAATTCGAGATTCTCAGGATTCACCATCCCACGGTCCAGAACCCAAATGCGATGGGCCTTGCCGTACTTGGATTCCATCGATTCCACGATTTCCTCGACCGTGGTGACATCGCTGCGGTTGCCGGCGAAGACCTCGTAAGCCACCGGCAAACCCGATCGTGTGACCACCAAGCCGATGCACACCTGCTTGCAATCCGAACGGTGGTCACGGGAGTAACCGCGTTGTGCTTGTGAGTTGCGATTCGCCTCGCCCTCGAAGTACGTCGAAGTGACGTCGTACAGCATCAAGTCGTATTCGGCGTCGAACAGCGTGCTGAAACGATCCTTCAGGTGCTTCTCGATCTCTTCCTTGAAGGGCAGAATCTTGTCGTGAGCCCGATACAGCCGATCCTTGTCCACGGACTCCCATCGCACGCCCAACAGATCTTCCAAGCCCGTGCTGCGATACCACGTCTCGGCAACGTGCAGTTCGCTTGAGGGTTCGCAGAACCTCGCCACGGACAAGATCGCGGCCACCATCGGCCACGGAATCAACTCGCCACCTCTGGGTAACAGGCGATCCAGCAACTGGTCCAATCCCAGCATCCGCCACAGCACGAGAGCCAGATACACGTCGCCGAACGCTCGCGTTCCCTCGACACGCACACCGCGAACGTTGACACGTACCGTCTCCGGAACGGGATCAACTGATTCTTGTCTCTCCCACAGCGGGTACGCGGGCTCCGGCTTCGCGGAAAGCTGACGGCCCAATCGGGCCCAGCCGTCTTTCTCTGAACCACTCAACTCGCCGAGGTAACCGACCACGCGGTGTCGTGGACCGCGCGCCGTGCGGTATGACTCAACCAGCGACCAGTAGACGTGTGTCTTGCCGTCCTTGCGAACACGATGAGGCTTGAGGAACATCGGAATCCTTTCCGCGTTCCATCATCGGACAGCCTGCCGCGATCGATCAAGCCAACTTGGTTAGTGACTACACGCGATTCTCGCTACACTCGAAGTGTTCGACACCGCTCATGCAACGACATCGCCGATCGTCGGCCCGGAAAAATCTTTTCCGCCGCATCGTTGCTCAACGCGGGCTAGCGGACAGGATGTGTCCCGGCCCTTTCGAAGAGCGACGTGGGCCGGCCCGATATCTCCAGCACGTCGAACGCGAACCAGTCGCCGGCCCATGTCCAAAGGGAAAGGCCGTAACCGTCTTTCGGCACAGCGACTGACACGTTGACGGCGAGTGGCTGCCCCGCCCAGGCCGCGTTCAGTACGCCGTTGTCGACGGAAAAGACAATCTCTTCGGCGACGCCGCGGCGCCACTCGGGGCTGAGCGTCCGTCCCTCGTTCCAGGGGTCAAGACCATCGAACTTCATCCTGCCGCCGTCAACGACGATTTTCGTCGCACCCAGTTTCAACCCCAGCCGGCCCGACGCTTGCACGAGCAGGCGAACGGTCAGCGTGCGCCCGAGGGGAACCCGCAGACGCGCTTCGGCGACGTCGTGATGGAGCGTGCTCGCGAGCTTGGGTCCGCGTCTTGCGTTGCCGAGATTCACATCGTCCTCGACCGTGACGCCCGGCGTGTCCGTGTTGAGGCGCCATTGATCCGGGATGTACCGATCGATCCCCGTCGCAGGCGCCGGGAACGTTGAATCCGTCGCTGGCTGCTTCGACGTATTGGCGGCCGCGCCGGGTTCGATGCGAAGCGCGACAAACCGATGCCGCGGGATACGCATGGACACGCGCCCTCGATCGATGGCGACCGGCTCGCGTCGCTCCACGTTGACCGCCTTCGTCAGCGCTTGATCCGGGAAGAGATCGCGTACGTTCAGGACGACGTCCTGATGGTCCCATGTCAGGTTGCTCACGATCAGCATGGCCGACCCGGGTCGCAGGTAGTACGAGACGAGCACCTCGCCGTCTTCGAGTCGAATGTGCGGTTGCGCACGCCAGTAGGGGTGATATGACGTCGCGTCGTCCTGAAAGTCGCCGTAGATCGCGGTCTCGAGATCTTCGTCATCCCTGGCGATCTCGACATCGTGCAGCGCGGCGTACGCCATCATGTATCGGGGACGAATCATGTTGGCGATGAGGTCGGTCCGAAACCCCCAGGGGCGGCCGCTGTAGCCCACTGCCGCCTTGTGCAGTGGCAGGCGATACCCCCGGGCATACCGCACGTCGGATAGCTGCTCGCCCTCGTAGAACACGTCGCACAGTGAAAGCGTCTCGATCTGCAGCCCGCCGCCGTTGTGGGCGACGAGCATCGGCTCCCCTTTGACGTCGAAAATGCCCCGGATTCGCTTCACGAAGTTGCGGGTCGCGACGAGCGGCGTGAGCGGCTCCTCGTCCCAGGAAAGCTTCGTGCCGGCGCAGGGCGCATGGGCCGGGTTGTCGCAATCCCATGCGAGGGAGGTGCCGTCCATGTAGACCCCGTCGATATCGCCTTCCTCCGTGAGCTTCGACATGCCATGGAGCAGCAGGTCGCCATAAGGGCCGCGCGGGCAGCAGACCCAGCAGGGGATGCCTTTCCCGGGGTTGTATTCGCGCTTGTACCACATGAGCCCCGGCGGAATGATGAGCTCGGGTCGGTGCCTGGCGAATCCCGGCGCGTTCTCCGCCAGCATCATGTTGAAGTACAGGATGAACGGAAGGCCTTTCGCATGGGCCGCGTCCGCTCGCTTTCTGACTTGGGGAAGCTTCGCCAGGTCCGGGTAGCCCTGGTAGTCCGACCAGTTCTCGAACCACCCGCCCATGCTCGTGTGGAAGAAACCGTCCTTCCGAATGGACGGCTCCTTGGTGGGCGTCGGCAGGAGAAAGAAACGAAAGACGTGGTCCTCGTCGACGACCTGTCCAGGCGCATCGACAAGGTTGATGCGGAGCCAGGACTGCGCTTTCTCTTCGATGACCTCGATCTGCCGGCGCCGGTCGACGGAGAGAAACGGATCGACGTCGAAGTTGAACGCCAGCCCGGCGTCCTGCCCGCCGACCCACGCCGGTCCGGCATCGCCTTCCCAGCCCGCTCCGGTCAGCGCGCGCGTGCCCTGGACGTGGAATCGGTGCACGAACCTGGCGTTCGCCTTGCGCAGGGGAATCCGTACGCTCAATGTCTCGATCTTCTCCGGCGGCAGGTCGCGCACCCGAAGCTTGCAGATGGTGAAACCGTCGTAGTCCACGTCCGCCCGCAGTTCCACGGTTCCGCCGTCGAACCGGAGGGCGGTGTCGATTCGGACCGACGCGGCGCGCCGTGAGAATTTCGTGAAGTCAGGAGCCAGCGTGACCTCACGTCCTTCCTTGCGCAGCACGATCTCGCCCTGGCCGGCGAGCAGCTCGCCCGCCGCGCCGGACACGGACTCGAAGAACCCATGCGACCCGAAGGTCAGGCGGGCGTGCTCGAGCCGCACCACGTTGTCCGACACGGTCGGCGGCGTCCACGGTTTGGGGACGCGGTGCGCCACGTACTGCTTCGCGACCTCGGTGCCAAGCCATTCCGGCCGTTCGACCGGCGTCAATGCGCAGACCTCGCGGTGAATCACGTTGCCCTCGGGTGTCGTCACGACCAGTTCGGCCTCGGCAGGCAACTCGGATTCCGGTGGCACGTCAAGGATCACGCGCGCTCTGCCGTCGGCTGCCATCGCGGCGTGCTTCGAGGGGACCCCCTTCATTTGCAGGCTGATCGCCGCCTCCTCGAGGCGCTTCGGACCGGTGACATCCGCCGCGACTCGGCGTGCCAGCGGATACCACCCGAGCTTCACCGACAGCGGGGGGGCGGCCGAATCCTCGGCGATTTCGTCGTCGATGGTTTCGACGGTGCGGTCCGACTCACGACCCTTGGGGAGGATGCGCAGCGTTCCGAACGGCATCGGCACGTAGCCCCCGAACGAACGTGAATGCCATCCGGCCATTTCCGGCGGCCGGAAGCGATACAGGTTCGCATAGAGCGGTTCGGCAGTCGGTTCATCGATGCCCGCCGAGGCGAAGGGGATCCGCATCTCTACCGTCCATGCGCCTTCGGTCCTGCGCGCGGCCGCTTCGAAGAGAGGCCGGCGGAGCGTCCCCTCGTTGTAGGTGCGCGATCTGGAGCCGGCGGCGTTGACGGTGAAGGCGTAGTAATGGTCGGGACGGGGGCCCCGCTCATCCATCGCGCCGGGATACCCGCCGACCTTCAGAATCTCCGGGGCGACGGCAAGACGATTCGCCGTGCCGATGATCACCTGGACCGCATCGTCAGCCGTCAGCAGATCCGTCGGATCGCGACGTGATGCCCTGGGGTAGGCCGGGTCGCGCTCGAAGCAGCGCACGCCGACGAGAAGGTGGTTGTTCTCATGCTTGAGGTAAAACCGGGTTCGCGGTTGGAGCCGCTGCTTCGTGCCCCGCAGTCGGAGATCCGACACCACGGCCGCGTCGCTCCATTCCGCATCGGTCACGCGCCCATCAAGCTCCACCGTTGCGGTGGCGCAGGGAACCCGTGCCTCCGGCGCCCCGTCGGCCCGCGCCCGGTCGGCGCCGGCGAGCAGCGTCATGACCATCGCGATCCATGACGCGGCGTGATGGTTTCTCACTGCTTGCCCCTCGTCAGTCGTTGCATGTCGATGAATCTCCTGACCGTGAATCCGACGAAATCCCGAACGGCCTGGTCGAGCTGGTCGAGACGCTTCGGCTCGTGATGCGTCACGGTCGCCGTCGGCAGCAGGAGAGACCTGTCGAGGCGCTCGACGCGCACCTTCTGGACGATATCGATGAAGACGGCAAGGCTGACGATGTCTGGAAGATCTCGCTCGAGGCCCGCTTCGATGGCGACGCGCAGGCCGGGGATCTGCCTCTCATCCGCGGCAACGACTTCCATGCCCGCATCCGCCAGCATTGTTTTGATCTGTCTACGTACTTCCTCTTCGCGCACGCCGGCACTGCGCAGCTCCTCCGGCAACAGGCGCAGCTCGAGCGTCAGCTGCGTGAGCTCGGACATGGAGACAAGCTCCTCCGGCAGCTTCGCTCGTTCGGGGATGATCGGCGCGGCCGTGATCGCCAGGCCCACCAGGCTGACCGATGCGACGGTCACGATCATCGGCCAGGGCAATCGTCGGTGCATCGTGGTTGCTCCATTGGAACGCGGAACCGGTGTCGGGTGAATCCTGATTCGCCTGAAATCATATTAGGTTCTTCCGGTGTCGCTTCTCGTCACGGTGGCGAGAAGTCGAAGGTCCAAGGTCGGAAGGTCGAAAGCGGAACTGTCGATGCCCCACCGCGCCGGCCGGAGTCAGGTTCCTTCGACCTTCGACCTTCCGACTTTCCGACTTGCGGGCGAAGCCCGCGTTAGGTTCTTCCGGTGTCGCTTCTCGTCACCGTGACGAGGAGTTGAAGAACCACGGATGAACACGGATGAACACGGATTTTTCGGACCGGACGCCTCGCGGCGTCCGGAGGAGCGAAAAACGGTTCTGACCCCGGACGCCGAAGGCGTCCGGGTCCGAAATCCCGTCCGCGAACAGGATTGGGTCGATCCTGGTCCGTTCACGGAAGCGTGAACTGACCCATTGCGGCCTTCCCCGTATAGAGATCGGTCGTCTCGACCTTCCAGGTTCCTGCCTGCTCGTTGGACGCGACGGGCAGATCGAATTCAGCACCTCGCGGGCCGACGATGAGGCTCCGGTCGAACCACTTCGCCGCTTCGCCGTCCGGCGTGGTCACTCGGAGCCGCAGTGCATGAAGGCCGTTGGTTTCCGGAACGGACACGCGCCATTGCAGCGATTCACCACGACGCGCGACCGTCTTCGAAGGCGTCAGCGTCGGCGCCTTCAGCGCTTGTTCACTCAGCACGACGAATTTCGGTCGCCACGGGTGAAGCTGCAGCGGGATATCCCGCGTGCGGCCGAGAGGCTCGGTCGATCCTACCACTGTCACGTGACGGTCATCCGGCAATCGAAGTCGAATCGTCCTGGGGACGTCACGGGCCCGCACGCGCTCGAGCATGCCTTCGCGCGGGCGCCACTGGTGACGACCGTCGTCGAGCGGACCGTACACGGCGACGACCTCGATGCCGTCGCCCGCCTTCCAGCGCACCGCCTCGACGTTGCGGCCGCGGGCTCCGTCAGGGGTCAGAAGCCGAAGCGGCCACTGCACGTTTGCCTGGGCGAAAAGTGCGGTGATCATCTTAGCGGCGGATTCGGGCGCTTCGGGGCGGGAGAGATTCGGGAACGTGTTGAGCGTGAAGTTGAGCAGCACGGCGCGCCCTGCGCCGGTGCGGTTGACCATGACGATCGGCGTCGTGCCGGCGCGTCCCAACGCCTCGGCCGTTGTCAGTTCGACGGCCGGATTCACGTGCAGCGAAGGCAGCCTGACGTCGAGAGGGCGACCGCCGATGGTGCCGTCGACCGCGCCGTCAGCTTCGACCGCGGCGACGTTGTCCGTGTGGCGCACGCCGAACAGATCGTCTAGGGCGCCGCCGGACCGCGTTCCGCCGTGTCCGTCGTACAAGCCCGGTCGGATGTCTGCGATGACGGTGCCGCCGCCGTGCGCAAAACGCCGGATCGCCTCGGCTTCGCGCGGTCCGATCGCTTCGCACTGAGACAGGATCATCACGCGGTAAGCGTCGGGCCGAAATTCACCGAGACGCAGCATCCGATCCGTGACGTATTCGAACTGCAGTCCCACGGAACGGATCGCGCGGTGCCATGTCATGTGGCCCTTGCCCCGTGGGTTCAGCGCCCAGTCGATCTCGTGCTCGGGGCCGCGCTTGTCCAGCTCGGTCTCGCTGTTGGTCACCCAGCCGGTGTAGGTGCCGTACGTCGGCCCTGGCGCGACGTGGCTGGCCATCTGGCTGGAAGCGTACGAGTGCAGCATGACGATCCCGTCGTGCTGCATTTGCGACTCGACGTTCAGCAGCCGTCCGAAGCCGTCGAACACGACCCGGCCCGTCCGGACGAGCTCGCGGGCGGAGTCGGACAGGCCGAAATGCGGCGCCAGGAAGTTGTCGATCCGCCACCAGGCGATGCAGTTGCCGCCGCGCAGAAAGCTCAGCCAGAAATCACTGAGCGGATAGTACGGGTTCGAGTCGGAGTATCCGACGAAATGGCCGAGCATGTAGTCTTTCGGAGCGATGGAGCGAATCACTTCTCCGGCGGGAATCGAGTAGACCACCCACCAGTTCGAATGCCGGACGATGGCGTCGAGGTCGTCGTCGAGCCACCCCGTGCCTTCTACGCCCCACCGCGCCTGCGGGTCGATCCCGCGCGCGGCACGTCCGAACCTTGCCACGTATCGGGCGAAGTTCCAGGCCTGGAACGATCGGCGATCGAGCCAGCGCGGGTAGTTCTGTCCTGCGAACGCCTTCTGCTCGCTGTTGTCCGCGGGCCCGGACAGTTCGACGTCCGCGAAGCTGCCGAACGAAGTCCCCCATGACGCGTTCAGCCGCTCGATCGTGCCGTACCGTCCGTGCAGGTAGCGCCGGTAGGATTCGAGACACGCCGGGTGGAGGCACGAGCCGATGGTCTCGTTCTCATCGCCCATGCTGTATGCCAGCACGCCGTGGCTGCGAAAGTCGCGTTCGGCATCGAGCCACCTGCGCAGGCGCGCCGTGACCGCGGGCTCGTCGTTCCAGCACCCGCCGTCATCGCCGATCTTCAGGACGCCGTCGTCGTCGAGGTCGATCCGGTTGAGGCGTCCCCGATGCTTTCGCTTCGCGGTCGTCCAGTGCTGGCGCTGAATACCGCTTGTGCAGTACGGCGTGTACGACATGCCGGCCCGGGTCATCATCGTCCAGGGCACCTCGGACGTTTCGAGGCGGCTCGTGACGCCGCTCGCGGCGAGAAGATCCTCGGCAATGTCGTGGTAGCGACCCGTATAGAGTCGTCCCCACATGACGAAGTTGAAGTCGTTCTGACGACGCTGCACGATCGTGTGCGCGGCATAGCCATAGTGAATGGGCCGGTCGTCCTGCATCAGGATCGCCTCGATCGCGACGTAGCCGGGCATCGACGGGCGGGTGGGCAGGGCGAAGCCGACCGACTCCTGCGGTGCGGCGAAGTCCCGGCGAACGAGCGCGCGGCCGTAACGGTCGATGAGCTGAACCCGGAGCGAGCGGCGATCGCGGTGGGCACTGTTCACGACCACCGAGCCGATGATCGCGTCGCCCGGTTCGCTCCACTCGCGCTCGAAGCCCATCTTCCCCACGGTTTCCCGACTTTTTACGTCGAGCGGACGGACCGACCAGTTTTCGACGCCCCGGTCGGTGCGCGCCGTCACCTCGACCATGAAGTCGCCCGAGGGCAGGGCGGGCATGTCGAATCGGATGCGATCGTTCGACGGGTCTTCGCTCTTCGTCGCTTCCAGCACGTGATCGCCGCGCCCCCGTCCGCGAATCCGGGCGTCGATGCGCAGGCCGTCGCCGACGGGGGGCCCGGTCCAGCTCACATCGATTGAACGATTGCCTGTCTCGGACCAGTCCACTTCTTCGTCGAAGGTGACGTCGAGCTTCAAGGTCGGCGCGCGATCCGCCGCCCAGAGGACAGCCCGTCCGAACGCCGCGAAATGCGCGTCCCGCGCGACCTTGACGCCGAGGATGCGGTCACGATCGTTGTCGGTATGGAACTTCCGGTGGGGCACGTCGAGGGAGACGATCCGACCCTTGCCCAGCCGAATCACCATGGCATCCCACGCGGAGAGCGACCTCGGGGCGGTCATGGGCTCGGCACCGATCGACGCGTGCTCATTGATCGCGTCGTAAGCCTCGCGTTGCGGCAGCACCAGGCCGGCGCCCTGCCGGACGTAGTCGAGAATCGTCTCGAGCGCCGCGCCCGGAAGATGCCCGGCGATCTCGTGATCGCCGATCACATAGCAGTCGTAAGGGGTCTCGAGCAGGCGAGCCAGTCGCTGCTCGCCTGCCGCGCCGCCGTACACGCCCGACTCGCCCCGGTAGGTCACGGCGTAAGCCTGACCCTTTGACGGAGCGACGAGGACCGTATCCGCTTCGATATCGAAACGCTGGGCCATTTCGACGACGTCGCGCGTCGCGGCGACATTGACGTTGGTCGTCAGTTTTTGAATGAACAGCGCCCGGATGGAGCCGCGCGCGTAGGGTCTCGCCCACTTCGTGTGCGGCGTCACGTGGTCGAGCGTGATCGCGTTGAGAGATTCAATCTCTTCGATCGTACGCGCCGACGCGGTGCCGCCGATCGCCACCGGGAGCACGAGCAGGATGACAGCCGTGAGGTGACAGGTAAGCAGGGTTCGCATGCCGACGCGACATGCTAACATCAAAGCACGACACGCTACCTGCCACTCGATGCCCGCTACGCCCGTTTCTTGTCGACAAGATCGGTCGCCCATGAGCAAACAGGACCGTCCATGGCTGCAGCCAGTGCTCGTCGCCGCATCGATCGTCGTGCTCGCGATCGCGGTGGTCGTGGTGTTTCGCAGCACTGCCGGCAACTCCAGGTCCGTGGTCGGAGAGGCGGTGCTCGGGTGCACGGCCTGCGATTATTTCTATCGCAGCGATAATCGACGTGGTCCGTTGAATTGCCCGAAGTGCGATGCCAGGGCGGCCTGGCCGGCCATGCTCTGCCGCAAGTGCAACCGCGTCGTCGGTATCGATCGAATGATGATGCGCCGCGAGGGCATCAGCGACGCCACCTGTCCCCACTGCGGGTCGACGGACCTGCGCACGATCAGGTCGTCCGAATCGTTGGAGGGATTTTGATCCTTGATTCGCGATTTCGCAGTGCCCGACCATCGCAAATCAAAGATCAGGAATGACTTCCATGCCCGTCTATTTCGAATCGCTCGAGCCCGCGGCGCGGAGCGCGATCGGTCCGCGCGGGCAGTTCGTCATGGCGGCGGCGCCGGTGTCCGCGACAAGCCTTCTGGCCTGCTGCCGCGATCGATCACATGAAGTCAGCCTGTGGCTGTCGCATGATGAGGGGCTGACCTGGTCCACGTTCCGGACGCATGGGGACCGGCTCATCGGCAATGACCGCGCCGTGCTCCACGCATGTCGTGACGGTGACATGCTGCTCGACATCGGTCGGCTGTACCGCTCTTCGGACCAGGGCATCACCTGGTCGCTGCGGTCGCGTCCGCGTCGCGGCGGCGTCGCACGGATCGTCGACGGCCCAGATGACCGGATCACCCTCGTCGGTTCCGGCGAAAGCTGGTATTCAGGGCTCGGCCGCCTCTCGGGCGTCGAACCGGACCGCTTTCTCCAGGATGACGAGACAGACCCCCACCTGCTTGTTCTGCGGGATGGCCGCCTGCTTTGCACGTTCGCGCGTCACGATGTGCCGATCGGAATCCTTGCCGTGATCAGCGAAGACGCTGGTACGACATGGGACACGGACCATCCCGTGTGTCTCGCCGGTTCGTGGCCGAACATGTTCGGTTGCCCGACGTCGATCGAGCTTTCGGACGGGAGCATTCTGACCACACACTCTATTCGGGCTTACCGCGAGACGGACAAGATCGGTGACTCGGTGGCGCACGCGGTGCGATGGCGGCTGCCCGGTGACAAGGGGGCGTCCGTTGTCCCGGCGCACTTTCCGGCGCTGAGCGACCGTCCGGACTGGCAAAAGTATGACTGGGCGGGCACGGGTTTTACCGGCGACCTTCAGCAGATTGCGTACTGGGAGAAGTCCGAATGCGAGCGCGTTCGGGTCGATGACCACTACAAGGGGGCGCTGGGGCGACTGCCCGATGGCGAGTTGCTGATCAGCCCGATGCGGGACGAGACGCTCGACATCTATCGGTCGACCGACGACGGCCGAAGCTGGGACCGCGTGGTGACCTGCGGCGCGAACCTCAGGGGCAAGGAGCAGGCGATGCTCTGCCTCGAGGACGACGACACGGTGCTCCTGACGGCGCAGCTGACGGGCGTGCCGAAGGGCGACAACGAGTCGGCCCTCTTCCGTTCGGCGGACCGGGGCCGCACCTGGGAGGAAATCGACTTCGGCGAAGGCTCGACGAGCTATCGGCGCGACCTGGTGCGCCTGTCTGACGGCAGCGTCGCCCTGTTCAATTCCAGGGGCGACAACCGCGAATCCGAAGGTGCGCCCGCGACGACGGCATGGCGCATGCGGTCCGTCGATGGCGGTCGGACCTGGCAGCGCGATCCCGTGCGTGGCGCCTGGCCGCGATCGCGCCCGTTCTTTACGGAGGCCGCGTTTCTCAGGCTTTCCGAAGGTCGTCTGCTGATGGCGGCACGCATCAATGGCGATCACGTCCACGCGATCACCGGCATCGAGCCGCCCGCCGGTCTCGGCTGGCACAACGCCGAGATCAACCAGGCCATGGCGTTCATGGAGTCCGCCGACGACGGGCTGAGCTGGTCCGAGCCGTGGGTCGCGCTCGACTACAGCGACGTTCACGCGAAGATGCTGCGCCTCGACGACGGGCGCATTCTGTGCTCGTATCGCTGCCGGAGCCGACTCCCGTTCGGCACTCGGGCCGTCTTCAGCGAGGACGACGGCAGGACCTGGGATCTGAAGCACCCGATTCTCCTCGGGGCGCACTCCACCTACTACGGCGGCTGGCAGACCGACCTGCAACTGTCCGACGGAACCATGATGACCACGTGGGCCTGGGCCTTCGACGGTCCGTACACGTTCGAGGTCATTCGCTGGCGGTTGCCGCGGCGGGAAGGAGCAGGGAGCGGGGAGCGGGGAGCGAGGAGCGAAACATGAAGCGTCGTGTTGAGGACATGTTCGGCGTGACGACCATGGGAGCGACCGAGGATTCGATCCTGTCCATGGTCAGAACGATGCGCGAGGCGGGATTTGGCAGCGTCGAGATCATCGCGCCGATCGCGCTGGCGGCGCGGAACTATCCGGCTGGTCTTCGCGGCGAGCTTCAGTCGCTGCTGCGGCAGTTCGAGTGGGTGACCGTGCATGCTCAAAGCGCACACGTCGACCGCAGGGAACAGCTCACCGATCCACAGGAGCGGGATCGACTTCTGCGGGAGCACGTCGAGATGATGCGGTTCGCCCACGAGGTGGGAGGGCAGGTCGTCACCTGGCACCCGTTCATGCCGCACAAGTACGAGATCATGCTCGCTCCTCGATTCGAGGACGACGACACGATCGATCACCATGTCGAAGCAGGGAAGCACCTGCTCGAGCATGCCTGCCGACTGGACCTGTCCGTCGGCTTCGAGGCGTTCGATACGCGCATCGTCGAAGGCATCGACGACCGCAGGTGGGGATCGCTCTTCGATATCGGCCACGCCAGTCAGAACGGGGCGCGGGCGCCGTTCAGCGACGTCACCGAGCAGGCGCTGAGCATGATCCGTGAGCGCCTTGATCGGATCGTCCAGTTTCACGTGCACGGGGTGCGCCGCAAGGAAGACGGGTTCGTCGCGCACCAGCCGATCGATGACGAGAACCTGATCGACTACGAGCCGATCATGGGCCTGCTCGCCGGCGGTGGCTTCGAGGGACCGCTCATCTTCGAGATCCTTCGCACGGACAACGAGCCGATGAGCTTCGACGAAACCGTGTCGGCGTGCGTGGCGGCGAAGCGACGGCTCATGCAGAAGGGGTTGGATTAAGATATTAGTCGTTATGCCAATCGTTATGGGTCATTTCGGACTCGGGTCGGAATCCGGGTCCGGCGGAGTCCGCGAAGCATGGATGACGATCAATCAACTTCAATCGTACGAGTCATCGCCGCCGCGCTGATCGTTGCTTGCGTCGGACAGGCATCTCGCGCCGAACGTCCCGATGACTTCGGCATGCGGTGGGTTCGGTCGCACCCGTTTACGATCATGGGTCTGGCGATCCTGCCGAAGACGTTCGATCTCGACGAGTACCGCGGCGTCAACTACTCGGCCCTGCTCGCATGGAAGCCCAGGCCGACCATTCTGCAGAGTGCCGCGGAGGCAGACTACCCATGGTTGCTGCACCTTTATGGCAAGGAAGGGCCGACACCCGCCTTTCAGCAGCGCGTGCGCGGTCTGCTCGACGAGTACGAAGCCAACGTCGGGATGCTCGTCAACGATGAGCCGACATTACACGGGCTCAACAACTTTCAGCAAACTGGCGAAGTGCTTGCGTGGCTCCGTGCGACGTGGCCCGATCGCCTCCACCTGTCCAACATCGGCCCTCCCGGCGGTGAACGGCGTCACTACTACGGGAAGATCAAGGATCCCACGCCGGAGCAGCAGCAGGAGGCCGGCGACTATAGCTACGGCCAGTACGTGCGTGACTACATCCGCATCGCCCGGCCTGACGTCCACATGTACGATATCTACGTCTTCAATCACGGCGAAGGCAACGAGTCGGGTGTGACGGACTACTGGTACCAGAGTCTGTGGGTCAATCGACGCGCGGCACTCGCGGCTGGTCTGCCCTACTGGATCTTCGTGCAGACGTGGGAACGCCCCGCCGGGTCACGCGGATACAACGTGCGCCTGCCGAGCGAATCGGACTACCGCATGCAGGTATTTTGTGCGCTGACATACGGCTTCACCGGGATCGCGAACTTCATGTACTGCCCGGGGCATCAGCGCGACATCCTCATGCCCGGGGGTGATCCCAGTCCGCTCTACGAGCCCGCGGCACGGGCGCATGCGGAGGTAGCGCGCCTCGGAAGGGCGATGCGCTTTCTCACGAGCACGAACGTCGCGCACCTGCCCGGCCGGGCGGGCGTGCGGATACCGACATATCACGAGAACTGGAAGCAGGGGACCGCGGGCGACCGGCGCATTCGTTCGATCGCGATCCTCGATGACGGCCTACATCGCCATGGTCTGATCGGTCACTTCCGCGACGACGACGGCCAGACCTACTTCATGGTTACGAACCTTTACCAGCACGCACGCCGTAACGCTGATGAATGCGCCGTCCGGGTGCGGATCGTGTTCGATCCCGGCGTAAAGACGATATTGCGCCTGTGCCGCCAGACCGGCGAGGTGGAGCGCCTGACGATCCTGAACCCCGATGAGGGCCTCGTCATCCATCTGCCTGGAGGGACCGGGGACCTGTTCAAGTATGACACGGGCGGTTTTGCGGGAATCGAGTGAGTCGGCGGAAGAACGGTGTTCGGTGTGCAAGCCCCCCCTTCGCAAGGGGGGGTTGGGGGGTGTCCCGATATCAGAACCGAACGTTCGATGGCGTTCAGGCTTCAGCCCCGCGCTGTCATCCCCCCTCCCTCAGCCTCTGGCCATCCCCAGTCGCTGCTCGACTGTGGTAAGCGCCTCGTCGACCTTGCTCGCAAGCTCGTCCAACTCGTCCGCGGTGATCGTCAGCGGTGGCGCGAAGGGGAGGATGTAGGGCGGGACGCGAAGCCATACGCCTCGTTCCTTGAGCTCGGCGGTCAGCATCGCGTTGACGCCTTGCGAGGGATCGAAGTGCTCCTTCGTCGCCCGATCCTTGACGAACTCGATGCCCTGAATCAGGCCCGTGCCCCGCACGTCGCCGATGATCGGATGCCGTTGCTTCATCTCCTGGAGCAGCCCCGCAAGCTGCTCGCCGCGCTGGCGCGCGTTGTCGACCAGGTTCTCTCGTTCGACGATCTCCAGGTTGCTCAGTGCCGCGGCGGCGCCGCCGGGATGGGCGGAGTACGTGTACATGTGCGACCAGGTCTTCTCCGGACCGCCTTCGAACACCTCCGCGATCTTCGCGCTGGCCATCGAGCCGCCGAGCGGGAAGTAGCCGGAGGTGACGCCCTTGGCGAAGCTCATGATGTCGGGCGTGACGCCGACCAGGTCGGCGCCGAACCAGGTGCCGACGCGACCGAAGCCGGTGATGACCTCGTCGAAGATCAGCAGCACGCCATAGCGGTCGCAGATCTCCCGCACGAGCGGCCAGTAGTTCGGCGGCGGCACGACGCCGCCGAGCGGCTGGGTCACCGGTTCGCCGATGACCGCGGAGACGGAGTCGGGCCCCTGTCGCAGGATCTCCTGCTCGATCGCCCGGGCCGACAGCTCGCCGCACTGCTCGGGCGACGTCGAGTTGAACGCGCAGCGGTACATGTTGGGGCCCGGCACCACGATGCAGTGGGACGGGGACGGCTGATAGTCGGTGCGCGGGAAGAACGGATGCTCGCCAAGCCACATCGTGCCCCAGGTGCCGCCATGGTACGACCCCTGCCGCGAGATGACCTTGAAGCGGCCGCGGTCGCCTCGCCGGACGTGATACGCTCGCGCCATCTTGATGGAGGACTCGTTCGCTTCCGAGCCGCCCTGGCAGAAGAACGTTCTTGTCAGGTCGCCGGGAGCGATCTGCGCGAGCTTCGCGGCGAGCGTCACGGTGGAGGAGGTCACGCCGGCGTAGACGTTCATGCTGACCCTGGCGATCTGGTCGTAGATGGCCCGGGCGATCTCTTCGCGACCGTACCCGACGTTGCGGAAGTACATGCCGGAGATACCGTCGATGTAGCGCTGTCCCCCCGCGTCATACAGGTAAATGCCTTCGGCCCGGTCGATGATGAGCGGACCGCCCTCAGCCTCCAGCTGTACGGGGTTGGCCATGCCCACGAAGAGGTGGTCGCGGGCGGCCTGGGCGAGATCGAGCGTCGGATCCGCGGAAAGGGTCGTGGTTTGGGTGTCGGTCATCGGCGGAGTTTCTCCGGGCGGTCGAACGGGGTCGGGTTCACCACCAGATCGTAGCACTCATGGCGTTGAAGGTTGACCGGCCGCGAACTCGTTTGTTAGAGGTTCGTGCTGACCGCCAGCGTCGACGCAGCGGCTGACGGTCGGTGTTCGGCAGGTCACGGTGGAAGGGGTAATATCTTCCTGGTGCATGTCGATGGACTGAAGACAGGAGAGCCTGATGCTCACGGATACCCAACTCCAGGACCTGGAGCGTGACGGATTCGTCATCGTCGAGAACCTGTTCAGCGCCGAGGAGGCCGATCTGCTTCTGAAGATCGCCAGCGCCGATGCGTCGATGGAAGGGCCGGCCGTTCACCCCTCGGAGGTCCTGAAGATGCGCCGGGCATCGGCGCAGGTCGTGTCGGCGGGTGACGGCGCTGGGCGCCAGACGCGCTTCTGGGTCGACGACAATGTCGGCGAAGACTATTACAGCGCGATCGCCCGGTCACGTCGCATCGTGGACGCGATGGAGCAGGTGCTCGACGGCGAGGTCTACCACTGGCATCACAAGATGATGCTCAAGTCGGCGCGGACGGGCGGCGCGTTCATGTGGCACCAGGATTTCGGGTACTGGCACGAGACCGGGTACTGCCTGTTCCCGTACATGGGAAGCTGCATGATCGCCGTAAACCGGACGACGAAGGAGAACGGCTGCCTTCAGGCGCTTGCCGGGTCGCACCACATGGGGTTGATTCGGCACGAGCGCGTGGAAGGGCAGGCGAAGGCCGATCCGGAGCGCGTCGCCGCGGCGGCGGAGCGCCTGCCGCTGGTGCACCTGGAGATGGAGCCCGGCACCGGCGCGTTCTTCCACGCCAACCTCCTGCACCGGTCCGACGCCAATGAAAGCGACGACCCGCGATGGACGCTCATCTGCTGCTACAACGCCGCGCGGAACGATCCCTATCGCGACTCCCACCACCCGCGCTATACGCCGCTGGAGAAGCTGGACGACGATGAAATCGTGAGGATCGGAAGGGCGCAATGGGACGGGATGGGGCAATAGATCGCGAAATCGATCCTGTGCCCGATCCCGTTCCCTTCACCCAACCTGGCCTGTCACGACCGGGTGTGCACTGGAACGTGAACGGGAAGGTTTAACGAAGATTTCCGGGTGTCAGAGGGGGTGTCAGAGGCGGGACAGGCTGATGATCCGCTCGATGATCTCACGCCGCAGCGCGTCGAGGTCGCCTTGCGTATCCGCGGTCCTGATCCACTGCTCGTCGGTCCGGGCCGCCGCGCGCCGAGACGGATCCGACGCGGCCCTCCCGGCCACGGCGAGAAGGGTCGCGGCATAGCGGGCATCGTCGACCGCTTCGCGGAATCCCTCGAACGAGAGCGTGTCGATGACCCCGTCGACGGTCGGATACGCGAAGTTGAGATCCTTGTGCTCTTCGTGGTCGAAGTCGTTCCAGATGTGCCCGAACGAATGCTGATAGACGTAGGTCATCGCCACGTCGTATCCCGCCTGCCACAAGGCGATGCCGTAATTCCGCCGGTAAAGCTCGGGCAGCTCAGAGCCGACCTGCGGGAACGCGTAGATGCCGATGCGGTGCCCCTTTTCATGCACGCGGGCCACCATCTCGCGGTTGTAAGGGCCCGCGAGGACCGGTAGATCGAGCAGATCCGCCGCGCGTTCGAAGAAGTGGCCGCCCTGGCCGACGGAGACGAAGATCCGCGCGCCCCCGCGGTGTGCCGCCTCGAACCATGGGCGCTCCCGGATGAGCATGTCATCCGCCTCGTCGATGCCGTAGGCGTAGTAACCCTTGTAGCCGTTCTCGTTCGCCCACTTCACGAACGGTCGGACCTGCTGCTCGAATCGTGCTGCCGTTTCGCCGGCATCCACCTCGCCTGCATCGATGCGCTGTCCGAGGTTGTAGATCCAGCCTTTCGGCATTCCGATCTCTTCCCGGATCCGCATGGCGCGGACGAAGGAATCGAAGTCCCTTTGCCGGACGCACGGATTGACGACGCCGTGGGTGAGCAGGTTCCGCATTTCGGCTCGATACTGTCGCTCGGTCTTGTGCTCGGACCAGACGGCAATGCGCGGCGTGTCGTCGATCAGCCCCCCGCGGATGTACAGTGAATAATCGACCGGCCGGGGCGCGAGATCGAACGGCAGGACGGTGAGCGTCAGGGGAAGTGTGAGCGGTCCGGCGCCAGGCGTCTCCACCCGGATCGTCCCTTTGTAGTCGCCGCTGACGGCGTCGTCCGGCACCCGGATCGTGACGAGAAGCTGCTTCATCGCGCCGGCATCGACGTCGAACGGCTGCAGCGAATCGGCGTCGGTCGGTGCGAAGTCCAGCAGCGCCGGCGTGGCGCCCTCGAGCGGTCTGCCCTTCACGTCGAACACGACGGCGGGATCGCTGACGTCGACCAGCCCCCCGTCCGTCCGGACGAAGTTCTTCTTTCTCTGGTGGTCGACGACGACGAGGCCGTCGTCCTTGAGCAGAAGCTCGGGCACGAGCACGCCGCCGTCGAGGCGCCGTTTTCTCGAGTACTCCCGGTCGCCGGCCTGGAACCAGTACTTGACCACGCGCAGGTCGATCGCCGATGCAGGAATAGCGCCGCGGTCGCCGCGCAGCCCGGTTGCCTCGACGCGTACGCCGGCCCGGTCCTCCGTCGCGTGGAGCACGAAAGTGACCGGCTCGTACTCGCCGCGGCATGCAGACACGGCAAGCGCGTCGATGACGTCGAAGGAGGGCGGCAGCGGCTTGCCCGGCTCGAACCTTTCGTTCGTGATCGCGGGACCGCCCATCACGATGAAGGACCAGTCCCGGGGCGTTTGCGCGCCAAGCCGCACGATCGATGCGGACTGCCGCGCCGACTGCACCTGCCGGAACAGGACGTCGATCTCTTCCGCGAGCTTCGTTCGACCGGCGAACACCTCGGTTTCGGCCAGGGCGGTGATGCGGGCGCCGAGGGCGTCCGTCCGTCGTTCCAGGGCGTCAAGCTCGTCGAGCGACGCGTTTCTGCCGGGAGCGGAAGCCGCGACGGAATCGATGTCCTTCCGCGAGCGCCGCAGCCCGGCGCGCGGCGCGCCGAGAAGCGTTCGAAGCTCTTCGCGCACGACGATGGCGCCGAGCCTGTCTGCGTCGGGACGACCGTCGCCGAACGCGACACGCCCGAAGTGCTCCGGCTCGTGAAACCACCTCTTCAGGCGGGCCCAGGAAGCCGGAACGATGCCATCCGGGACCGAGCGGTCCGCGTCGTTCCGGCACGCGTTGAACGTCCAGACGTCCGCCGGCGCGCCGTCGATGCCGAGCGTCTCGAACGGGACGCGCATCTCGACTTCCCACCCGTCATGCCGCCGGGACGTGCGCGCCGTCCATGCGCCGTCCCAGGAAGCTCCGGATCGCGCCCCGAACGCGTCACCGCGCGTGCCCGCGGCGTTGACCAGCAGGTGGAAGTACCTTTCGTCGTCCTGGAGCCGCGTGAGAATCTTCGACTTCGGCACGCCCATGAAGAGCTCGAAGCTGTCGTCGGTCCAGACGTTGATGTCCGGCCGCGCCTCGGTCTTGAGCGTCTGCCCCGCTCGGCCCGATAACCGCGCCGCGATGTAGATCGCGGCGTCGTCGTACAGGAGCCAGACCAGCGTCGGATTGGCGCTCACCCGGTTGATCAGGCGAAAGTCATCCAGCGGCGGCGCTCGTCGCCATCCGTCGCGCTCGGTGATCCGACCGTCGATGACGGGTGGCGCCGGGGTGCGGGCCGCCCAGCCAATGCGAAAGGGCAGGCTCGATACGTCGGCCTCGGGGCGGTACTTCGTCGTATCGACGACGACGATTTCGTCCACGTGGATGTCCGTGATCTTTCCCGCCGCGAGCAGGTCGAGGACAAGGGCATCGAGGACCATCTCGCGCTGATCGTCATTCTCGCGGGCCTTTCCGCCGCGGATGGCATGAGCGGTCGTGTGCCGCGCCAGCCTCAGCGGGTCGGGCAGTACGATCGTTTCCCATCCGCCGGTTCCCTTGGATTTCTCGCCGTCGATGACGCCGTTGAAGGTCGCACCGTGAACGTGGTAGTTCGCCTTGAGCCCGACGGGCGAGGTCGACCTGACGATCAGGCGGATGGCCGTCGTCTCGGTGAGCATGATCGGCTCGAAACCGGCGACGCGCCAGTAGTGGTGGTCGTCACCCTCGCGTTCGTACACGAGGTTGATGTGCTCGGCGCCGCGGCCTTCTTCGAGCACGGTCTCGTGGATCGGATTCCTGACCCCGATCTGCCCGTGCCAGTGTTCGAGACGCAGGCCGGGGCCGTCGAAGGATTCGCGCCAGAGGACGCCGGGCGTCTCGACGGCGCCGACGCCGGTGAACAGCAGAAGCAGGACGAGCATGCTCGTGACGAGGCGAGGAGACCGGATCATGGTGTCGGTGAAGGTCCGGTTGCGTCGGCCATGGCGTTCAGGTCGAGAAACTGATCGATGATCTTCAGCGCGGCGTCCGGACCGTGCCAGGCCTTCTCGTTGATGTGCAGCACGACCTGGAAGCGACCGGCGTAGAGCCACACCGAGTTCGCGTTCACGGAGGTCACCGGGTGGCGGGCGTCATGCAGGCGCGCGTCCTCCCTGGCTTCCGGTCGTTCCGTGAGCCGGATGTGCGTCCAGACCTTGAGGTCGCTGCCGTCGTTCCAGTGCACGGCCGCGAATGCATCATCGAGGTTGACGGAGACCGGGGCGGGCTCCAGACCAGCGAGCGGGGCTTCGGTCGGCGTGCGGACGAAGCCCGAGAGCCAATCGGCATAGGCCTGCCTGAGTTCGGGATGATCCCTCTTGATCGCCATGATCTGCTCGTCGAACGGCTTGCGGACCTCGTTGGTCTTCGCGCGGATGTCCGCCTGCTCCGCCTTGTGCGCTGCGGTCATTCCGGCCCGCTCGTCGGGATCCGAGAGCATGGCGATCTGCAACTGGGCGCGAAGCCGCTCGAGCTGCTCCTTCGCGTGGCGAATCTGGCTCTCGTAGTTCACGATCGAGCTTTCGATCTGCACACGGCTCTGCGGCGTCCATTTCTCCAGCAGCCTCAGCTCTTCGCGCAGGGCCTGATCCCGGGCGTACAGGTCGGCCAGGGCCGTCGACGCCTCGGCTCTCACGGCGGTAATCCGGCTGCGAATCCCGTCGACCCGCGATATGACCTCTCCCGGTTCGTCGTCTACGGCGACGCTGACGACGAGAACGATGACGGCGAGCGAAATCGGATGGCTGGTCATGCCGATGATCCTCGAAGGTGAATCCGGCGCGGGTCGTCGACGACGCCCGAGGACGGCATTCTATGCGGTCCGCGCCGACCGCGATGGGCGGGGCAGGTCCCGCTGATATCATGTCGCCACTTTGGAGGTACTCCATGCGCGTGCTCATGGTTGGAGGTGCGGGGGGCGTGGGAACGATGATCCGCCCCGCGCTGGAAGCGGACCACGAGGTCACGGTCTTCGACCGCGTCGCGGTGGACGGTATCGGCGAGCGGAGCATCGTCGCGGACACTGGCGATGACGAAGCGGTGGCCCGTGCGATCGTCGGCGTCGATGCCGTCATCTACATGCCGATGGGCATCGGGTCGAATGGTGACGTCTCCGAGCTCGATCCGGCGTTCGATGTCAACCTGCGTGACTTTTACCGCCTGCTGATGCACGGTTTCGAGGCCGGGGTCATGCGGTACGTCTATACCAGCTCGATGAGCGTGCACAAGAACCTCTGGTCGATCGGTCGCATCGACGAGAGCCGGCCTCCTGACGAATGGCATCCCTACGGAATGAGCAAGCGACTTGCCGAGCGCCTCTGTGCGATCGCCGCCCGGCGAGAGCCGCGCGCCACGATCGTCGCGCTGCGGCTCAGCATGCCGCGAACCGAAGACGACATCCGCAAGGCGCTGCGTCGTCGGCCCGTGTTCAGCCCGGCCACCTACACGCCGACCCATGATGCGCGAGCCATCTTCCTCGCCGCCCTGGCCTGTTCTCGTCCGGGAGCGCACGTCGTTCAGGCGACGGGTGATGTCGAGGGCAAGCTGTACCCCAACGATCGCGCGACCGAACTGCTCGGCTACCGGGCTACCGGGTTGCGCTCGATACCGAGGTAGTCCGATGCGTGTGCTGGCAATCGGAGGCGCCGGAAAGGTCGGCACGTTGATTCGACCCGCGCTCGAGGCCGCGCATGAGCTGCGCATCTTCGATCGCAGGCCGGTCGACGGCATGGACGGTCGATGCATCGTCGGGGACGTCGATGACGAGGCGGCGGTCAGGGCAGCGGTCCGCGACGTGGACGCGGTGATCTACCTTGCCATGGGGAGCCGGACGGCCAACGTCGACGATTCGTTCGGTGTGAACACGAAGGGGTTGTATCGGGTCATGCGCGCGGCGATCAAGGCGGGGGTGCGTCGCTTCGTGTACGCAAGCTCCCTAAGCATCTATCGCGAGCCGATCGACTACTTCGTCGACGAGCAAGTCGATCCGAACGGCTGGTCGACTTACGCCGTGAGCAAGATGCTCGGCGAATCGATATGCGAAGCTGCCGCGATCCAGGCTCCCGACGCAAAGATCGTCGTCCTGCGCCTGATCCGTCCGGCGACCGACCAGGAGATCGCTGAAGGACGATGGCCGATCCACATCACGTCGGGCGATCTGTCGCGCCTGGTTCTGGCGGCGCTGGAACTCTCGAAGCCGGGCGTGCACCGGATCCAGGCGTCAAGCACCGGGAACGAGAACCTGCCCAACACGCGGGCGGAAGAGGTGCTCGGCTGGAAGCCGGGGGCGTAGCGGGGAGCGGGGAGCGAGGAGCGAGGAGGGAACGATGGAATGATGGTGAGATCGAGCTCAGTCAGGGTGATCCGACCATCCCGCGATGATCGGCCACGGGCGAGTGCGCTGCCTCTGGAGCGCACCGCCGTGCGCTTCGAGCAGTGCGACAATGGCCGAGCGATCCTCGGGCGTCGCCTGTCTCCGGCCCTGGTCCGGCTCGTGCTGCTGCGCGGCGACCGCGCTGCACAATGGCGTGCATCCGTCGCGATTCGGGTGATTGATGTCGGCCCCGGCCTCGATGAGAACCCTTGCGACCGAAGGGCGCCCGAACCATCCGCTCCATCCGAGCGCGCTGCCGCCCCAAACGTAGTCCTCGGCCTCGATGTCGGCGCCTTGCTCGATCAGGAAGCGGACCATGTCGGCCCGACCTCGCCATGTCGCCATGATCAGCGGCGTGCGCGAGTCGTTGTCGGGTCGCGCGTCGATGAGGAGCGGGTGCTTTTCGAGAAGTCCTCGGGTCGATTCGACGTCGCCCTTTTCGGCGGCCCTGGAAAACGCGAGCCTCAGGTTGTTCGGCAGGTGCGCGCCGCGGCTGATGTTCGGACGCACCGATGGCTGCCCGGTGGCACAACCGAGCAGGAGCAGCGAGGTGACGGTCGCCGCCGCCATGGAGCGATCGATGCGCATTGCGGATTCCATGATACGGCTCGGCCATCGTCGAGGCGAACGGCGGGCGCCATCGCACGAGTTTCCGGGTGCATGACAGCTGTCGCGGGTCCCTTTGGAATCGTTCGCAGAGTGGGTGGCTGCGCTCGACCCCAGCCACCCAATCCT
>NYZC01000189.1 GCA_002686995.1 Phycisphaeraceae bacterium | reverse complement strand
TTCTTCGAAGGCTGGTCAGCGGGCTCGGTCGCTCTCCGGTGATCGCAACCCGATCTGCCCGATGTGTCACTTCCCGAACGTCCTGGGGGGCAACCGTGTGCGCGCCGGCGACCGCATCCTGATCCACAAGTACATCTACAGCATCAGCGCGCCGCGACGGTGGGACGTCGTGGTCTTCAAGAACCCGAACGAGCCGACACAGAACTACATCAAGCGCCTGGTGGGGCTGCCCGACGAATCGCTCTTGATCATCGAGGGCAATGTCTACGTAAAGCCCCGCGAAGCCGGCGACGACCGGTGGCGGATCGCCCGCAAGACGGATTCTCGCGAGAATCCGCACGCGACGCGCATCCAGCGCGTCCTGTGGCAGCCGGTGTACCACAGCCGCTTTCGCCCGCGTGACCGCGGCCTCAACGCGAAGGGGGGCCGAAGGTGGAACATGCCCTGGTCCCCCGAAGTCGGAGACTGGAAGCTCGGACGCGCCTTCGTTCACGACAGCGCCAACGCCGGCTTGCTGACGTTCGACTTTGCCGATCAATCACCGCCCTACGACTTCCTGAAGTGGTACGCCTACAACCAGCATACGCACAACACCTGGCTCGAACAGCCGATCGAGGACGTGCGCGTCGCTGCGTCGGTGCAGCCGCTGGACGCCAACCTTGTGGTGCGCCTGAGGACGACCACCCGGCTCGACCGGGTGGACGGCACCGTGCTCGCGCTCGAGGCGGCCGTCCAGGCGGACGGTAAGGTGACGCTCAGCGCGTTCGAAACGACGGAGCAGGACGGCCGGAAGGTCGAGACGCCGGACACGCGTCGCGTCCTTGCGGAAGCCGACGGGTCGCCGCTGCCCGTCGGCGTCGCGACGCCGATCGAACTGTGGTATGTCGACCAGGAAGCCAGCGTCTGGGTCGACGGCGAGCGCATGCTGGTCTGGCAGTTCGAACTCGACTTCACCGCACTGTGCGAACGCCGGCCGCTCGAGGCCAGGCGGTACCCGCAAGTCGAGATCGAGGTGAACGGCGCGCCGGTCGCGTTGCATGACCTCGAGGTGGATCGCGACATCGCGTACACCAGCGCAAAGCCTCGCCCCCTGGACAAGCCCGGACGGGGCACGATGGTCAAGTACCACGGCGAGACCCGGTTCGCCGGCGAGCCGGTCCACATCGCGCCGGAACAGTTCTTCTGCCTCGGCGACAACAGCCCGCTGAGCCACGACGGTCGGTTCTGGGAAGAGAAGAACCTGGCCCCCTGGATCAGGCAGACGATGCTCCCGGATGAAAGTCACCGATTCGGCGTCGTGCCGGAAGACCTGATGATCGGCAAGGCGTTCTTCGTGTACTTCCCCGCGCCCTATCCCATCTCCTCGAACGGGGCCGCGGTCGTCCCCAATTTCGGTGAGATGCGGTTCATCCGCTGAATCCGGGCAAAGCCCTATAACCCCAGTTGCTACGATCGATTAGCGTTCGGTTCCGATCGCGGCTTTTCCACATGCCCGGCGCAGGCCCAGGAGAGTTCCGTCGCTCCGATCTACGGGTTTACCCGCAAGTGTCGCCGGACGCGCACCGAACGCTCATCCCTACCATAAATCGCTTCTAAAGAAGGTTTTAGAATCCCGGTCGGATCCCCCGCCAATACCCGTAATGCGCCCCGGCCGATCGACCGGGCGGCGCAGCGCAAGACCTGACCCTGGCCAAATCAACAAGTTCTCCACACGGCTCGATCGAGCCGGATCGACGTCAGGAGGGACCGGCGAAGCGGGAGGAATTCCGGAGGATACCGGTGGAAACCGGACTGATCCCGCTTGCCCTCCATGACTTGCGCCTCCGCTACGCGCTCGTCGTCGGCCTGGCGAGCCCCCCGAAAAGGAAATACTCCATCAGCTCGTGACCGTACTGGATGTGCAGGTCCGACAAGCCCGCGTTCGCCTCGTTGAACGGCCGCTCGAGCACGGTCCTGACCTGGTGGCCGACCATCGCGAAGGGAACCGGCGTCGGATCGTGCATCCGCGACCCGACCGACGTGTAGTGATCGGGCAGGTACAGGATGCGGTGCTCCGGCCCCATCTTCCGCAGCGCGAGATGAACCGGGCCGACCACGTGTCGGTCGATCTCCTCGATCGAGGCGATCTTCGTCGCCGCGTCACCCGCGTGCGATGCTTCATCGGGTGCTTCGATATGAACGCAGACGAGGTCGTAGTCGCGCAGGGCGTCGATCGCGTGCCGGCCGGCCGCGGCGTAGTCGGTGTCGTGGTAGCTCGTCTGACCCGGCACGTCGAGCAGGGGCCACTCGATGAGCGCCGCCAGCCCGCCGAGCAGGTCCACCGCGGTGATCATCGCGCCGCTCAGCCCGAAACGGTTCCTGAAGCTGTCGATGACCGGGCGTCGCCCCTGTCCCCAGGGCCAGAGGTGGGTCGCCGGCAGCTCGCCCAGGTCGCGACGCGTCTCGTTGATGTCGTGCGTCGCAAGGAACGCCGCGCTGCTTTCGAAGATGTCCCGAAGGAGATCCGCGTGCGGGCCGCCGCGCGGCAGGTGATCTTCCACGGGCTCGCCCAGGATGTCGTGCGGGCCCACGGTCTTCGTCTGCGTCCAGTCGTGACGCCCCGAGCGGTCGACCATCAGGTTGCGGTAGCTGACGCCCGGGTAGTAGACGCATTCCGCGGGTTCGTGTTCCGCCGACGCCGCGTCCGTGCCCGACCGGCCGATCGCGTCGCCGCGATGGGCCGCGAACTGCTCGATCAGGCGCCGCCCCTCGTCGCTGCGGATGTGACCCGCCGAGTGATCGACCATCGCGCCGTCGACGACCGTCACGAGGTTGACTCGGAACACCCAGTCGTCCGGGCCGAGGTCGATGCCCGAGGCCGCGGCCTCGAGCGGCGCCCGGCCGGTGTGGTACGCCGCGGGGTCGTAGCCCAGCAGGCTCATCGTGCAGACGTCGGAGCCGCAGGGGAAGTCCGGAGGCGTCGTCACCACCGTCCCCTGGCGCCCTTCGATGCTCAGTCGGTCCGTGTGCGGCTTGCGCGCCACCTCGAACGGCGAACGCCCGTCCAGCTCGTCGAGCGGGTGATCCGCGGCGCCGTCGGGAATGATGATCGCGTACTTCAAAACTGGATCGGGAGGCCTTCCTTCTTCCACTTTTCGATGAGCAGCTGCGCTTCCTTGAGCGCCTCGTTCAGTCGCTCGACCACGTCGTTCACGTTGTTGTACAGCGACGGATCGTTCAGGATGCGGCCCATCGTGCCGTCGCCGTCCCGCGCCGCGTCGAGCACGCCGCGCAACGAACGAATGGCGCCGCTCAGGTCGTCGGCCACCGCGACATAACGATTGACCAGCCGATCCAGGTCTTCGCTGGCGCCGACGGACACCTCGTCAAGCCTGTCCATGCTCGCCCGCACCCTGTCCGTCAACGCGGTCGCGCTCTTGCGCACCTCGTCGGTCAGCTCGATCGCGCCGTCCGTGAGCTCGACCGCGTTCGCGGCGGTCTTGCGCACGTCCTGGTGAAGCTGGTCGTCGTGCACCCACCGGTTCAGGCCCTGGATGGTCTTCTCGAGATCCGCGAGCCGCCGGTCGGCGCGGGCCAGCACCGTCGCCAGGTTCGCCGGAACCTCGCCGGCGTCGACCTGCTCGGTCGCGCGCGGCTCCACCAGCGTCTCGAGCGAACGCCCCACTTCCGTCCACTGGCGGCTGAACTTCTCGAACTGCGTGAACGGCTCATCCAGCGCGGCGCGAAGCTCCTCGGCGAACTGGCTGGCCAGCGACGGCACGCGCCCCGTCACGACCGCGCTGCCGTCCGTCGGCAGGAGCTGGCGGCTCTGCTCCGGATCGAGATGCTCGATATCGAACGTCAGCGTCGGACTGCCGCCGATGATGGGCGCCTCGACCCCCACCTTCACCGCGCTCGGCAGGTCGATCTGCGGCTCGACGAACGCCACGACCTCCACCCCCCGCCGGGGCTGCTCCAGCAGCCCCACCGAGCGCACCACCCCGACGTCGATCCCACTGAGCTTGACGCGGCTGCCCGACGTGAGGCCGCCCGCGTGGTTCAGTTCGACGCGCACCTCGTATCCGGACTCGAGAAACTGCGGGACGTATCCGAGCAGCAGCGAGATCATCGCCAACCCGACGGCGGCGAGAATCGCGGTCAGCCCCACGGCGATGTTGCGTGCCTGGTCGTTCACCGGTCCCCCACGGTCACCCCGCGAATGCCGCGAAGCTCGTCGTCGCCCGCGCGGCCCTCCACGAACTGGCGCACGAGCGGCTCCTCGCAGCGCAGGAACGTCCGCGGATCGCCGTCGGCGATGATGCCGCCCTCGTGGAGCATGAGCATACGATCGGCGATTTTCTCCGCGCTGGCCATGTCGTGCGTCACGACGATGCTCGAAATCCCGAGCTTCTGACTCAGGACGACGATCAGCTCGTTGATCACGTCCGCCCGGATCGGATCGAGGCCCGTGGTGGGCTCGTCGTAGAGCACGAGCTTCGGCTCCATCACGATCGCGCGGGCCAGCGCCACGCGCTTGCGCATGCCCCCGGACAGCTCGGACGGCATCTTCCGCTCGATGTCCGACAGGCCGACGAGGCCGAGCACGGTCCGGCACCGCTCGGCCCGCTGGGCCTCGGTCATCCGCGTGTGCTCGTGCAGCGGAAAGGCGACGTTGGCCGCCACGTCCATCGAGTCGAACAGGGCGCTCATCTGAAAGAGAAATCCCATCCGCATCCGGGCCCGCATCAGCGCGGCGTCGCCGAGCCGGTCGATTCGGTTCTGCTCGAACCAGACCTCGCCGCGATCGGGCCGCTCCAGGCCCGCGATGTGCTTGAGCAGGACGCTCTTGCCGGTGCCGCTCGGGCCGACGATGACCGTCGTCGCGCCGCGGGCGAAGCAGAGATCCAGGCCTGCCAGCACCCGCTGGCCGTCGAAGGACTTGTGCACGCCGACAAGCCGGACGATGGCGTCCCCGGGGGCGTCGGATTGGTTCGGTGACCCAGTCAAGCGATCCGTTGTCTTCAGATCAGGCCGTCACAGAGCATAGCGGGTACCAGGACTCGAGGGGCGGGGCTCGTCTCCGATGGCGGCTCCGATGGCATTCGACCCGCGGGCGCACGCCGCGCGGTTCGCCAGCGGTTGGCGAGCCGTGGACGCTTCGCGACTCCACGGCGCGGAGCCACCCCATACCCACTCATCGACATGCGGACGTGGCGCCCGTGAGGTTGCCCCAAGCCCCATAATCCCGTTTGCAGCAATGCGAGGTTATCGGTAAATGTGCTGTGCCGCGCCGGCGCGGCTGGGAAACGGACCATGGCCGACCAGACCCGTCCACACGTGCTCTGCCCGAAGTGCGAGCGCCGGTACCGATGGAAGGACGAGTACCGCAAGCGCAAGGTCCGCTGCATCACCTGCAAGTCGATCATCCTGATGCCCTCGGCCCCCTCGGGCAGGGCGACGCTGGCCGACGTCGGCACGATACCCCTTGACGAGCCCGACGAGAAAACGCCGGCCCGCGACCCCGACAAGACCGCGAGCTGCCCCTCCTGCAACGCACCGATGAAGCCGGGCGCGGTCATTTGCATCAACTGCGGATTCAACGTCCAGCAAGGAAAGAAGCTGGAGACGGCAATCGACGCGGCGGAGGGGGGCGGCGGCAAGGCGCCTGCCGAGCCAAAGCCGGGCGACACGAGCGACATCGGCGTGCTCGGCAAGCTCGGGGCATCGAGCCGGGTCCAGAAGGACCTGCGCAACCGGCTTCACGATCACGATGCGAAGTTGGGGGACTGGATCGTGCCGGCGATCGTGCTCGGCATCGGCTTCGTGCTCGTGGTGCTCGATGTTGCCGTCCTGTTCGACGCGAAGGGCCACGCCGCGCAGTTCTCGCCGGTGGTGGGACTGGGACAGAACCCGAACCCGCCTCCGCCGACCTTCGCAGAGATCCTGGCCCAGCGCGTCGCCAAGCTCGTGGGGAATTCCATCTTCTTCGGCATGCTCGTGCCGTTCCACGTGCTCGGGCTCTTCGCCGTCGCCCGAACGTTCGGCTCCAGCTTCAGCCCGCTCCTGTCCGCCGTGCTCAAGGCGGTCGCGGTCGCCCTTGCGGTCGTCGCCGTCACCGGCTGCGTCGACTCGGTCCTCTACCGGATCACCGAGGGGCTGCCGCTGATGGGGATGGACATGTACCTGAAGTACCCCGTCATCATCGCCGTGTTCGGCGGGCTTTCGATGCCGATGCTCGACCTCGACCTCACCGAGGCCCTGCTCTACGGCGCCGTGGCCCTGCTCGGCCCGATCCTGATGGTGATCGTATTCGCGATCCTCGGCTTCACCATCCTGATGTAGCAACGGTAGCTGAAGTCGCCAGACTTCAGCTACGAGCCAGGGGCGCATCTCTCGCTGGGTGGCTGGGGTCGAGCGCAGCGAGCCCCCAGTCGGATTCGGGGAGCGAGCCAATCCTGTTCGGCATGGCGTTCGTCTCAACGAGCCGTGCCGTCTCGGCCCGGAGGGCGTTGCCAACGCCGGGTCGGGGACGACCCGGCTCGGCAACGCAAGTCGAGCATCCAATTGACGCGGACGCTGCAGTGGATTCCCAGGCGAATGCCGTGCCGAACAGGAATGGGAACGAGCCCCATGACGCCACGCGCACCCCGCACATGCGGGCCTCTGAAGTCTGGCGACTTCAGCTACAGGACGTCGGCGGCGAGCGAGGCCAGCTGCGACCGTTCGCTCTTCTCGAGCGTGATGTGCCCGACGAGCGACCGGCCCTTCATCTTCTCGATCGTGTAGACGAGGCCGTTCGACGCGGCATCGAGGTACGGGTTGTCGATCTGACCGGCGTCGCCGGTCAGCACGATCTTCGTGCCCTCGCCGACGCGCGAGACGATCGTCTTGACCTCGTGCGGCGTCAGGTTCTGCGCCTCGTCGACGATGATGAACTGGTTGGGAATGCTCCGACCCCGAATGTAGGTGAGCGGCTCGAGCACCAGCTTGTCGGAGTTGATCATCTGCTGGATGCGGCTCTCCGTCGACTTGCTCTCGGCGTGCTGCGGCCCCACGCCGCGCGAGGAGAGCAGGTACGTGAGGTTGTCGAAGATGGGCTGCATCCACGCGGCAAGCTTGTCGTCCTTGTCGCCCGGCAGGTAGCCGATGTCGCGGCCCATCGGCATGATCGGCCGCGCGACGAGCAGCTTGTCGTACCGCTCCTCGACGAACGTCTTGTGCATGCCGGCCGCGATCGCAAGCAGCGTCTTGCCCGTCCCGGCCGATCCGAGCAGCGTCACGAGCCTGACCTCGTCGTCGAGCAGCAGGTCGAACGCCATGGTCTGCTGAACGTTGCGGGCCATGATGCCGTAGACCGGCTTGCGCGGGCCGTGCACGGGAATCAGGTGGTCCGTGTCGGCGAGCCGCCGGGCCAGCCCGCTGTGGGAATCGTCCGCGATGTCGTGGAGCCGGACGAACTGGTTGGCGCGGATCTCGGGCGGCTCGACGCCGTTCTCCTCCGGGACCGGCACGTGCGGCTTCACCCGCTCGATCTCGAGGTGCTTGTCGGCGTAGAGGGCGTCGATGACGTCAGCCGGGACCGTGATCACCGAGTGGCCGAGATGCAGGCGCTCCGCGTCCACCTTCTGGGCTTCGAAATCCTCGACCTGGAGCCCCAGGGAGTCGGCCTTGATCCGGACGTTGACGTCCTTGGAGATCAGCGTCGTCGGCCGGCCGCTGCGCGACAGCCCCCACGCCACCCCGATGATCCGGTTGTCGGGCGTATCCGCCCGCAGCATCTCGGGGCGCTCGGTGTCGGCGAACTCGATGCGAACGGTGCCGCCGCCGTTCCACCGGACACCTTTCTCCAGGTGGCCGTTGCGTCGAAGCTCGTCGAGGTGGCGCACGATCTCGCGGGCGTTGCGGCCCACGCCGTCGTTCTCCTTCTTGAACTTGTCCAGCTCTTCGAGCACGGAGAACGGGATCACGACCTCGTTGTCGGTGAACATGAACAGCGACGAGGGGTTGTGAAGCAGCACGTTCGTGTCGAGCACGAACGACTTGACGGCCACCGCCCCGGGACGATCAGTCTTCAATGGAATCTCCCTCTCGACCTTGTCGCGACGTGTCGGCCTTGACCAATGCCATGGGTGACGAACTTGCCCTCACTGGCCTCATCGGATCTTACGCCGGCCATGAGTCCCGGTTCTCGAATTTTCGGGCGGCGACCTCCCCTGCCGCCGAAAGGCGGCGGGTATTATTGGACATCGGCTGGATCAGGGAGACGACATCGCATTTTTCGCCGTGCCCGCCGACGCGGCCTGCCCTTCAACCATCTTGACCCGGTTGAGCGCCGAGAGATAGGCCAGCGCCGCCGCCTCGATCACGTCGGTGCTGAGCCCCCGTCCGCGCACCTTCCGATCGTGGTGGCGCACCTGGACCGTCACCTCGCCCTGGGCGTCCTTGCCCGCCGTCACGGCCCGGGTCTGGTAGTCATCGAGCTTCAGGCCGACGCCGGTGATCCGCTGGATCGCCGAGTAGACCGCGTCGATGGGCCCGTCGCCGATCGAGGCGTCGAGGCGCTGCTCGCCCGTCGCGTCACGGAGCACCACGGTGGCCGTCGAGATCAGGTCGGTGCCGCTGGTCACCTGGAAGCGCACGAGCTGCCAGAGCTCACGCTCGTGCTGCAGCTGCTGGTCGAGGATGGCCTCGATGTCCTCGTCGTAAACGTCCTTCTTCTTGTCCGCGAGGATCTTGAACTGCTCGAACGCGCGCTGGATCGCCTCGTCGTCGACGGAGTAGCCCAGCGTCTGGATGCGCTGGCGGAACGCGTGGCTGCCCGAGTGCTTGCCCAGCACGAGCTTGCTCTCGGGAATGCCGACCTCGCGCGGATCCATGATCTCGTACGTCGAGCGCTCCTTGAGCATTCCGTCCTGGTGAATACCAGCCTCGTGGGCGAAGGCGTTCTCGCCCACGATCGCCTTGTTGCGCTGGACGTGGAGCCCGGTCATGTTCGAGACCATGCGCGACAGCGGGTAAATGCGCTTCGGGTCGATCGCGGTCTCGAAGCGTTCGTAGAAGTCGCGGCGCGTCCGCAGCGTCATGACGAGCTCCTCGAGCGACGCGTTGCCCGCCCGCTCACCGATGCCGTTGATCGTGCACTCGACCTGGCGGCACCCGTGCTCGACGGCCGCGAGGCTGTTGGCGACGGCGAGCCCGAGGTCGTTGTGACAGTGCGCCGAGAGCACGATGCCGCGCTCGTCGATCATCGGAAGCTGCTCTCGAACGTGCGCGAAGATGTGCCCGTATTCCTCCGGCACGGCGTAACCGACGGTGTCCGGGATATTGATCGTCGTGGCGCCTGCCTCCACGGCCGCGGCAGTGATGTCCACGAGGACGTTCAACTCGGTGCGCGAGCCGTCCTCGGGGCTGAACTCGACGTCATCGACGAAGCCTCGCGCCCGCTGCACCGACTCGACCGAAAGGCGGGTGATCTCGTCCACCGCCTTCTTGAGCTTGTGCTCGCGGTGGATGCGGCTCGTCGCGCAGAACACGTGGATTCGCGGGTTCGGGGCGTGCTCGAGGGCCTCGCCGGCACGATCGATGTCGCGGGCGACGCAGCGCGCGAGGCCCGCCACCGTCGACCTGCCCAGCTCGTGGCTGATGGCCCGGACCGCCTCGAAGTCGCCGGGACTGGTGATCGGGAACCCCGCCTCGATGATGTCGACGCCCATCAGCTCCAGGTGACGCGCGATCTCGAGCTTCTCCTGGAGGTTCAGCGTCGCGCCGGGCGACTGCTCGCCGTCGCGCAACGTGGTGTCGAAGATTCGAATCCTCGTAGGCGTCGCCATGGTGAGGCTCCTGAAACCCGGCAAAAAAAAAGCCCTGTCCAGTCGTGGGACAGGGCGGAAACGCTCGTTTGAATCGAGTCCGTCCTATCCGCTGCGCAGCGGCAGCGCAAGCAGCAGAACAAGTCGCTGCTCGAGGACGTCGGTCGTGCGTCGGAAAACACCATTCATCTCAAGAACTCTATCGGTCATTCGCAGCGATGTCAACAGTTCGAGGGATCGGGTTCGGGGTTCCGACGTCTGAAGTCTGGCGACTTCAGCTACGCGCATAAGGCGCATCTCGCGCTGCGTGGCTGGGATCGAGGCCCCATGACTCCACGCGCGCACCGCGCACGGAGACCTCTGAAGACGACAGACTTCGGAAGGTTCGCCCCTGCTCGACTTGCTCATTCTTTGACGCCCCCAATCCCCGTCGATAAGGTCTGCACCGACCCGATACCCCATGGAGCGCCACGATGGCCGATCATGCCGATGCCGCCCCCATCGCCCAGTCCGACGGACAGCTCGTCGTCCCCGACTTCCCGATCATTCCGTTCATCGAAGGCGACGGCACCGGTCCCGACATCTGGGCGGCGGCCAGCAACGTCGTCGACGCGGCGATCGAGAAAGCCTACGACGGCAAGCGCCGGATCATCTGGAAGGAAGTGCTTGCCGGCGAGAAGGCGTTCAAGCAGACCGGCGACTGGCTTCCCGGTGAAACCATCGAGGCGTTCAAGGAATACCTGGTCGGGATCAAGGGCCCGCTGACCACGCCGGTCGGCGGCGGCATCCGGTCGCTCAACGTCGCGCTGCGACAGATCCTCGACCTGTACGTCTGCCTGCGGCCCGTGCGCTACTTCAACGGCGTGCCGAGCCCCGTGCGTCGCCCCGAGCTCGTCGACATGGTGATCTTCCGCGAGAACTCGGAGGACATCTACGCCGGCATCGAGTTCGAGGCCGACACCGACGAGTGCAAGGCAATGCAGCGGCTCCTGTCCGAGCACTTTCCGGAGCGGTTCGGGAAGATCCGTTTTCCCGAGTCAAGCGGCATCGGCATCAAGCCCATCAGCCGCGAGGGCACGCGGCGGCTCGTCAAGGCCGCAGTGGATTACGCGATCGCGTCCGGGCGGGACAGCGTGACGCTTGTCCACAAGGGCAACATCATGAAGTTCACGGAAGGCGCCTTCCGTGACTGGGGATACGAGCTGGCCGGCGACTCCTACGACGGCACGCTCATCGATGGCGGGCCGTGGACCGCGATCAGCTCCAGGGGCAACGAGATCGTCGTCAAGGACGTCATCGCCGACGCGTTCCTCCAGCAGATCCTCACCCGCCCCGCCGAGTACAGCGTCATCGCGACCATGAACCTGAACGGCGACTACGTCTCAGACGCGCTCGCCGCCTGCGTCGGCGGAATCGGGATCGCACCCGGCGGCAACATCAACTACGACAGCGGCCATGCGATCTTCGAGGCGACCCACGGCACCGCGCCCAAGTACGCCGGCCAGGACAAGGTCAACCCCGGCTCCGTCATCCTTTCCGCGGAGATGATGCTGAGGCACATGAAGTGGGACCAGGCCGCCGACCTGATCATCCAGGGCATGGAAGCCGCCATCATCGCGAAGACCGTCACCTACGACTTCGAGCGCCTCATGGACGACGCCACGCTTGTGAAGTGCAGCGAGTTCGGCCAGGCTATCGTCCAGCAGATGAACTGAATTGAGTTTAAGCTATTGGTCATCAAGCCAATCGTTATCTGTCATTTCGGACCTACGGTTCCGACCCGACTCCGACCTGACAGATAACGATTGGCTGATGACTAATATCCCAACGCGGGCTTCGCCCGCAAGTCGGAAGGTCGAAAGTCGAAGGTCGAAAGAACCTGACTCCGGCCGGCGCGGTGGGGCATCGACAGTTCCTCTTTCGACCTTGGACCTGCGACCTTCGACCTTCGACCTTCGACTTCTCGCCACCGTGACGAGAAATTACACCCGAAGAGTCTAATGATTTAATGACCTGATCAGGCATCGTCGCGGTGCACGACTTCGTAGGTCTCGCGCTCACCGCGACCGCGCAGCGGGTAGTCCTTGCGGAGCGCGTGGGCCGGGAAGGCTTCGAACGTGAGGATTCGGCGCAGGTCCGGGTGACCGTCGAAGCGGATACCGAACATGTCGAACGTCTCGCGCTCGCTCCATTCGACGCCGGGCCAGAGATCGGTGACCGTCGGCAGGTGCAGGGCGGGATCGTCCTCGGTGCCGGAGGTGTCCAGCGTCGGCGTGCACATCACCTTGACGAACAGGCGCCGGCCGTATTCCCGGCTGTACAGGTTGTAGATGACGCCGAAGCGCCCTTCGGGTCCGCCCGCCTGGCGGGGATAGCGCAGGTAATCGACGCAGGTGAGATCGATCAGGTGGTCGTACTGGCACTTCTGGTCGTCGCGCAGGAACGCGAGCACGTCGTGGAGGTCGGCGGCCTCGACGACGAGCGTCGTCTGTCCGCGGAACTCGGAGGCCAGCAGGCGACGATCGCCGAACCGGCTCTTCACCTCGGCGAGCGTCGGGTGATCAAGATTGGGTGGGGTCACGTCGGTTTCCTTGGGTTCTTCCTCGGGTCCTTCCTCGGTCCAGGCTGATCAATCCATCTCGTCGATGCGCCGGATCAGGCACTCGAGCAGATGGCGCCATCGCTCCGCGTACCCGGGCCACTCGTGCTCGAGGATGTCCGCGAGGGAGACGAAGTCGCCGTCGCCGATCACGTCGCGCACCGCGCGAAGCTCGTCGACCATCTCCTCGATGATGTCGCGCGCCGAGCCGCTGTCCACGCTGACGTCCTCGACGTCGATGCCGACGAGCAGCACCGATCTCACCACCGCCTGCTGCACCTGCTGCCAGATGTCGACCGCCTGGCTCAGCTCGCCCATCGCCTCCCCGTGCTCGTCGCGCCGCAGCCGGTCCGCGGCGCCGGATTGCAGCCCGAGGGCACTGTCGATCTGCGGAAGCATCCCTTGCAGCGCTTCGAGCGCGATCTCGGTCGGCCGCGCGGTGTAAAGCCGCACCTCGCTCGTCCCGAGCGTCTGGTGGCTCTGCTCGTCGAGTTGCGCGTCCTGCAGCACCTGCCCGTCGAGGTGAACCTCTACGACGATGCGCCCGCTGTCTTCGAGCGTGCGCCCTGCGGAGGCAAGGATCTGCGAAAGGTCATCCCCCTCGAGCGACACCTGCTGGTCGTCCAGGAAAACCGGCATGGGCAAATCATAGCTGTCGAATCGCGATTCTGCTAGGCTTTGCCCTCCCCGAGACGAACGGCAAGCCAGATGAAGGAGTCTCCGACGTGAGCGAAAAACTCGTGGTGCTGGACGGGTACACCCTGAATCCCGGCGACATCTCGTGGTCCGGGTTCGAGGCGCTGGGTCAGGTCTCGGTGCACGACCGGACGCCGCCCGCACAGGTCGTGCCGCGTGCCATGGGCTGCGCGTACGCCCTGACGAACAAGGTGCCGTTCACCGCCGAGACGCTCGATCAGCTTCCGGACCTCAAGTACATCGGCGTGCTGGCGACCGGCTACAACATCGTCGACATCGCAGCCGCCGGCGAGCGCGGCGTCGTCGTCACCAACATTCCCACGTACGGCACCGACTCGGTGGCCCAGCACGCCACGGCGCTCATCATGGCCCTGGCGCGCCCGATCGAGATCCACAACCAGGCGGTTCAAGACGGCAGGTGGACCAGCAACATCGACTGGTGCTTCGCCCTCGCGCCGATTACCGAGTTGACCGGCAAGACGCTCGGGGTCGTCGGCATCGGCCGCATCGGGCAGGCCGTGGCCCGCATCGGCGCCGCGATGGGCATGAAGATCATCGCCCACGACGAGTATCCGCCCGCGCCCGAGCATCTCGCGGGGCTGAACGTGGAGATGCTCGACGTCGACGAGGTATTTCGCCGCGCCGACGTCGTCACGCTGCACTGCCCGCTGACCGAGAAGACCGAGCACCTGGTGAACGCGGATCGGCTCGGAATGATGAAATCGTCGGCGATCGTGATCAATACGAGCCGCGGCCCGCTCATCGACAACGCGGCGCTGGCCGAAGCGCTCAAGGCCGGCACGATCGCCGGCGCCGGACTGGACGTGCTGGACGTCGAACCGCCGCCGGCCGACAACCCGCTTCTCGGCGCGCCGAACTGCGTGATCACGCCGCACATCGCGTGGTACGCCCAGGCGGCCCGGCAGCGACTGATGGACATCGCCGTCGACAATCTCAACGCGTTTCTGGCGGGCAGCCCGGTGAACGTGGTCAAGTAGGAGCCGGGGGAAGTGCTAGGGAGATATTGATTGTTGATTGTCGATTATTTGTTGTCTGTTATTTCGGACGACATGTCTGTCCGACACTCCGAAATAACAGACAACCGATAATCGACAATCAATAATCGATATCTCCCCCCACGGCTCCGAATCGCGCGGACCCGCAATGCCTGCTCCGCTTTCATCTCCCGCGTCGGACGCACCTCTCCCCACCGGCGTCATCATCCTTGCCGCGACCGTGCATGAGATGGTCGTCACGACGCGGCGTCTGCAACTCGAACGGAGCTCGCTGGAGTGGCACGGGACGTTCGCCGGCGCGCCGATGAGGGCTGCCGTCAGCGGCATGGGCGGCGATTCGGCATGCCGAACGCTCGATCGTCTCCTCGACGTTTTCGCCGCCCGGCACGTCATCCTGATCGGCTTCGCCGGTGGACTCGATCCGAAGCTGGCCGCCGGTCATCTCATCGACGTCGCCTCCGTCGTGAACGAACAAGGAGCGCGATTTCACCTGTCGCGCGGCAGCGCTCCGGTGCCGCTCGAGACCGACGCGTCGAGCGCTGCGGACCTGCTTTCACTCGATCGGGTTGCCAACGACTGCGCCGACAAACGTCTGCTGTTCGCACGGCACCACGCGCCGGCGGTCGACATGGAAACGTATGCCGTGGCCGCCTGCGCCGCGCGCCGCGGCGTGCCGCTCGTCACCCTTCGCGCGATCGTGGACACGCAGGACCTGGCACTGCCACCTGGATCCTCGCGATGGGTTCGACCCGACGGGCAGACGCGCCCCACGGTCGTCCTTGCCGACCTCGTGCGGCGGCCCGGGACGATTCCGATCATACTGCGTCTTGCACCACGATCCGCAAAGGCAGGTTCGGCGCTGGCCGACGCCGTTGTACGGATCCTCGGTGAGCTGGCGGTCGACCGATGCCCGTGAACCCCGTCAACAGTGCGCAGACCGACTTGGCCGACTGCCGTCGCATGATCCTGTTCGGCGGGACGTTCGACCCGCCCCAGGTCGCACATGTCGAAATGCCCCGGCGCGCCCGGGAAGCGATCGGCGGCGCGAACGTCATCGCGTACGTGCCGGCCGCGATCTCGCCGTTCAAGATGGCGACCCCGCCGACCCCCGCGCACCATCGACTCGCGATGCTCGCGCTGGCGCTTGGAGACCGGGATGGCACGATGATCCTGACCGACGAGCTCGACGCAACCGCCGCCGGCGCGCCGAGCTACACCATCGACACGGTCGAGCGGCTGGCGGCCCGCCTCGGGGCGAACGCGGAAATCCGCCTTCTCATCGGCAGCGATCAGCTCGTCGCATTCACGAAGTGGAAGGACTTCCGGCGCCTGGAGTCCCTGGCATCGCCCATCGTGATGCGGCGCCCACCCGATACGCGCGACGACCTGCTGCGGAAGATGCCGCCCCCGCTCGACCCGCAGCGCTGGCGAGACCGGATCCTCGACATCGAGACGATGGAGATCAGCTCTTCGGAGATCCGGCGGCGTGTCGCCGAGGGCATGCACGTTTCGGACCTCGTACCGCCGGCGGTGGCCGATTACATCGCGCAGCACAAACTCTATCAGGCCGTCTGATCCCCGTACCCGCTCCCTTTCCCGTTCTCGTGCCCCCGCCCGTGCCCCTCGCATCGGGCCTCGGGAACGGCCTCGGGAACGGGAACCGAAACGGCTTCTCTTCCGCATACCATGGGCACATGATCGTCTTCTGCTGCAACGACCTCATCTTCGCCACGAAGATCCGCTCCGCCGCCGAGGCCATCGGCATCCCCTGCCGGCCGGCGCGCGACGCGATGATGCTCGCCGCCCGTCTCGACCAGGTTGACGACGGCAAGCTCAACGAATCCGTGACCGGCGTCGTCGTCGATCTCGACCTCGGAGACCTGGCCATCGATCTCGTCAGCCAGGTCAAGGCGCACGATGCCGCCCTGCCCGTCACGGTCTTCGGTTCCCACGTCGAAACCGAGCGTCTCGGCCGCGCCCGAGACGCCGGCGCGGACTTCGTCATGGCCCGCAGCACGTTCACCGAAGCGCTGCCGGACGTCCTGCGGCGATTGGCAGGACCGGATCCGTGACCCGTGGCCCGTGACCGTGAGGACTCTTCGACTCTTCGGCTTTCGGACTCTTCGACTCACCCCTCGGGCAGGTCGATGATCCGAATGCACACCGGCCGGCCGTCGACGACGTCGAGCTTCTCGATCTCGTCAAGCGCGTCGGACATGGCGCCCTGGCTCGCCTCGTGCGTGACGATGACGACCGGCACGAACTGTCCGGCCTTCATCTCGTGCTGAAGCAGCGCCGAAGCGCTGATGCCCTTGTCGCCAAGGATGGTGCCGACCTTGGCCATGACGCCCGGCCCGTCGAGGGCGCTGATCCGCATGTAGAACCGGGTCGTCAACTGCTCGCCCGGAATCCGGTGCGGCGGTTCGTGGTCGTTGCACCAGAGGTTCAGGTCCGCGAACGCGCGGGGGTACCAGCCCGCCGCGATGTTCATCAGGTCGCTGACGACGGCGCTGGCCGTCGGCATCTGGCCCGCGCCGCGACCGACGTACATGGTGTGCCCGGTCGCATGCCCGAACACGCTCAGC
>NYZC01000188.1 GCA_002686995.1 Phycisphaeraceae bacterium | reverse complement strand
GCGCTTCGTGGACGAAGGGGCGAATGTGGGCGGCAGTTCCGGCGTCGGGCGGTCCGCGCGAGGGCATGCTGGAGACGAAGCCGCAGGTCGACGTCGCCGGCAAACGGCTGCTGATCAACGCGGTGACGCGCGCGGACGGCTGCGTGCATGCGGAGCTTGTCGGCACCGATGGCGAGGTCATCACGGGATTCGAGCGCGACGCGTGCCAGGCGTTCAGCGGCGACGTGAAATGCGCGCCGATGGCGTGGAAGGGGGGCGAGGTGTGTCCGTGCGACGGTGTTCAATTGCGCCTCATCCTGAAGCGCGCGAGGCTGTACGGTTTTGCGTGGGGATAGTGACCTGGCGTCGCCGGCGAACCGCGCGGCGTGAGCCCGCGGGTCTGAGGCCATTGGTGCAGGAATGCGCCCTGGGCCACACCATGTTTCGGGCGCGGTCCACCCGCCGGCTCACGCCGGCGGTACGCCAGCGGCGCCTTGCCTGATTGGCGTGAGTACAATCCGGACCACTATGGCTTCACCTTCTCCCGACCGGCGCGCCGCCGTGCATCGCCGGCGCCGAGTCATTCTCAACGACGACAGCGAAGTGCACTTCCAGGGGGCCGACACGCCCGAGGGTCTGCTCGGACTTCGGCTCGTACACACCGTCGACACCCAGGTCGACAGCGTGTTCTGGAGCTTCATCTTCGGCCCGGAGAACTACCTCTACGACTGTAGTCTTCATCAGCGCGCCGGAGAGAACCTCTATCCGGGCATGGCGAAGAGCGATGTCGAGCGCCATGAGAAGATCTGTAACCGGATGCGATCGCTGATGGATGCCGGCACGGATCCGCTCAAGGTCGTGCTCGACTTCTGCCACGACCTGGGCAAGGAGATGTTCGCCAGCTTTCGCATGAACATGATCCAGGATTCCTGGCGTCCGGAGTTCAATCTTCAGTTCAAGCGTGATCATCCTGAGACGCTGTTGGGTCGGCGCGGCGACTACGAGCACGGTGAGCCCGACAGCTTGCGGGCGATGTACTGGTCGGCGTTCGACTATGCCAACCCGGCCGTGCACACCCAGCGGATCGGGCTGATCGACGACATCTGCAGCCGGTACGACGTCGACGGCATGGAACTGGATTTCTGGCGATGGCCCGTGTTCTTCAAGCCCACGCTGGAAGGCCGACCGGTCGAGCCGGAGCACGTCGAGCAGATGACCGGCTTCGTGCGCCAGGTACGGCAGCGGATGATGGAGATCGAGAAGCAGCGCGGTCGACCGTTGCTGCTCGCCGCCCGCGCGCTGGACTCGCTCGAGATCTGCCGGGACCTGGGCCTGGACTTCGAGACGTGGCTGCGCGAAAGGCTGATCGACGTGCTCATCGTCGGCGGGCACTACAGCCGCGATGCGGTGCCGGTTGCCGAGTGGGTGAAGCTGGCCCACCAGCACGACGTGCCCGTCTACGCCTGCTTCTATCGATCGCGAGGCATCGAGATGGACCGGGCGCTTGCCGCCCTCTACCACGCGGCCGGCGTCGACGGCGTCTACACCTTCAACATGTTCGACTTCCCGAAGGAAACGCAGTCGTTCATGGAGATCGGCGATCCGCAGATCATCGCCCGCAAGTCCAAGCACTACACGCTTCCCGGGCGCATCGTCGACGCCGGCATGGCCCACGCCTGCGTGGACGGTCCGTTGCCCGTGACGCTTGTCGCGGGGAAGCCGACGACCCTGACGATGCTCATCGCCGACGACGCTCAGGCGGCGGCGGAAGAGCACGACCTGGAGCAGATCAGGATGCAGCTCAATCTCCGTTCGTTCGATCCGCGACGGGACGACGTGACCGTGCGCGTCAACGGTCGGAAGCTGAGAGGCCGGCCCGGACAGTTCCAGGATGGAATCGGCGCTCTGACATACGTCCCCTTCACGGTTCATACCGACGTGCGCAAGGAACCGGTCGTCGTGCAGGGCGCCAACACGATCGACGTCACGCTCGGCGAGCGGCTTTCGGGCCTGACCGCGCCGGTCGAGCTTGTCGGAGTGGCGATGCAGGTGAAGTATTGAGTCGGAAAGTCGGAAGGTGTTCGGATGTGGCATGGACGTGCTGGTGCGATCAGCTTGACGTTCGACGACGGGATGCGGTCGCACCTCGATGCTGCCATTCCGCTGCTCGACGAGCGAGGGTTGAAGGGGACGTTCTATCTTGTCGCCCGTGAGATCGCGGGTGGGCATCCGACGCTCGAGGATTTCCGGCCTGCCCTCGAGTCGGGACACGAGCTTGGCAATCACACGATTCACCATCCGTGCAGCTGCGCGAACGAGGTGCAGTCGCAGCCCATCATTCATGGCTGTCTCGAGGAAATGACGCTCGAGGACATGGCGGCCGAGCTTGACGAAGCCGATCTGCGGTTTCGCGAGGTCTTTCCAGAGGTCGAGCGCTGGGGCTTCGCCTACCCCTGCTACAACACGTTCGTCGGCCGGGGCGGAGGGCGGCAGAGCTACGTGCCACTCGTCGCGGAGCGTTTCGCGTACGCCCGCGCCGGAGGGGAGATGTCGAAGTCGTACAACAGCCCGCCCCTGATGGATCTGCATTGTCTCTACTCGTGGAAGTGCGAGAACCGCAGTGCCGCGGACATGATCAGCCTGGTCGAGCGGACGATCGAGGCGGGGGCCTGGAGCGTCATGATTTTCCATGGCATCGAGGAAGGCCACCTGCCCGTCGACCGGGAGGCGTTTCGCGGCCTGCTCGACTACCTCGACGCGCATCGGGACGACGTCCGGACGGCGCCGGCGATCGAAGTGGCGGGGGAGGCGGGGAGCAATCCCCGTAGCTGAAGTCGCCAGACTTCAGAGGATGGGCGCCAAGGTTGAAACGTATCTGGCAGACGCGTTGCCGATCCGGGCCGTGCTCGGTCAGGAGGGCGTTGCCGACTCCGGGCCGGGGACGACCCGGCTCGGCAACGCAAGTCGAACATCCAGGGACGCGAACCCTGCAGCTGGATTCGCAGGCGAGGTCGGTCCGACTCTTTTGTCCGGGGTGGGGCGGACTGGTAGGGTGCTCGCCGAGACGAATCGAACTCGGAGACCCCCATGCCCGCTTTTGACCTTTTCGATCCCCAAGTCGTGCCTCGCGGCATTGCCGTTCACATGAAGACGCCGTTCCTGGAAGACCTTCGCCTCGACGAAGTGTCCTTCGAACGCACGGCGCGGCACTCGGTGGATATCGGCGCGGCGATGATCATCGTCGGCCAGCGCGGATGCGAGACGTTGCAGCTCTCGGCGGAGCAGCGCGAGCGGTCGCTCGAGATATCGCTCGCCGTGAGCCATCCGCACGTGCCGGTGCTTGCCACCGCGACGGGAGCTTCGATCCCGGACATCGTCGCGACGGCGAAGCGCTACGAGCAGATGGGGGCCGACACGCTCTCGGTCCTGTCGCCGTCCTGGTCCGCGAGCAGCAAGGACAACCTGACGTGCCTCGCGGCCGTGGCCGAAGCGGTGTCGATCCCGATGTTCGCTCGCTGCTCGGACTGGGGCTGCACGCTGTCGGTCGAGGAGCTGGCCGAACTGCCGAAACGAATACCCGGCGTCGTCTACCTCAAGGAGGAGGACACCGAGTGGGTGCGCAGAATCAAGGCCCTGTTGGCGCTGCCGGGAGGAAAGGATTACCTCGGCATCATGGGCGGCATGATTCCGCCGGGGATCATCGCCGGGTACCAGGCGGGCGCGCGGCTGTTCATGTGCGCGGCCGACGTCACCGAGGTGCTTATGGCGACCTTCGACGCGATGGAGGCCGGCGACATCGAGGAGGCGCGCCGCGTCGAGCGCCTGCATCTTCCGCTTTCGTATTTCAAGTCCTACGTGCGCGGGCAGTACGACAACAAGATGACCCTGCACCGGCGCGGGCTGTTCGACCATCCGCGCATCGCGCTGCCGGCCTGGCACCACGGGTTCGAGCAGCTCACGGACGAAGAGGAGGAGATGCTGACTTCGGCGCTGCGGCTGCTGGTGCCGTTCTTCGGGAAGTATCCGCCGCGGTTGGATTGAGTGTGATACGGGACCCCCCCTTGGGAAAGGGGGCTTGTTCGCGATGACTGATTCACGTGCTGAAGTCCTTCTGACGGATCTGCCGTCGCACGTCGTCGACGGCGACCTGGCTGACGGGTACCGCGCTGATCATTGGCGCGTGGTGGATTACCGGCTCGAAGCACTGGGCGAAGGGCGCGCTCTGATCGGCGAGGATCGGCCGAGGGGGCCGGTGACGATTCGACTGGGCGTGTCGGGACGCTACCGGATCAGCTTCATCACGCGCTACGCGGAGGTGCGGGCAAAGCTGACCGGCGAGCGCTGCTTCCGGTCGTGTCCGTCGGCCGAAGGGCGACAGTGGTATGGGCTGGTCCGTTCCTTCGATGCCGAGGAGACATTCTGGCGCGACGCGGACCTGACCGATCGCGATCTCCTGCTCGACGGTCGCGGTGAAACGATCCTGCTGGCGATTCGTCTTGCGCCCGTCGACGCGCCGCCTGACGACGATGACGTCAAATGGCCGATGGCGATCACGAACGACGCCAACGACCTGAACGCGAGACCGCACCTTGTTGTCGACGACAACCTCGAGGAATGCGAGGTCGTGGATGCCGAGAGCAGCGTCCGGCTGCTGATCTATGGCGCCGTCCACGGCGACATCTGCTATCACCCGACAGAGGTTGGCACGCAGTTCGGGTCGGTCGATGGGGAGACGGCGCCCTCCGAGGGCGCGCGCAATCTCGCTCGATACCGAAAGTGGGGCGTCAACCCCTCCAGGGCGATGGCGGAGTACGCCCACCAGCGCGGCTGGGAGGTCTTCGCTTACGTCCGCGGCCGTGGGTACGCGGACGCATGGCCGGCGGATACATTCACGCCCTCGCGCTTCTATCGCGCTCATTCGGAATTACGGCTCCAGGATCGGGACGGCACGCCGGTGCACGGACTCAGCGTCGCGTACCCGCAGGTGCGCGCCCACCTCTGCCGACTCTACGCGGAGCTTCGAGACTTCGGTTTTGACGGCGTCAGCCCGTGCTTCATCCGTTCGGTGCCGATCGTGCTCTACGAGCCCGCGATGGTGGAGGGGTTTGAGCGGGAGCACGGCCTGGATCCGCGCGACGTGCCGGAGGACGACCCGCGCTGGCTCGACTACATCGCGAAGATCGTGACGGGGTTCATGCGCGAGTTGAAGGACGCGATCGGCGCGTCGTGCCGGCTAGCGCCCTTCGTGCACGGAACCGAAACGCTCAACCGCCGGTACGGCATGGACATCGCGACGTGGGTGGCGGAAGGGATCGTGGATGACCTGTTCATCACCGGTCACACCTACGACCGGTTCGGCCTGCACCGCGAAACAGGCCCGGAGGACCTCGACTTCGGCTATTTCAACGCGCTGCCGGGACGCGACCGCGTGCGCCTGTGGCCGATGTTCTACATGTGGCAGAACTTCCACGAAGATCCGAAGCGGCACTACGACGCGTTCACGTCGTATATGGACTCGGGCGCGGACGGGTACTGCCTGTGGGACGCGGGCCGGCGCCGCACGGATCGAGCGGGCAACTTCTGGGACTGGGGAACGTGGCCGCGGCCGGAGTTCCAACAGCCATCCCGGCTCATGGGCAAGTACGAGATGCTGCGCTGGTGCGGATACGCGATGAACCGGCACACGCAACTCGAAAGCCATTAGATTCTTCCGCCGTCACTTCTTGTCGCGGTGACGAGAAGTTGAAGAACCACGGATGAACACGGATGAACAGGGATTTTTTTTTCTGATTCATCGGTGTCCATCGGTGTCCATCCGTGGTTCCTGAACGTTGGGGCTCGGCCGCGTTAGGGGCTCTAACTAAGCCAAGTAATCGCGTCAGATATCGCCACGGCTTCGAGCGCATCGCTTTCAGGTGGGCGATCGCATTGGGCAGAAATAAGTGGGTGTCCCATCGTTCTCTGGCTTTGCCAGGGGACAGATCCCATCCCCACCCAAACAAAGAAGGCCGGGAGCGTCAGCTCACCGGCCTTCTGTTCAATCGAGTGTTGTCTGGTTCATTGCTTACGCGACCCGGCGACGCCTCGTGGTCGCACCGAGAACGCCGAGGCCCATCAGGCAAAGCGTGGCGCTGATTGGCTCGGGTATCTCGCTGGGGGTAACCACGGCGTCAAAATCATATTCTATTCTTGCGCTGGATCCCGCGAGCCCTTGACGATGCAGAACGGCTTTCGCGACTCGTCCGCGCCGAGGTTGCGGCCTTCGGTGTAGCTGTCGTAGCTGTTGGCGACGACGACGTCGCTGCCGCTTGGAAATGCGGCGAGACGCAGGTGGATCGAACTGTCGCTTCCGTTGTAGAACTCCGTCCGGATGGCGCCGTCGGAGTCCGAGGTGGGGGCGGCAGGTCGACGGCGGTGACGGCCGGCCAGGGCCACTTGTCGAGCTTCGTCTTGTCGAATTCGATCTGCGCCGACCACTGCCTTCCGTCGGCGCTATCTAATCGACAAAACGCGCCAGCCCGAGCATCCACTGGCTTCGATCGAACGCCAGGTCCAAAGACATCGGCACGGGCTGCTCATCCAGCGATGCGTAACTTCCCGCGGCGCCGCCGAGCCATGTGCCCTCCGGCGTCTGACGCTCCACGAAATCGTCGGCGATCTCGATGGCGGCCTGCAGGTAGACGTCTTCGCGCGTCGCGGCGTAAAGCTGCGTGCAGCCCCAGATGATCTTGGGGCTGCTGGTCGCGTGAAACGTGTCCGGCCGACCGTGCGCGGCAAGATCGAACACCTTTCGCGCGGCCGTAAGCCATTGCTCGTCCCCGGTGGCCAGATGCAGCATCACGAGTGCGGCCATCCCGGCGCCGAGCGACCAGTAGTGATTGATCTCGGCGCCGAACCGAATTTCGCGAAGCGGCGCCACCTCCGGCGCGAAGTCCGTGATCAGCGCTCCTGACCAGTCCGTGCACAGGTAGAAGGCCGAATCAGGTTCCGGTTGCGCATCGAGGATCGCTGACATGGCCCTGCCTGCGCATGTCGCGTCATAGAGGCGTCCGTTGGCCACCAGCGCCGCGATGCAAAGCGACGTCGTGCCCCAGGAGACGATCTGGTCGGAATCGGGCGTCTCCGGGCTCATCGGCATCCCGCCCGTCTCGGGGTTCTGGATGCGCGCCAGGTGGCGGGCGGTCGCGACGGCGAGGTCGTAGGCGCCGAGATCGTGCATGCCCCAGCAGAGCCAGGCGTTGCGGTAGGTGTTATCGTGTCGCGAGCCCGATTCGCCCGGCTGGTTGAAGTCGCCGGTTGGCGACGCGAACGTTCGGCGCAGATAGTCCGCGACCCGTTGCGCCTCGACGACGCGCCCGGAAAGAGCGAGCGTGCGCGGCGCTTTACGGTAGCAGTCCACTTCGCATCCGGTGCCGCGAAACGCACCGCGCTCGTCGAGCAGGCTCAGGGCCCAGTCGACGCCCCGGTGCGCGGACTGCAGATACATTTCATTCCGTCTGTTCCGTTGGTTTGTCATTGGTCGTTGGCCATTTCGGAAGCGCTCACAGTAGATCATAATGCTCACTTGATGGCCGATGCGAATCCGGAATCGACCGCCGGCTCCGTCGTGATCGACGAGGAGCTGAACACCTACCGAAACCTGCTGGAGCAGCCGACGTCGTTCGAATCCGGCTTCGGGTGGGCGACCGTCATCGGCGCCGTGTTCTGCGGTCTGTGCATGTTCCCCGGCGCGATCTACCTGGGCCTGCTGTCGGGTCTGGGGATGGGCTCGGCCGCCCAGTGGGTGACGGTCATCATCTTCTCAGAGGTCACGCGCCGCGCGCTCAAGACGATGAGCCGCCAGGAGATGGTCGTGCTGCTGATGGTGGCCGGCGCGATGATCGGCGGCAGTGCCGCGATGCCCGGCGGGCCGTTCGCCGGCCTCGTCTTTCGCGGCTTCCTGGTCAACTCCGACGCGGTCAAGGACGCCGGGCTCTACGGACAGTTCCCGTCGTGGTGGGCGCCGCCTCCCGATTCCGACTCGCTGACGCAGCGCACCTTTCTCCATTCCGATTGGGCGATGCCCATCGCGTTCCTGCTCTTCATGCTCGTGACGAGCTTCATCGAGAAGTTCACCCTCGGGTACGCCCTGTTCCGCCTGACCTCGGACGTGGAGAAACTGCCCTTTCCGATGGCGCCGATCGCGGCCCAGGGCTCGATGGCGCTGGTCGAGGGACAGGCCGGTGAGAAGTCCTGGCGCTGGACGGCGTTCTCGATCGGCGCCGTGCTGGGGCTCGGCTTCGCCGTGATCCAGGTCGGCGTGCCCGCGGTCAGCAGCGCCTTTCTCGAAAAGCCGATCACGCCGATCCCGCTGCCCTGGTTCGAGCTGACCCCGGTGACCGACCGGCTGCTGCCTGCGACGGCCACCGGGATCGTGATCGACCTGGGCCTGATCCTGGTCGGCTTCGTGATCCCGTTCTGGGCCGTCGTCGGCTCGGCGCTGAGCGTGCTGCTCACGTTCATCCTCAATCCGATCCTCTACCACGCCGGACTCCTGACGACCTGGCAGCCGGGCATGGACTCGGTCAACACGATCGTCTCGAACAACGTCGACTTCTATTTCAGCCTCGGCATCGGTATGGCGCTCGGCCTGGCGGCCGTGAGCATCTTTCAGACCATTCGGCAACTGCGCGCGGCGATACGTGAGCGCCGCAGACGGGCGGCGACGGGCGATCCGGCGCCCGGCCGGTCCGTATGGTCGCCGCGGCCGGGGCGCGGCGACTGGTCACTCGGGCTCTGCGCCGTCGGGTACACGCTTTCCGCCGGTTCGACGGTTGCCCTGTGCAAGTGGCTGGTCCCGCAGTTCTCGGTGTTCTTTCTCGTCCTGTTCGCGTTCGTCTACACGCCGCTGACGTCTTATCTGAACGCACGCATCTCAGGGATCGCGGGACAGCACATCGACATTCCCTTCGTGCGCGAGGCGTTCATCCTCATGTCGGGCGTGAAGGGCGTGCATGCGTGGCTGCTGCCCCTGCCGATCGAAAACTACGGCGGTGTCGCCCAGGAGATGCGCACCTTCGAGCTGACGGGCACGCGTCTGACCAGCCAGGTCAAGGCGTGGCTGCTCACGACGCCGCTCATCTTCGTGTTGTCGCTCGTTTTCTGGAGCTTTCTCTGGAGGGACGGCCCGATCCCTTCAGACATGTACCCCTACGCGCAGAAGATGTGGGATCTGCAGGCGAAGAACACGATGATCCTGTGGACCGCGACGAGCGGCGAAGCGGGTCAAGTCACGCTGTTCGACCGTTCCTGGCATCCGCAGTACGTCGGCATCGGCGCTGCGTTCACGGTGATCTTCTTCATGGTGCTCTCGATCTTCGGGGCCCCGACCATGCTCATCTATGGGTTGGTGCGCGGACTCGGCCAAATCCCCCATGGCCTGATCCTGGAGCTGCTGGGCGCACTGGTCGCGCGCTGGTTCTTCCACCGGCGGTTCGGCAAGAAGCCGTTCCTGCAGGCCGCGCCGGTGATTCTGGCCGGCTACTTCGCCGGCGCGGGACTGATCGCGATGGCCGCGGTGGCCATCAGACTGATCGTGGCGGGGATATCGCAGGCACCGTTTTGATCTCGCCGTGGTTCCCACCGACCCCCTCGACCACGTCCTCGACCACGTCCTCGACTTCGTACTCGTACTCGTTCTCGATCGGACGCGCGCTGGCGTTCACGGAAGAAGCGCGTCATCGGATGGATCGATGTTCCGGAGTCCAGTCTTCGATTCTCCGCGCGCCGCTGGGGGCTCGCCTCGCTCGACCCCAGCCACCCTTGAGTGTCTGAACGCGGGAACGCGAACGTTCGAGGACGAGGTCGAGTACGAATACGAGGACGACATTTCGATCTCACACCACCTCCTCCCCGTCCATCGTCGCGATTTCGATCTCGATCTCCTCTCGCGCCGCGATGCGCTCGATGCGCCCGTCGCGAATCCAGACCACCCGATCGGAAGCCGCCAGCATCTTGTGATCATGCGTGGCGCAGACGACGGTCGCTCCAGACGCCTGCTGAAGCTCCTTGAGCAGGGAGAGAATCTCCTCGCCGGTCTTCAGGTCTAGGTTGCCGGTGGGTTCGTCGGCGAGAATCACCCTCGGTTCGTTCACGAGGGCCCGGGCGATGGCGACCCGCTGACGCTGACCGCCGGACAACTCCTCAGGTCGGTGGCGCAGGCGGTGGCCGAGGCCCACCCGTTCGAGGGTGTCGCAAGCCCGCCGTTCGGCGTCGTCCGGCGCCATACCACAGAAGATCAGCGGCATCATCACGTTCTCGGCCGCGCTGAGCGTCGGCAGCAGGTTGAAGGTCTGGAAGACGTATCCGATGCGGTTGGAGCGCAGCCAGGCCAGCTTCCGTTCGCTCAACGCCGCCAGGTCCACGCCGTCGAGCAGGACGCGGCCCGCGGTCGGCCGATCGAGGCCGCCGATCATGTTGAACAGCGTGCTCTTGCCGCTGCCCGAGGGGCCCATGATCGAGAGGTACTCGCCTCTGCGCACCGTGAGGTCGACGCCGCGCAGCGCATCGACGCACTCGCCTTCCAGGTGATAGGTGCGCTGGACGCCGCGGAGGTCGATGATGATGTCGGATGTGGGGCGATGCACGTCTGAAGGGTACGGGGTCGGGGACGAAAACGGATCAAAGGATCACCGGGTCGGCTGGCGGATGGTCAGTCCTCCACGCTGCCTACACGAATATCAAGGTCCGCTCGATCTTCCGTGCGCGCGATTCGCCCGTCGCGGATCCACACGACGCGATCCGAGACATTCAGCATCTTCATGTCGTGCGTGGCGCTGATCACGGTGACGCCTTTCTCCTCGACGAGTCGATGCAGAAGCTCGATCAGGTCTGCACCAGTGCGGAGATCCAGGTTCCCGGTCGGTTCGTCGGCGAGCACGATCGACGGGTCGTTGGCCAGCGCGCGGGCGCAGGCGACGCGCTGCTGCTGACCGCCCGAAAGCTGCGGCGGCTTATGCTTGAGCCGATCGCCCAGGCCGACGAGGCGCAGCAGATCGGCGGCGCGGTCCCGCGCATCGTCGGCTCGCCGGCCGGCGAACACCATCGGCAGCATGACGTTCTCCAGGCTCGTCATCACGGGGATCACGTTGAACGTCTGGAAGATGTACCCGATCTTGCGGCAGCGCAGCCACGCCAGCTCGTAAGCGTCGAGTTGGGCGATGTCGACTTCGTCGATGAACACCTTGCCCGACGTCGGCTTGTCGAGCCCCCCGATCATGTTGAACAACGTGGTCTTACCGCTTCCGGAGGGGCCCATGATCGACAGGTATTCTCCGGACCGGATGTCGAGGCTCACACACTGCAACGCATCGGTCGCCCCATCGGCCATCGCGTACGAGCGGCGCACTTCGCGGGCCGAGACGACGACGCGGCGGGCGTCGTCGACGTCAGGGCCGTAAAGAAGATCGGCGACGGCCTCGGGACTCGCGGGGGGATGCAGATCACTCACAAGAAAGACCAGCCAGATCCTGTTTTCCTGGAAGGGTGCTCTCCCCGCGGAAGGCGTCCGAGCCCCCCCCTTTGTAAGTAAGGGGGGTTGGGGGGGGTCGCATTGTCCGGACTGTCATCATGATGGGTTGCGGGCCCTCGCCGTGGCCTTTCGTGGCCATTCCCAGCTTCCCGATGTCTCAGACGTGCGACGTCAGCGCCGCCGCCGGAATCATCTTCGATGCGATTCGCGCCGGGTAGATGCCGGCGAGGGTGGTCAGCGCAATGCCCACGATGACGCAACCGACGCCGCTGAGGAGCATCAGGCCGTAGTCCATCGACGTCAGGACCACCAGCCAGCCGTACAGGTATACATATCCGGCCAAGGCGGACAGCGTGCCCGCAATGGCGCCCGCGACGGCGCCGCCGACGCCGATCAGCGCGCTTTCGATCAGGAACAGCTTGACGACGAAGCTCGACAGGGCGCCAAGACATTTCATCGTGCCGAGTTCCCGCACGCGCTCCGTCACCGACATGAGCATCGCGTTGGTGATGCAGACGGTCATGATCAGCAAAGCGGCGCCGACGATCCAGATCGTGCGGTATCGCGCCTCCGCCTCCTGCTGCCGCACCCGCGCGATCTCGTCCGGATGCATGCTGAGCGAGAAGTGCCTCGCCGCGTCACGCAGTGCCGCGAAGTCGGGGCCGTCGAGGGGCGCCGCGTCGAACACGCAGAGCAGAGGGCCGTCCGCCTGCACCGATGCGGTTCGAATCAGCGGCCCGTAGTCGCCCAGGCCGATCAGCGCCGCCGCATCGTCATCGATCCGGTCGACCCGGTCGGCGCCTTCGACCCGCAGTGTTCCGCCGATGAACACCGAGACTTCGGCATCGTGCTCGTCGACCAGGGCTTCGACGAACGCGGTCTCTTCGAGGCTCGCGTCACGCGCCAGAACGATGAGCTTCTTTTCTCCAAGCCGGCCGATCTGTGCTCGCAGCAGCGCGGCGCGACGATCAAGCTCACGGTCAGCCTGCAGGTGTCCGGCCATCGCGGACTCGATGAGGGCGCCGCCGACGACGGTCATCAGGAACGCCGTGCCGAGCGCGACGCCCAGCAGCGTGATGGCGGAACGGCCCAGCCGGGTCTTCAGGCCGCGAACGCAGAGCCGCATGCCGATGCTCATCGGCAGCGTGACCTGCGCCGGAATCGCCGACGCATCCGCGGCATCAGGGACATACGATTCGGCTTGTTCCATTGGGTTGCGAGGATGACATCATCCGCGATCTACAGTGTATGTCGGGTGACGAGGAGGGGGTTGGCGGCGACTGCACTCGTGCTCGCAATCGTCCTCGTCGTCGTTCTCGATCGGTCGCGCGCTGGCGTACTGTGCCGAGGCGCGTCATCGGATGGATGGACGATGCGATTCCGCTCTCTGGTTCGTCTGCTTGCCGCTGGGGGCTCGCTTCGCTCGACCCCAGGCACCCTTAGATTCTTCCGGTGTAACTTCTCGTCACCGTCACCAGAGGTTGAAGTACCACGGATGAACACGGATTTTCTTTCTTTCTGATTCATCCGTGTCCATCCGTGGTTCCTGATCGTTGCGGCTCAGCCGCGTTAGACTCTTCGGGTGTAATTTCTCGTCACGGTGGCGAGAAGTCGAAGGTCGCAGGTCGCAGGTCGAAGGTCGAAGGTCGAAGGTCGCAGGTCGAAGGTCCAAGGTCGAAAGAGGAACTGTCGATGCCCGACCGCGCCGGC
>NYZC01000187.1 GCA_002686995.1 Phycisphaeraceae bacterium | reverse complement strand
TCCGTTCGTGACAGGACGGGCTCACATCTGACCCGCGGGCTTACGCCGCGCGGTTCGCCGACGACCAGTGGTTCTTCAACTTCTTGCTCCCGACTGAGCTCGCGCAAGCTTGCCACGCAGCGCATCCCGCAGTAGACTCTGGGTGGGATCGACGTGTGTCATTCGCAACCGTGGGGTGAGTATGATGCGCCGGTGGCGTACACGGGCGGGTGATGCCGTCGTCGCCGAGTCAAGCCGTCTCCGGCCCGGAGTCGGCCACGCAACCGGGCCGAGACGGCCCGGCTCGGTGAGGCAGATTCGTCCACCATCCGGAACGAGTAGCGAGTCCGAACGATGGAGCTGCAGCCGAAGACGTACCCCGACACGCTCGACGACCAGGTCGCGGCGCTGGCCGCCGACGAGTGCGTCGAGAGACTGACTGCATCGCGGGCCTGCCTCGCCGATGACCCGCATCGGCCGCTCTATCACTTCTCCGCGCCCGAAGCGCTGATGAACGACCCGAACGGCCTGTGCCGCTGGCGGGGCCGTTATCACCTGTTCTACCAGTTCGGACTGAAGGGGCCCTACGACCGAATCATGTGGGGTCATGCCGTCAGCGACGACCTCGTACACTGGCGCGACCTGCCGCCGGCCCTGTATCCCGACCGGGAGAAAAGCTGCTTCAGCGGCCAGGCGCTGGTCGAGGACGATCGCGTCATCGTCATCTATCACGGCGTGGATGCGGGCACCTGCATCGCGACGGCGAACGATCCCCTGCTGCTGAACTGGCGCAAGCATCCAGACAATCCCGTGATCCCGATCGTGCCGGTCGACGATGACGGCGCCCCCTACCGTCTGTTCGACCCCTGCATCTGGAGGGAGCACGACGGCTACTACGCGCTTTCGGGCACCTATTCACGAGGCACCATCCGCGTGGACTGCCGCGGCGCGGAATATCTCTTCCACTCGAAGGACCTTGCCGAATGGGAGCATCTCGGCAAGCTCATCGAGTTCGGCTTTCACAACGAGCCCGGAGAGGACGGCGCCGTCCCGAACTTCCTGCCCATCGGTCACGGCCGGCACATGCTGCTCTTCTTCAGCCACAAGCGAGCCGCGCAGTACCTGGTCGGCACCTACGACCCGGTCGCGCACCGGTTCGAGCCCGAGTCCCACGGGCGCATGACCTTCGGCCCCTGGTGCATCGGCAGCCTGCACGCGCCGTCGGCCATGGTCGACGAGGACGGCCGGGTGCTGGCGATCTTCAACGTCCGGGACGGCAAGCCCTGGGACGACTGGACCAACGTCATGACGCTGCCGCGCTGCCTGTCGCTGGCTGACGACCACGCGCTGCGGATCGAGCCCGCCGGCCGAACGGACGTGCTGCGGTTCGACCACCGCGCCGCCGACCCGATGGAGATTCCCGGAAACGGCGAGATCGTTCTCGAACACGTGCGCGGCAAGGCGATGGAGATCGAAGCGGTGATCGAGCCGGGGACATCGCGCGAGGTGGGGCTCTACGTCTTCCGCGCTCCGGACGGGGCCGAGCGAACGCGCATCTCCCTGCTTCACCGCGAAGGTCAGCGCCCCGGCACCAGCCGCCTGCAGATCGACGCCACCGAATCCTCTCTGCGCGAAGACGTCTACGGGCGGCCCCCGGAAGCCGGACCTTTCGAGCTCGACGAAGGCGAGCCCCTGCACCTGCGCATCTTCGTCGATCGCAGCATCGTCGAGGTCTTCGCGAACGGGCGCCAGAGCCTGACATTGCGCGCGTATCCGCAGCGCGATGACAGCACCGGCGTCTCCGTCTTCGCGCGTGGCGGATCAGCGCGGCTCGTCTCGCTCGACGCGTGGCAGATGAGGAGCGTTTGGCCGGAGTTGAAGATGCTCGAAGGGAAGTGAATGCTTCGGACAGTTGAAAACCTGTCCTACACCACTCGAAACGAATAAAGCTCCGCATCCTTCATGTAAAACCGCAGCTTGCGGTGCGGCGGTTGCGACTTCCACGGGAACATCGTGTCGCCGCCGACCTCCATGCGGGCGACAGGCAGCGCCGCGTCACCGTTCCAAGTCACGGTGTGCGCCGTGTCGTCCCCGGTGAAGACATCGCACTGTTCACGGCCGCGATCCGCAAGAACCTCGTCACGGGCATCAAGCGCCTCGACCCGCACGTAGCCATTCGCGCCGCAACGCGCGTTGATCACCAGGCGCTCCCCCTCCGAGAGAAACGGACGCGTCACCAGCATGCCTTCGCGCATCGGTCCGGCGTCGAAGGACACGAAGCCGTGCTTGCGCAGGCGCGCTAATCCAAGACCGAAACGGACCAGCCCCGGATCCGCAATCTCCGGATGATCCATCCCCTCGCGCGGTCCCCATATCCAGTAGTCGTGGTGGCAGAACGCCCCGCCGTAGAAAAAGAAAAGCTCGTCGCCGACCTCCTGGATCGCCGACGACGCCGCGACCATGCCCTGGTCCCAGCATCCTTCGTCGCCCGTCTTCAGCCACGGCTGGCGCCGGTTTGCCCGGATCCAGCGCCGGCGGTCGCGGCTGAAGACAAGCTGGACGTCCATCCGGTTCGACGTCCGGTGGAACACGCTCAGGAACCCGAGGTAGATCCCGGCGTAGGCGCATTGCGCCATCGCGTAGAAACCGTCGTCAATGTTGTCCTCCTCGTCGTCGGCGCGCAGCACCAGGTGCGGCTGGCTCCAGTGCACCATGTCGGCGCTTTCGGCCTGCCAGATGCGGCGGCGGTTCTGCTTCGCGAAGTCGTGCGGGTACCGCGGGCCGGGGTTGGTCGGCCCCGCAGGATGCCTCGGGTTGAGCGCCGGGCCGCACTGGTACCGGTGCCGGCAGGTTACGATGAAAGTCCGGCTGTCCGGGTCGTAGTCGAGGATCGAGGCGTCGCCCATCGTGCGCCCGAGGTTGCCGAACGCGACTGGCTGCTCCTCGAGGCGCCAGTGAATGCCGTCCGGTGAGCGCGCCGCCCTGATCTGCCCCTCGAACGGCGGATAGTGCGAAAAGATCGCGCGGAACCGCTTCGACTCGTCCGGCGGATGCAGGTCCTCGACGACTCCGCACGAATGGGCATGCTCGGTCCCGCCGCCTCCACCGAGCACGACGTTGGTCCGGCGCCCGTCCTCCTCGTGTACGTCAAGCTCGGGCTTCTCCCAGTGCAGACCGTCCTCGCTCTCCGCGTAGCACTGGCGTGCTTCGACCAGGTACGTCCGGCCGCTGTGATCGATCAGATCCTCGTACCAGCACTTGAAGATTCCGTCGCGCGCGTCGCGCAGCACGACGTGGTTACTGCAGGTGAAATACGGAACGTGCTCCCAGGGGCGGTCCTTGCGAATCAGCGGGTTAACAGGATCCCTGCTCGGCTGGTGCGTCGTCTTCGTCAGGTCGTGCGACGCCTCGACCATCAGGTTGTCGAGGAATAGCTGCGGGTGATCGAGAATCACCAGCATCGTGCTGTCCATGTAGTCCATGTAGTCCATGGGGTAGCTCGGCATGCGACCGACCCCCCCCAACCCCCCCTTACGAAGGGGGGGCTTTGATGCGCAGAAGCCCCCCCTTCGCAAGGGGGGGTTGGGGGGGTCGATGGCCATCGTAGCAGCGCAAAAAAAACCGGCGCGCTGCATGTGCAGCGCGCCGGTGGGTCAGACATTGCTGATATTCAGATTCTCATTTGCGACGCCGCACGCCGGCAAGCAGACCACCGGCCACGAGGAACAGGACCGTCGCCGGCTCGGGAGCCGGGGCGTTGGGAACCGTGTAGGATTCAAGACTCGGGTCGTACTGCACGTTGTTGCGGATCGTGAAATCGTCGATCTTGCCGTTGAACGCCGCGCTAGGCCCACCGGCGCCGCCAAGCCACATGTCGGCCGGCCACGCGACCCCGGTACCCGCAGCCACCTGCCCGATCCGATCTCCGTCCATCCAGGTCGTGTACGTGCTGGCATCCCATGTGAATGCGATATGGTGCCAACTGCCGATCGTCCAGTCCCGCGTCGAGCCGGTGAAGTTCGGACCGAAGGCGTCGTTGCTCTCGATGATCTTGTTGCTGCTGTCCGTGTCCTTGACCGAGGCGAAAAGCTGACCGCCGTCGTTGGGGAAGTTGTTGTTGAAGATGCCGATGTTCACGCCCGCGGTCGGGCCGACCGAAGTGCCGCCCATATGCAGGAATTCCTGTCGTGCACCCGATCCGCCGACGCCGCCGCCACCCTGGTTCGTGCCGTCCCAGTTGGGGCTGACCCAGAACTCGATCGTGCCCTCGGCGCCGGTGACGCTTCCGTCATTCATGAAGCACGAGGTGCCGTCACCGCACCAGTTCGCGGCACCGCCGCTGCCGGACAACGCATTACCGAAGCCTGGCTGGCCGGGACCGAGCGGTCGCGAAGCACCGGGATTGTCGAAGAAGTGCGGGAAGGGCTGCCCAGGGGCCTTGCCGTCCTTGTCCGTGTCGAACGGCACCCAGACCGTGATGACGGCCTGTGAGGACGCGGCAAACGAGAGGACGAACCCGACAGCCACCAGCGCTGCCACCATGAACCTGCTGAATCTCATTGGACTCTCCTTTCTAAGAGACGAGATAAAATTCTTTCAACGACAACGAAGGCCGCGGAAACATTCCGACAACCTTCAGTTCTTATTCCTTCCTGAGATACCAAATCTGGTTGACTTCCTACCTTTAATCACGCCCTCCAGGGTCCACGTATTGAGAACGTGGAACTGAACTTGCGGAATCGTAGCAGCGGAAATGAAGTCGGTCAAGACCCGGAATGAAAAATGAGACCGATTTGTTAGGAGAGTGATCGGGTGCAACTCCCACCATTGATGGCGTACCGCCGGCGTAAGCCGGCGGGTGGACCGCGGACACGGTGGCATGAGGCCGACACCGTAACTTGCTCCATGTGCCGCTGACCCGCGGGCTTACGCCGCGCGGTACGCCAGGTCGCCGTGGCTGAATTGGTTCGGGCGGGGTGGGTTCAGAACCCTCCGGCGTCCTCGTCGATCCAGTCCCACACCTGGTCGATCAGAGATATCGTCGACGCGCTGAGCGAGATCCAGCCGACCTCGCTGTCGTCGAACCACACCACCGACGAATCGGTAAACACGATGTTCGCGCCCAGCGGATCGTTGTGCGCATCGAAGCCATGGCCCGCATACCACATGTCGCCGGCTATGGCGCGCCGGGACTGCATCTCGCCGAGGTTCTGAGATCGCCGCATGAAGTAGCCGGTGGAGACCCACCAGTCCGTGGAGCGCCAACCGCCACCGCTGGCCGGCGCGGTGCCCGTGTAGGCGGCCATCACCGCCGGATCGGGATCCCAGCCGACGACGCCATCCCAGACGTGGCTGTGATCCTTCTGCACCGGGCAGTAGAAGACCTTCGCCGCCTCACCCTCGCCCACATAACCGCCGGCCGCGAGCAGGCCGAGGGCGAGCGGACGATTGTTGAACCAGGCACCGTAACCGTACCTGGAATCCTCGGAACCGCCCCAACGAAGAACGGGCGTCCACCCCTCGTTCTCGCCCGCATAGCTATTGACCGCGACGCCGATCTGGTGCAGATTCGACTGGCACTGCAGGCGCAGCGCAATGGTCTTGGAGCGCTTGATCGCCGGCAGAAGCAGCGCGATCAGCAGGGCGATGATGGAGATCACCACCAGCAGTTCAATGAGGGTGAAACCTTTTCGACTTTGCATCATGCCTGCCGCCACTCAACCCTTCTCGTCGATCTGTCTCCAGACGTCGGCGATGTCGTCGCACCCCGCCGGCCAGCCCCAGAAGTTCATGGGCCATTGGGTATCACGGTCGTCGAGCCATTCGACCGAAGCATCGGAATAGACGACATTCGATCCGAGAGGATCGGTGTGCGCGTCGATCGCCTGGCCCGCGTACCACATGTCGGCGGCGATGCCGCGCCGCGTCGCAAGCTCGCCCAGGTTCAGTGACTGCCGCGCGAAGTACCCGGTCGCCACGTACCAGTCCGAAGAACCCCATCCGCCCCCGCTCGGCGGCGGCGATCCGGTATAGGAGGCGAGCACTTCAGGGGAAGGCTTCCACCCGATGATCCCGTCATAGATGTGACTGTGATTGGTCTGAACCGGGCAGAACAGCACGTGCGCCGAGCCCTCGCCGATGAAGCCCTCGGAAACCAGCAGTCCCAGCGACAACGGCTGGCTGTAGAACCATGCCCCGTATCCGTAACGGTGGTCCTCGCCGGGTCCGCACGCACCGGTCATCCGAAGCACGGTCGTCCACCCCTCGTTCTCGCCGGCGTATCCGATCGTCGCGATGCCGATCTGATGCAGGTTCGACTGGCATTGCAGGCGCAGTGCCGTGCTCTTGGACCGCTTGATCGCCGGCAGCAGCAGCGCAACGAGCAGCGCGATGATCGATATCACGACCAGCAGCTCGATCAGCGTGAACCCACGAATTTCACGAATTGGACGCATCGCGTATCGCACCTCGAAGAACAAATGAAGCCTGAGTCTCTAAATTATCCTAGCATACCTGCGCTAAGTCAAGGAATTTAATGGGCTCGGCCGAGCCGGGCCGCGTCGGCCCGGACGCTCGCCCCATGACATATCTCTCGGATCTGCGCCCTTATTCCCCGAACGGCCTCGCCACGCTCCTCGAAGCCAAGCGACGCACGTTCTCCTACGGGCTTGCGACCTACCAGTGCGACCACAGCGCTGCGGAGCGCGGTGAGCCCGACGACGGGAAGCACCGGCCGATGCGCCCGATCATCGTCGGGGGCCAGACCTTCGAAAAGGGTATCGGCACCGGCACGCCGTTCGTGCTGACGTACGCGATCGAGCGGCCGTGTCGGACCTTCCGTGCGATCGGCGGCGTTGATGACGCCGAACCCGATCCGGAATCCTGGGAGCTCGTCGTCCGGCTCGACGACGTCGAAGCCGGCCGCTGGCAGGTCGACGCCGGCGCAACCGTGCCGATCGAGGTCGACCTGCGCGGTGCGCGCGAGCTTGTAATCACCGGCAGCGGGCGGGATCGAATGCTGGTTGACCTCGTCGACGCGCGCCTCGAAGAGGACACGGGCGCGCCGACGTCGGCGCCCGGTCCGGGCAGCCGCCGAATCATGTTCGAACTGGACGATCGGCTCATCATCGACTGCGAAGTGCTCCTGATGGCGCGCTCGGCAAAGAAGATCGACGGCGCGACCGGCCCCGATCAGAGCATCGACAGCCTCGGCGGATACGGGCGCATGACCGCGGCGCGGGGTGCCGACGTGTTGGCCGCGTTGCGCAACCAGGGCGACCTGCTGCGCTGGCAGGCGTTCGTGCGCCGGCCGGGGCGGTATCGCGTTCACGCGCGCGTCGTGTCGTCGAGAGTGGGCGAGCCGCCGGCCTCGGACGAATACGTCGTTCGCATTGACGGCAGGCCCGTGGCGTGCAAACGCGCACCGCAGACGATCGTCGAGCGCGCGCCCGACGAGCGATTCACCGGTCACGAATGGGGATACCTGGCAGGCGACGTCGACCTCGACTACGGCCTTCACGACGTCGAGATCGAGAACGCATCCGGCGCGCTGCTCGCCACGAACCGCGTGCTGCTCGTCCCGGAGCAGCCGGCATCGGGCCGTCCCGTCACCCCGCGGATCTCCCCCCTGCCGCGACGCCGCCCGCCTTCCCCGAGCCCCCGATGGGCCCCGCGCCCCACGCTGGGCGCCCATTACATCTGCTCGGATGTCGACCCACCGTTCGCCCGGGCGCGCGAGCTGGGTCTCATGTTCGCGCCGCACCTCGTCGGCCTGGGCGGCGACGCCTTCAACTCCGATCCCGCGACGGTCAGCAGCATGATCGAAGCCGGACTGCCATTCAGCATCCACTCGCGCTTCACCGAGGATTCGATGGAGGATGAAGGCGCCGCCAATCCGGAAATCACACCCGAGATTCACGAGCGCATCCAGCGAGAGGCCGCCGACCTCTTTCTCGGCTTCTCATCGACCGAGTGGTCGGACTGCTACGTGTTCTGGTCGACCGAGCTTCCAGCCGCTGTAACGCGCGCCGAAGGCTACGCGCGTGCGGAGCAGTGGTACCGTGAACGCGCTGCCACGCGCTACGACAACATCCTGCCGATGTGCGCGACTTGGCACTACGACCATTACGCCGGCGAATGGGGCGGAGGCGTCGGCTTCATGGACGAACCGGGGGTGGCGCCGGAAGTGCAGCTCAACATCCTCTTCGCGCGGGGCGCGGCAAGGCAGTACGACAGGACCTGGCATTCCTATATCGCTCCCGGCGCCCACGACACGCACAACTGGATTCAGAATCACTACCTCGTCAACCGCCACCCGTTCGACACGCAGAAGTCGCCGACCGGAGGAAGCTCGATCTCCTGGTACAAGCGCATGCTCTACCTGACCTACATGTGGGGCACGGCTTCGCTCAAGAACGAGTCGCCGGGATACGAAACCGACATGACCCCTGACGGCCGGACCGCGCTGTCACCGATGGGCGAGGTCGCCGACGACTTCTTCGCGTTCGCCGCGACGCATCCCGATCGCGGCACCTGCTGCACGCCGTTCGGCATCGTGCTCGACCGCATGCACGGCTGGAACGGCCACCCGATCCTGCCCGACATCTGCCCGCAGCTTTCGTGGGGGTCGGTACCGCTTGATGCGAGCGACCACATGAAGGAAGCGCTGTTCCAGGTGATCTATCCCCACCAGTTCGAGCCGTTCAACGAATGGCACCTGCTGTCGCCGACGCCGTACGGCGACATCTTCGACATCATGCTTTCGACGGCGACGCAGGAGCACCTGGACGCCTACCCCATGCTCATGACCATCGGCGACGTCGCCGTCGACATGAACGATGGGCTGACCGAACGCCTCGACCGTTACGTTCGCAGCGGCGGCACCCTGGTCATCAACGTCGCTCAGCTTGGAGAGGCTTTTCCGGTGGAGTTGCTCGGTGCCACGGTGACGGAGCGCAACGAACCTGCTCACGAAGCGCGTTGCGTCGAAACGGGCGAGATCCTGCACGCCGGTGCGTTCTCGGCACGAGTCGTGGAGCCGAACGGCGCGAAGGTCGTATTCGACACCCCGGACAGTCTTCCGCTCGTCACGCACCACCGCGTCGGCAACGGCGCCGTCGTCCTGACCACCGTGCCGTTCCTCGTCCAGGACAACCTCAACGGCGTCTGCTTCCTGCCACACATGCTCGCCTGGTTGACCTCCGGCCTGCTGCCCTTCCAGGTGAGCGGCGACGTCGAGTACGTCGTCAACCGCATCGAAACCGCCTGGTTTCTGACCGTAATCAACAACCGTGGCGTGTACAAGGTGCCGACGGAGGACGAAGTGATCGACGAGCGCCACCATCAGCGCATCGGCATCACGTCAGAGCATCGACCGTCATTGGTAACGGACTGGATCGACGGCAGCGAACTCACCGTGCGCGAAGAGGGCGGCCAATATGCTTTTGACGTCGAAGTCCCACCGGGCGACCTCCGGATCCTGAAGATAGACGATGCACCAACGACCAGCGCGTCAACGCTTTGACTCTTCGACTTTAGACCTTCGACCTTCGACCTTAGACCTTCGACCTTAGACCTTCGACCTTCGACCTTAGACCTTCGACTCTTCGAGTGTCCAATGAAGCAGGACTTGATTCTCTACGACCGGCCCGGCTGGAACTCGTTCACCTACAACTTCCCGGTTTCGGGCGGTATCCGAAGAGAGCCGGACGGTGCGATCACCATTCGGTTCGACTCCGCTGACGCCTCGTGCATCAACGACGACTTCTACTTCGAGCACTACCGGCAGGTCGCGATGCGCTCGCGGGATTGCCTGGCCTGGGAGAACGTCGATCCTGACTGGGACCACTACATGCCGATGAGGCTTTCTGACGGCACGCTCGTCCAGCTCATCGAGGACACGCGCCTGCTGACACGGAAGCAGCAGAAGGCGAGGCTCGACGCCCTGGGCATCGGTCACGTGTGGCGCGACGACTGCGAGCTGACGTGGCAATTGTGGCCGGAGCAAATGACGGACGAGTTCAAGCAGCGCGGCGTGCGCGTCTGGGACCGACCGATCCCGCCGTACGGCGACGGCCCCGGCCAGCGCTGGCTGCCCGAGGGCGTCGTGGCCATGAACGTCCCTTCGTCCGTGATCAGTCGCGTCTCGACGGATAACGGAAGAAACTGGCATGAGCACGAGGCTCAACGTCTCGACGAACGACACCAGCATTTTGGCACCGGCTTCGCTTCCGGTCTCGTCCTCGCCGACGACACGATTCTCGCGCCGTGCTACGTCATCACGCAGCCCGAGCAAGGCTCAGCTCCGGCGACGCACGGTCGCAGCCATGTTCACATGATGCGCTCGATCGATCGGGGCTGCAGCTTCGAAGTCGTGCCCATCAGCGAACCGCAGCCGGTGGAGCTCAACGAGACGTCGCTCGTGCAGCATCCGTCGGGCAGCGTCGTCGCGCTGATCCGCAGCGGCGACTGGGTCCACTGCAGTATCTCGGAGGACCGCGGCGCGACGTGGTCGACGCCGGCGCCGACGCCGATGACGTGTAACGCGCCGCTTCACGCGATCTGCCTGCGCAGCGGCGCGATCTTCTGCGCGCACGCGTACCGTCTTGAGCCTGGCGGGATGCGCGGCGCGCTCAGCGATGACGGAGGGCGGACCTGGACCGAAGAGATGATCATCCGCGACGATGCGCCGGCCAACGATTTCATCGGCGGCCCCGGCCTGATCCAGCTCGACGACGACCGCATCTTCATGTTCTATAGCCTCGTGCGCAACGAGCCGGGCGATCCGGCGGGCCGGCCCCACTGCTACGTTGCAGGAAGCATCTTCACCGAGCAGTGGATGAGAGGCAGCACGAAGAATTAAGCTATTAGCCATTAAGCCAATGGTTATTTGTCATTTCGGATGCGCACCAAATACCCATCCCGAGGCACTCGCATGCAACTCTGCGCCATCGCCATCGCACTGCTCGGCATCTCGCTGACCGCCTGCGCGCAATCGCCGCCGGTGACGCACATCGTCATCCCGGACGCGCCGCAGCCGGTCGAGCGCCACGCTGCAAACGAGCTCGTCGACCACCTGGGGCGCATGCTCGGGAGCCGGTTCCCGGTCATCGCCGAGGGGGCCGAGCGACCCGACGGCCGGGCGCTCGTGGTCGGCAGAACGAAGGACAACCTCGCCGCGCACGATCCCGACGACTGGGCGCACGACACGATCCACATCGGCTACGGCTCCGGCGACATTGCGATCATCGGGCAGGGCCGGCAGGCCACGCTCTTCGCCGCGTACGAGTTTCTGCGCGACCAGGGATGCCGCTGGTACCTGCCGATCTCGAGCGCCACCCAGGTGCCGAAGCGCGAACGGCTCGATCTTCAGCGGGCGCCGAGGCGACACACGCCGTCATTCACGCCGCAGCGCGGCTGGCATCCGATCGCTGCGAGCCCGGGTGTCTGGAACGCGCACTTCTTTCCGTGGGCGGCCCACAACGGCCTCAACACGATGTCGAACACGACCGCGACGAAGTGCCCGCCCGAGCTTGGCCACGGCTATCACTTCCGTCGCGGGCACACCCTCATCACGCTCATCCCCTCGGGCGATCACACGCGTCGCCCCGAGGTGTTCGCCGCGCATCCGGAGTGGTACCCGCTGGTGAACGGCAGGCGCGTGTTTGAGTACAAGGACGGACGGCCCGCGCAGGCCTGCCTCTCCAACCCGGCCGTCGCCGAAGAGGCCGCGCGGCACGTCATCGAGTATTTCGACAACCATCCCGACGCCGCCGTGTTCTCGGTCGGACACAACGACGAGCCGAGCTACTGGTGCGAATGCAACGATTGCCTCGCGATGGACGGTCCCGGAAGCACCTGGCGGACCAACGACGTCTACGACGCGTACGGTCTCAGATCGAGGCAGGGCCCCGGTCCGATGAGCGACCGCTACGTCACTTTCGTCAACCGTGTGGCGCGTCTCGTGGCCGCAAAGCGCCCGGACCGGATGATCAGCTTCTACGCATACGGCTCGACGATTTCGCCGCCGCGCCGGCCGGACTGGAAGCTCGAGCCGAACGTCGTCATCGAGTATGCGTACGGTGACGGCATCTGCCTGCGCCACGATCTCGACGACGCCCAGTGTCCGTCCAACCTCCATTTCACGAAGTGGCTCACCGAGTGGCGCAGCCGCGGCAACCCGGTCGTCGTCTACGACTACCCAACGCAGGGCGGACACGCCAACGTGCCGAGCGGTTTCGTCCGACGCTACGGCGACTACGTCGCGCACTGTCTGCGCCTCGGCGTCAGTGGCTGGTCGGGCGAGACGCAGGGCACGCCGGCCGGCTCGGGGTTGGCGCACTACATCAAGGCGCGGCTGCTGTGGGACGCCGACGCCGACATCGACGCGATGGTCGACGAGTTCTGCGGCTTCATGTACGGCGCGGCCGCCGAGACCATGGTGCGCTTCCACGACACGCTCGAAGAGCACATCATGCGGCTTCCAGATCACGCCATCTGGGGAAGCTGGGTGCGCGATCTCGACGAAGAGCACATCAATCAGGTCGACGGCATACTCGAGACCGCCGCGACGCAGGCCCGGACGCCCGACGCGATCAAGCACGTCGCGATGATGCGCGTGGCCGTGAACAACCTGAGGCTCACCCGAATGGCCGCGAACGATGAGCTTCAGGCGGATCCCGACCTGTTCCGGAAGTACCTGGACCTGTGCGACAGGACGCTTTCGCTGCACAGGCGGATCGACGAGCCGCTGCCTGTCACCATGAGCGGGCCCTGGGAGGACAAGCTGCGCGGCTCATACCGTCCGCCGTTCGAGGCGATCAACGGGAGGGAGTTGCTCGCGCTACCCATCGTGTGGCGTTTTCGGATCGATCCGAAGGACGAGGGTATGGCCGGCGGCTGGCACGATGATGCCGACACGTCCGCCGATCCGTGGCAGAACATACGCGTCGACGCGTACTGGACCGACCAGGGTGTCAAGTTCCACGGTGTCGCCTGGTACGCGACGACGTTCGAGGCGCCCGCGTCGACGGACGGTCGACTCTGGCTGCTGTTCGAAGCACTGGACGGCGCAGCCGAGGTCTGGATCGACGGGAAGTCCGCAGGCAAGCTGCCCGCCGACCCGTGGGACAAGCCGAAGGCGGTCGAGGTGACGTCGCTGCTGCACCCGGGCCGCAGCGCGAACCTGCGCATCCGCGTCGTCAAGAAGCTCTACGCCGCCGGCATCCCGAAGCCGGTCAGACTGATGGCCAGTGACTGACTGTGGGTCTGACCCCGTTTCTCCTCGCGAGCGGTGTAATGCGACTGTCATGGCAACCGGCCGAACGCAACGGATACGTCGTGATCGACTGCGACCATCCGTCTGCGCGGGTTCGAGTGTGGTACGTCGAGCTCTACATGCGGCCGGGTTCGAGAACGAACTACCCCGGCGGCGTCATTCCGCATACGACGCGCCTCGTCGAGGCAGCCGACGACGGAAGCCGGCTCGACCTGCGCTGTGAGCTCGAAGACGGCGTCGTCGTCGTGCATCGCGTCACCGTCGGCAACGATTACGTCGACTTCCGATCCGAGGCGGTGAATCCGACCGACCGAGCTTCCGATGTCGCCTGGGGCGCGCCCTGCGTCATCGTCGACGACTTCACCGGACGTGACCGGCATGATTACCTCGACAAGTGCTTCATCTTTCTGAACGGGTCACTGACGCGCCTGCCCATGACGCCGTGGGCGACCGAAGCCGTCGAGACGCCCGGCCAGGTCTGGTGCCCGTCGCACGTCGATCCCGCCGACGTCGAGTCGCACCCGCTGAGCGAGCTGGTCCCCAGCCACGGCCTGATCGGATGCTTCTCGAAGGATGAGCAGCACCTGCTCGCGATCGCATGGCAGCCGTACCAGGATCTGTTCCAGGGCATCATCGCGTGCCTGCACGCTGACTTTCGCATCGACGGGCTGCAGCCCGGTGAGCGCAAGAAGACGAGGGGGCGAATCTACGTGATGCCGGCTGATGTTTCGGAGCTGGTTGCGCGGTACCGAGTCGATTTCCCGGAGCACGGGGACCCATGAATCCGGTTTCTCTGATCCCTCCGACTAATCCGTGTCCATCCGTGTCCATCCGTGTTCATCCGTGTTCATCCGTGGTTCTCTTTCACCGTTCCACCGGCACCACGATCCCCCGCATGATGATCTTCTGGCAAAACAGAAAGATCAGCATCGTCGGGATCGCGGCGACGACGAGGCTCGCGTAGACCAGCGAAGGGTGCGAATGGCTCTGAAGCTGGTAGAGCCAGATCATGATCGTCCACATCTCCGGGTCGGGAATGATCACGAGCGCCATCATGAACTCGCTGTACGCAGCCGTGAACGCGCCGAGAGCCAGCACGGCGAGAATCGGCTTGCTCAGGCTCATCGTGATCGTCCAGAACTTCGTCCACTCGCCCGCGCCGTCCAGCTCGGCGGCCTCGTAGAGCTCCTGCGGCAGCGAGTCGAAGAAACCCTTGAGCAGGAAGATGCTGAAACCGCTCGCGGCGCCCGGGAGAATCAGCGCCCAGAAGGTGTTCAGCAGGCTGACCGACGTGACCGATGCGCCCAGCCGTTCGAGCGACACCGGCACCGCCCAGAACCCCGCGGCGAGGCCGGCGAGCGCGGCCGTCACGCCGACCAGGCCGTCGGACCACTTCGGCAAGGCGCGACGGATCACGTACGCCGCGCCGACCGTGGCGACGACGGCGACCGCCAGCGGCACGAGCGGGAAGCGCTTCAGCAGCAGGAACCCGGGAATCATCGTCAACTCACCCGGAAAGGCCATGGTGCACATGCAGAACAGCAGGATCTGGTAGGTGCTGGGCGGACGGTAACGGCTCAGCGCGTAAGCGGCGAGCGGGTTGACGATCAGTTGCGTGAGCACCATCAGCGCACAGAAGATGATCGTGTTCCGGATGCCGTTGCTGTGCATCAGGATGTACTGCAGCACCGCGATGTAGTTGCGCGTGGCGAACTCCCACCGCAGCGCGCCCGTCTGGCGCTGGAAGTCGCGGTAGTCGAGCGCCTCGACGGGCATGCTCAGCGCGCCGATCTGGTCGACGGGCACGCCTCGACGATCGGCCACGAATCGCTCGAGCGCCTGCCGGGGCCCGTGGGTCGAAAGCATCTCGAGCGGACATGCCGGTCGCGAACGGATGAACTCCACGAGGTCCGTTCGCATGCGACCGCGCGACGAAAGCTCGTCGGGCAGCAGGATCTCCCCGAAGCCGGAATGGTCCGTCCCCCAGTGGTGATTCAGCTCGTCGATGCTGCCGTCAAAGCGACCGCGCACGAACTCCCGAAAACGCGCCGTCGCCGATCGGTCGACGCGAATGAACGCCAGGTTGAGATCGTCGCGGACGAACTGCTCCCAATCGTCGCGGCTGCGCCCGTCCGGCGGCGGCCGCGTCGCGAGCAGCACGTCGCGCAGGTCGGCATGATCGGTGCCGTGCTCGGCGTTGTACTGCGCGACGTCCGCCCAGAGCAGTCGGACGAAGTTGGCCCAGTACAGGCCGTCGACGTCGATGACCACGCGATCGGCGACGGGCGCACGGCCCTTGAGGTCGTAGTACAGGTTGTAGTTCTGCGTCTCCTGGAACTTGAAGGTGCGCTCGCCGAAGTTCGCGATCGGAAGCTCCACCTGGTACCACGCGTCGTAGTCGATGCCGACCTCGTGCGAGTACGCGGTGATGTCGTCGTCGTACTGGTCGCGCACGAACCGTCGAAAAGCGCGGGCGTTCTTCGCGAGCAGGCCGCGATGCTGCGTGTGCCCGAGGCTGAAGAAATGCCGCGGCCACGGCTCGCGCTCACGATACGCCTCGAAGTCGTCGACGCGCGGATCCGCGAGCGCCGCGGGTGGTGGCGGCTCGAGCCGGCGCCAGCTTCCGATCGGGCGACGATACGCGGTCTCCGCCTGGCCGATCGTCCCGTACTTGGCCTCGACGTACTTCTGCCAGAGCACGTCGTCATCCCAGAGATAACGCGGAATCGGCGTGATCCGGTAGAAGTCGGTTTCGCTCTTCATCGACCCCGAGATCATCAGCAGCAGCGGATAGAGCATCGTGATCGCGCCGACCGCGAGTAGCGCGTACATCGCCGTGAAGACGACGACGACTTTGGGTGACCTGCGGCCGATGTGGCTGATGATGGGCATGTCAGGTGCAACCGGTTGACCGTGGCGTCATCGCCACGAAAGGCCATGAACAGCCACGACGAAGACGCATCTATTGCCGTAGCGGATCACGTTCATGGCGTGGTGCGCAGGTCATATCCAACTCAATCGCCGGTCGTCGCCGTGCGAAACTCCATGCGGCTCAGGCGCTTCAGCTGGAGCACCGTGAAGCCGATCAGCATCGCGCCGAGCACCCAGGCCATCGCCGCGCCGACGCCGAAATTGAGGTAACCGAACGTCGTATAGAAGAGCTTGAGGCCGACGACCTCCGTCGCCCCCCCGCTTTCGCTGTAGGGGCCACCGCCCGTCATCGCGAGCATGAACCCGCCCGATCCGCGAATGGCGCCGATCACCGCGCCGATGAAGTTGATGACGATGAGGGCCCGGATCGACGGCAGCGCAACGCCGAAGACCTTGTCCCGAATGCCGGCGCCGTCCACGTCCGCCGCCTCGTAGAGCTCTTCCGGGATCGTCTTCAGCGCCGCCAGGTAGATCAGGCAGCCGGGTCCCGCCCCCGCCCAGACCGTCGGCAGCAGGCTGAAGAACAGGACCATCCGTTCGTTCTCGAGCCAGTTCTCGAATACGAGCGGCATGTCGACGCCGGGCAGCAGGTTCGCGACCCAAATCCCGGCGTTGATCACCTGGTTGAGCAGTCCCTCGGGGCCGTAGAAGCTCTTCCACAGGAATATGACCACCACCCCCGCCAGGACGGCCGGAAGGTAGTAGATCGTGCGAAGCAGGATCCGCCCGCGCGGTATTTCATGGAGCAGGAACGCCAGTGCGATCGGCGCCGCGAACCCGAAGACGACGAACAGCAGGCCGTAATACAGCGACACCTTGAGCGAGTGCCAGAACTCGCTGTCGTAAAGCACCTCCGCGAAGTTGTCGGCGCCGACCCACTCGCTCTCGCCGAGCACGCTGTAGTCCTGGAACGCGATCACCGTGCCCTTCATGAGCGGCCAGTACATCCAGAGCGCGATCGACAGGATCGCCGGCGCCATCAGGATGTATGCCCGCCCGTACCGGCCGAACTGCCAGAGGCCGCGCGCCATCTGCTGCGGCGGCGTGAAATAGCGGAAGACGCGCCGCAGCACCAGCACGAACGTGATCACCACGACGACGATCACGACCCACGCCGTACGGTTGCGACGGGCCAGGACGGGCTCCGGAAGCTTGCCGAGCATCTTCAGGTTGATCCGGTCGGTCGCGCGGCTCAGGATGCGGCGGATCTCCGCTTTGCCGACGTCGGGTTCGTCACGGTCGATCGCGTCGCGCACGATCTCGCTGCGCCAGATCGCGCCGAGCGGCTTGTTGAGCTCGTTGTAGAAAAGCTCGCAGTTCCGCCCGTACGGCTGCGGCACACCGTCCTCGAAGACCGCGTACGCCGCGTCGATCTCGGGCGGAATCCGACGAAGGATGCTGTCGTAGCGCCCGTCCTCGTTGAATTGCCGCAGCAGGAGCGGGCGCACGTAGCGCCCGAGTCCGGCCTCGACGTACTTCTCGACGTGGATGCGCCGCGCCTCGGGGCCGTCCCAGAACGTGATGTACTTCCAGGTCGCGTCGCGCCGCCGCTCGTCGTGCGCAAGCCCTGAAAAAATACCCATCATCTGCGCGTTGAATCGGCTGCGGACCACGCCGGTCGGCCCGGCCGGCACCGGTCCGAATCCATAGTTCTGGTAGGTGCCGGCCGCGAGGGCCAGGTACTGGATGTGCATGAAGTTCATGCCGTACTCGATCGGCCCGGAACTTCGGCCGTCGAATGAGGCGCCGATGACGCCCCGGTAGACGTGGCCGTCGCGCTCGATCTTCTCCAGGCGAAGGCGGGCGAAGAAGTACGCCGCATCGACCGCCTCGTCGCTGTCCAGCACGCAGTGCCAGTTCTCCTCGCCGTCATGGTGGAGCGCCTGGCCACCCGCCGAATAAAGGAAGATCGTGTAGTACCAGCCGAGCGCCTGGACGGGAATGGCCAGACCGAAGCGCCCCTTCGTGGGATCAGTCAGGATCTTCGCCCAGCGCATCAGCTCCGGCCAGTCGCGCGGCGGCCGCTGCTCGATGCCGTACTCCGAGAACAGCGCCTTGTTGTAGCGCATCGCGATGGCGAGCGGCGCCACGGGAAACGCCCACACGTGCCGATGCTTCTCGAGCGGCGCAAGACCCCACTGCTCGCGATATGGACACTCGGCGCGATACGGGCAGAGGCGGTGAATGACCGGCCAGCAGGGATCGGGGATGCTCTGCGCGACGCGCGTGAAATGATCGCCTTCGCGGAGCACCGCCACGTAATCGCTGCTGCTCATGGCGGAGCCGTCGGGCACCGTCACGCCCGCAAGCTCCTCGATGTATCGATCGAGCGGATACAGCAGCTTCTTGTGGATGTAGTTGCCTGACCGGCGGAAATTGACGTAAAGCGTGTCCGGCGCCACGTCGCCGGCGATGCGCATCATCGGCCCGATGTCCCAGTTCCGAACCGTCGACCCCGTCGCCAGGTTCAGACCGCGGCCCGAGACGGGATGGATGTTCGGGTAGCGCTCGCGAAACGATCGCGTAATCTGGCGCAGCGCCTGCGCATAGGGACCGAGGTCGAAGCGCGTGCGCACGCCGAACGCCCCGCGCAGGTAGATGATGTCCGAGGACGCCTTCGGCGCGGGATCGGATTCGGCGACCGCGGCGCCGGCCGGCAGGGCGCAGAGCACGACCGCGAACGATCTGACCATGTCCTGGAGGCGCAACAGGCTCACTCCCCGCCCTCATCCTGCGCTCGGCTCCACGCATTCATCTCCTTCAGCGTTGGGTTGTAACCCTCGCTGCTGAGCAGCGCGATCCGCGCGTTCATGCCGAACTGCGCCTTCACGGAATCGATGTAGTCGATCGCCCGCTTCAGCGCTTTCCGTGCGTCCTCCTCGTTGACCCTCGACTTGAACTTCTGCCATTTCGACAAGGCACGCTGCGCCGCGACGTGATGTTCGGTCGCGCGCCAGTAGCTGTACAACGTCGTGATTCGCCTCCGGACCACGGGTTGCTCGGCCTGCTTCAGCCCGATCCATAGATAGCCGCTCAACGAATCCGTCAGGCCCCGAACCATGGCCTTCGGGTACTCGTACGCCGAGTCGTAGTTCCTGTTGGCGCCGCGCGTCGCCCGATCGAAGGTCTCGAAGAAGCGCTGCATCATCGGCGCCGCCTTCCCGTATTGGTGCTCGTAGAACGCCGCGAGGATTTCCTTCGAGTCGACGTCCGTGTCCCACGTCGCCTTCGCGGCAAGGTAGAGCGCCAGCGAGTTGACGGGCGTGTGCGCGTCGTGCTCGAAGTACATCGCGATCCCCTTGTGCTCGTGGCACCACTTGATCGATTCGGCGATGTCGAGCCTGGGAAAGTCGAGGCGATATCCCATGTACGTGTAGTAGTAGAGGTGCTTCGAGATCTTCTCCCATTCGAGCACCTGGCTCCTCCAGTGCGGATCGTTCGGCGCCAGGTGACACATGACCGGCAGCACGTTGGGCCGAACCGGAATCGTCGGAAATCCCGGGATGTTGTAGAGCGCGTAGTAGGTGATCCTCGTATCGGGGTATTTCTTCGCGATGTCCGAAGCGACGGCGTTCACGAGGCTCAGCGAGCCGTTGGCGTAGTTCGGGTGCGCGGTCTCGCCGTGGCCGATCCCGACCGGTCGCGATTCGTCCGCCGTCGCGTACGTAAACGTCCGGTCGCCGTATTCCGCCCGGCAAACGTCGCATCGGCACCAGAGCCACGCGTCGTAGTGCCCCACCGGGTAGGCGCGCCAGCCGCCGCCGCGCAGGCCGCTGCGTCCGTTCGAAAGCTGCGTCAGGAGGTTCTCGGTGATGACGCGTCGAACCTCCGGGCTGCTGGTGCAGATGTTGGCCGCCGCATCGCCGCGCCGACGGCCGTCCACCAGCGCGAAATACTCCGGGTTCGTCTCGAACAGCTGTCGCGGCAGCAGGTGCGACATGCTGTGACCCTTGTGGAACGCGTTGCCGTAGGTCCGGTTGCGCACCAGCCAGGTATGAAAGGCCTCGTAAGCCTTCCCGCCCATCGACCGCGCAGTGCTCCAACCGATCCAGCGCCCGTCGAAGTCGGGCCGGCGCGACACGTTCGTCACAGGCACTCGGATGGTCGTCCGGGACGGCACGTGCTCGCCGTCTTCACCTGGCATGTACCAGCGGATACCGAGCGATTCGAGAAAGGCGTAGACCGCGTTCGGCGTGCCGCAATCGACGCGCGGATGATCCCCGTGGCGCGTCTTGTAGCCGTCGCTGCGGCCCGTGATGACCAGCCGACCCGGAAACGACCGGATGACGAACCCGTCGGCGCCCAGGTCCGTCCGGTCGAGATCGGGCACGAGCCCATCCACGGCCGGCATCCGGCCGACCAGGAGAAGATTGCCCTCGGTGTCCGCAGAGGTCGACAGCGGAAGCGTCGCGCCGGACATCTTTCGGACGTACACCCGCAGTTCCATGACCGCTTCCATGACGACCTCGGGCGCCTCGGGCGACACGACGATCGTCGCGCGCGGCGCTCCGTGCTCGACGATCAGAATGCCGGTGTCCGTTCCGACCTCCGCGCGGCAGCGCCCGATGAGCACGGCCAGCGCGGCGAAGAGCAGCACGGCAGTGCGGAACCATTGATGGTTGATGGGGCTCGTCATCGTCGTCAGATGCGTTCAGGGGTCAGGGTTCGGTGTTCAGACAAATCGTATTCGCTTCGGCGCGTGCTCGTATGACCACCGGGACGGTCGCACGGCCGATGATCGTGTCATCCGGGTCGCGCACGACCAACTGCAAATCCGAGCGCCCCATCGGAAGGTCCGTCAGCGACAATGCGATGACAAATGGAGAACCATTGATCCGTTCGGTATCAGGAAGGCGACGGGAATGACCACGTTCATGGGGATCAAGTATGCCAAGGAGGACGCGGGATGGCGAACGCTGGAGTGGTCCGATGTGTGACCACTTCGGCTACGCCGAGCGCGGATGAAGGTAGTAGTCCCGCTCCAGACTTCCCGTCGGACACAGCGCCTTCGTCGCCCGCTCGGCACGCTCGGCCCAGCGGATGATCTTACGGAAATGCGACGGCGCGAAACGGTAGTACGTGCCGTGCCCGCACGCGAGCAGGTCCGGCTTCCAGTCCAGCACGAGTCGCGCGCTGCGGATGAAGCCTTCTCGGAACCGGCAGCCATTCATCGCGCAGAATCCCCCCGTGCCGTTCCAGCGCGAGTTCGGCTGGAAGTTGTCGCCGCCAAACAGCACGCGGCGTCCGTCGACATCCGTCATCAGGCAGCAGTGCCACCACGTCTGCCCCGCGAACGGCGCCACACGCAGGCGGTGCTCGTTCCACTTCCAGGTGCCTCGCGACGGCAGCATCGCGTCAGGACGAATCGCCCTGGGCGGCAGCCACGGGACATCGTGCGTTCCGAGGCGCGCCACGGGCTCCGCGACGCGCGGGTGCAGATGAAGCGTGACTCCCTTGCGACGTTGCAAAACCGGCGCCGCGTCGATGTGATCGATGTGATAGTGCGTGGCGGTCACGTCGGTGACCCGGACACCGTCCAGCTCGGCGAGCAGCGCATCGAGCCTCGGCATGTCGGACAGGTAGGGATCGATGACCAGCGCGGCCCCGGATCCGGATCCGGATCCGGAAACGAGCAGGTAGCCGTTGATGCCGAACTGGTAGAGATGATCGCCCAGCCGCCGCGCGCCGGACGAGGTGAACTGCGGTTCGACGTAGCGGTCGGGCTCACCGGGACAGATATTGCCCTTGACGTCTATGAACTCAAGCAGCTTGCGCGACAGGCGACGCAACATCGTTCCTGGCCGTTCCGCGATGACCGGTCCGTGTGAGGGGCACAGCAGGTCGATGCCCAGCGCCTCGATTCGTTCCACCCCGCGCCACGCCGCGACGGCCCCGTCGCCCGTCCAGTGATCCCATTCGAGCATGTACGGCTCGTGCACCGTCGCGCCGGCGTGCGCCGCGTCGCCGCAAAAGACCACCTGCTTTCCATGATGATCGATCACCAGCGACGTCGCGCCGCGGCCGTGACCCGGCGTCTCGACGAACCGGACACGTCGCGTGCCCACGAAATGGTCGTCGAAACCGATCATGTCGAAGCGCACGCCGGCCAGGCCCCGCTCCAGGAGACTGTAGCTCCCTGGCACGCCAAGCTTGCCGATCCATCGCCGAACGGCGCGCACACCGTCGGGGTGAATCACGTTCCGCTCGCCCGGCGGCGCGTGCACCGTGAACGATCGACGTCCCCCTCGACGCAGTCCGTCGCACTGATCGACGTGGTGGTGCGTCAGGTAGACATGTCGCAACGGCGGCAACCCGAGCCCGCGCAGCGCCGAACGCCACGCGCCCGACCCGTAGTCCACGGCCACTGAACAGTCCCCGCACTCGAACACGTAGACATTGCACGTGTCCTCGAACCGAAACAACCCGGGCAGCAATTGATCGATTACCATCATCTGAAATAACCAATAACAAATAAACGGAATAGACGGAATAAACCAGGTTCTGAATCCGACGCGACTTCCCGGATGGCACCTTCCCGACAACCACCAGCGCCGCTGCCGCCATGTGCTTGAAGCGCCGGTTCGCGTGACGGCCCAGCGCATCCGCGTGGACCAGATGAACGACCTGGATCACGCGCGCATCTGCGAGGTGCGCGCGTGGCTGGAGTGAATCGCTGGCGTGGCCACTTCGGCGACTCCCATCTCCAGACATCAACGACGAGTCTGCTATGTTGGAGAGCCGTCGCTCCGCGCCCGCCCTATGAAGGAATCGCAGTTGCCCAAGCCGCCCTATCGCATCATCTATAATTACGACAGTGGACCGATCTTCTTCCAGAAGGAACCGGTCACCCCGGAGCACGTCGACCGGATGGTGGACGACGTCGCCGACGCCGGCGCGGATGTGCTGCTGGTCTGCGCCAACGATCAGACGACTTGCTTTCCGAGCCGCACGTGGCAGAGGTTCTGGGACGGATTCGAAGAGGGCGACATGTCCTTTTTCGTCGACGTGCCGGAGAGCCGGATCGAGAACCGGATCCACTGGATCAGACAAACGAAACGGCTCTCCGCGGAGTGTGACTACCTCGAGCGGGCGATGACGCGATGTCGTCAGCGCGGCATCATTCCCGGCATCACGATGCGTATGAATGACATGCACGGGGGCGGCGAGGGTCCGAAGTCGCATATGCGCAGCCGTTTCTACCAGGACCACCCGGAGTACCACACCCGGTGCATCGAGCCGCGCGGATACGCACGGGAGGCCCTGGACTACGCCCACCCCGAAGTGCGCGAGCACGCGATGACGCTGATCCGCGAGTTCGTGGAGCACTACGACCACGAGGTGCTCGAGCTGGATTTCACGCGCTTCGCCTTCTACTTCGATCGCGACGATGTCGACGATCACTGCGGGATCATGAACGGGTTCATGCGCGAAGTACGTGCGCTGATCGATGCCGGCAACCGAAGGATCGCGCTGATCCCCCGCGTCGCCTCGAACCCCGGCGCCGCGCGCCAGCTCGGTTTCGACGTGGAGGCCTGGGGTCGCGAGCGCCTGGTGGACGGTCTGACAGTAAGCCAGTTCATCAACAGTGGATGGGAGATGCCCATCGACCACTTTCGCAGCCTCGTGGGCTCGGACGTCGCCCTGTACGCGGGCAGCATGGCCAGCGGCTGCCACTGGGACGGTCTGCCGCCGGATAGCCTCGCACTGAGCCCCGAACTGATGCGCGGCTTCGCGAGCGGTTACTACGGGCTCGGCGCCGACGGTGTGAACCTGTTCAACTTCTTCACGCCGCTCAACATGAAGCCGCCGCGCGAACCGTGTTACGCGACGATCGCAGAACTGCGCGATCCGGATCGACTGCGCCGCAGCGTTCGCCGCCATCTCATCACCGGCGGTGCCGAACTCGTCGAGACGGATCTGCCCGGCCAGGTGCCCGACGACATCGGCAAAGACAAGTCACGAAGCTTCGAGATGGTCCTGACGGCGGAACCCGAGGGTGCCGAGGTCACGGCGCGCGTCTTCTTCGATGGCGCGAACGAGCCCGAAGACCTGTGGCTGCGCATCGGCATGCACTCCATCGGGCACGCGCACGAGATTCAGAAGGGACCCGACGGTCATGACGGGAAGGTCCGGCCGGAGTCGAAACCGCGCCGAAGCAGGATCGCGGTCTTCCCGCTGCCGCACGGCGTGATCCAGGACGGCCGCAACGAGTTCGTGCTGCGCAGCGAGAACGTCGGAACGACCGTGCTGGGCATCGATGTGTGCGTGGGAGGAGAATCAAGGACCGCACCGTAGCTTCCCCTCGATTCCCAAGGCCGCTCTCCGCCCCCGGATCCGTAGCTGAAGTCGCCAGATTTCAGACGATCCACTCGATATCCCGAGCCAATCTCCGAAGTGCGGTCACTTCGGCTACCCCCGAACCGATAGATTGTCCTGATGGCTGACGAAATCCTCGACGCTTGCGAATCCGAGATCGCGCTGCCCACCTACCGGACCGTGCCGCGATCCTGCATGCCGCCGCTGTTCGATCCGAACGACCCCAACGACGAGACGATCTATCCGTATGAGCTCGTGCTGAGAAACGAGCGCCATCCCGCGCAGCGGACCTACCGGACCGTCGAGATCGAGAACGACCTGCTTCGGGTGACGGTCATTCCGGATCTCGGCGGTCGCATCTTCCAGATCGAGGATCGCCGCACGGGCGCGGCGTACCTGCACGACAATCGATGTGTCCGCCCGGTCCGCATTCCCCCACGGTGGAGCTTCCTGTCGCTGGGCGTCGAACTCAACTTTCCCTACACGCACTCACCCACTGGCACCGACCCCGTCGCCTACGAGCTTGTTCACGATGATGAGGCCGGCATGGCCGGCGTCGCCGTCGGCGAACGCGACCGGCAGTGGGGCCTGTCGTGGCGGGCCGAGGTGCGTCTCTACCGCGGATACCGCGGCGTCGTCGTGGCCGTGCGCGGATGGAACGACACGGTGACGCGTCGCAAGATCCAGTGGTGGTCGAACGCGGCCCAGCCCGCGGGGGGCGACACCGAGTTCGTGTTTCCCGACGAGCCGATGGTCGCTCACATCGGTGAAGAGAAGCGCGGTACATGGCCGGTCATGCACGGGATCGACCTGCGGTACCACCGGCAGTACGACCGGATGATCGGCACGTTCCACCATCCTTCGACCGCCGACTGGTTCGGGATCTATCACCACGAGCGCCAGTGGGGTCTGCTGCACCTTGCCGATCCTGCGCGCCTGCCGGGAAAGAAGCTGTGGAGCTTCGGCCACACGGGCATCACCTCCAACTGGACGATCTCGATGACACGCGACGGCGGGACGAGCTGCGAGATTCAGTCCGGCGTCCCCGGTCTCCAGGAGGAATACGTCACGCTCGGGCCCGGTGAGGACCTCGCGTTCGTCGAGATCTGGCAACCGGTCGACGACCGGGCGGAGCTCGACGCGCCGCGACGGCCGACGTTCGCATCGGTCACCTCGGCGCTCGGCAGCGTGAAGGACGCGCCGCGCATGCTGCCTGCCCTCGACAAGCACGCCACCGGGCGAGTCTGGCGTCACCTCGTCGATGCATGGCGCGCCGATGGCGCCGCACGACTGGACGACCTGGCACGCGAGATCGGTGACGCGGATGCCGGATGGCCGCCGACCGGATACGCCGACATCGCGCAGGCGCTCGAATGGGCGCAGACGCAGCGCCCATCCCGTCACCTCTGGTCGTTCATGCGCGGCGTCCATGCCTGTGCCACGGAGAACCGGGACGTGGCGCGATCGATCCTGGAACGCATCGCGGGTGGCGATGATCGCGTCGAAGGCTGGGGGCGCCCGGGAACCCCGTCCGAAATCGCTGCCGCGCTGGTCTCGCGCATCGATCTACATCTGGGAATGAATGAGCAAGCGGCTCTTGCCAGGCTGATGGCAGCCGCCCGCACGCTCCGCGACGGCACCTTGCTCGAGGAGTCCGATGCGCGCCTGCAGGAACTCGGACGCACCGACGAGCGCCGCGCGCTGCTCACCGCCTGGCCCGATGACGACGCGCGCAAGCTCGAAGTACGTGCCTCCATCGAAATCGACAGCGGCAGCCCGCGCGCCGGTCTCGACCTGCTGCAGAACACGCCGTGGGAGCGTCACCACTGCCGTCATCGCCGCACGAACCTCTGGCGCGCGGCCCGCGAACAGCTCGGCGAGCCGACGGAACCCGTCCCGGCCTGCCTGGCCGAGGATCCATATGAGGACATTCGCGGCTGAGCGGACTCGTGTCGGAAGCTGAGTCCGAATCGACAAATAACGATTGGCTTACTGACTAATAGCTTAATTCAATTTGAATCCCGCCCCCGGCCCAGCCCCGGAAAGGTGTCCTCCTCCACGGCAAACAGGTCGCCCGTCCCTCCCGGGAGCGTCAGCGTCAGGACGCTGTCCGGCACGGAGAGCACTTCGGGCCGACCGGTTTCGCGAGACAGGCGCGTGATCCGGGTGATCGACGTGTCAAGCTCGACGGTGAAGGTGACCTTGTCCTGCGCCGGTGACGCCGCGAGGCTGTGCCAGAGATTGACGAGCATGAAGTAACGGTTGCCGTCGTCATCCTCGAAGAGGCCGAGCAGCGCGTCGCGCCCCGGCGCCTGCTCGCCGATCGTGACGCTTCGGATCGACCAGTCCCGGGCCACCTCCGGCTCGACCACCCTGGTGGCCGCTTCGGCGTCGTGCGACACGGTGCGCCCGTTCTCGACGTGCGATCCGCGAACGTGCAGGACGTGTCGGCTCGTCAGGAATCGAAGGGCCTGGCCGACGTTCGCAATCTCGGTGTTGACGTGTTGCGCCGCGTAGTAGAGGCGATTGGGCGCGCCGCCCGGATCGGTGAGCCCGCGCTCGAAGACGTGGTCGTAGCAGAAGTACATGATCCCGGTGAAACCGTAGGCCAGCGAGGAAAAGACCTGCATCCGCAGGTCCGACTCGCTTGGCAGCCGCCGGCGCAGATGCTCGAGCTCCACCTCGAACGACTGCACGATCGTCCAGTACGGAATCCCCGCCCTGAGCGCCTCGGCCCTGATGATCTCGAGATTGAGGAAGTAGGAGCCGCTATGCCCGGCGACGGGCCCCTTGGCGAACGGATAGATGTCGAAGCAAAGCACGTCGGACCTCGTCAGGTCCACGATGTCCGCGATGTACTGCTGATACGTGTACGTCCCGCCCGGCGGTTCCTTGCCGTAATACTTGACCGCGTTGCCGCCGATCGGATTGGCGTTGGTGTACGTCAGCAGGTGCGGCCAGGTTTCCCGGACCCACTCGTTTCCCTTCGCTACGTCGGGCATGTGCATCCACTTGGGCTCGTCGTACATGAAGATGCCAGTCGCCCCGGGGTAGTGTTCGATGACCTGCGCGACCTGCGCCTTGACCTCTTCAGTCAAGGGCCCCTTGTGCAGCGGCTGCACGCGATAGTGGTAGTCGATCCTCGCCTTGGTCAGCGCTTCGAACACGTGGGTCTTGTTCTTGAATGCCAGCGCAGCCCCGAATCCGCCGCGACGATACTGCTCGGCGTCGAACTCCTTGCGCAGCGCGGTGAGGCCCATGATCGTGAACGGATTGCGGCGCACCCATTGCCGGCCGAAGTGCTTCGGGCGGCTTGGCTTTGACGGGGCGACGATCGGCGGCGGCTCCGGCATGTCGACATAGAAGTCGTGCAGCGCGCCGGACTGCTCGATCAGCAGCTCGCCGATGTCGTCCGGGCCGTTCGTGCCGGCCGTGATCGCCGTGCTGGTGGCTCCGTCGACGGTCAGCGTGTACGTGTCGTCCGCGGAACCAGAGTCGTTGAAGTTGTAGTCGATCGTCCACGTCTGCCATCTGCCGACCTTGAACGGGACTCCGGCGTCCCGCCAGGAACCGGCGTGGGCGTACGAAGCCTGACCGGGCGTCGCACGATTCCACGACACGGCAGCGCGTCCCTCCGCAGGCCCGCTCGTGCGCAGGTAGAACGCGCCGCCCGCCTGTTCCGCGCCGGCCTCGACGATGTACATGCGCCAGGAGCATCGGAGGTTCCCTCGGCGCATCGCAGCGAACCGGCGATAAGCGAAGCCCGTCGGCACGGGGTTGTTGCTCATCTGCAGATATCGACGGCCCTCGGGGGCGGCAGGCGCGCCTTCACCGGGCTCGACGATCAGTTGCATCGATCTGCCGCCGGTCGTCCAACCCACGGGAGGCTGCTGCGGCGCGCCCGTCTCGAATCCGTCAACCAGGACGCGGTATCGGCCGGACATGACCAGCACGCCGTGCGCCGGATCCAACAGAAGCAGGAACGCGAGCACGGCGGCGAACCACGTTGCGAATCGATTCATTGCATGCATTCCGATTTGAATGGCATCGTACGGGAGCCACGAAAACCTGCAAAGAGCCACAAAAGATAACCGCAATTCATCCCTGCGGAAGGCATGCAACCCCCCCTTTCGTAAGGGGGGGTTGGGGGGGTGTCGCATTGTCCGGACCTGGCATCACGATAGATTCTTCCGCCGTCACTTCTTGTCACGGTGACGAGAAGTTGAAGAACCACGGATGAACACGGACGGGAGTTCGGACTCGGACGCCGTGAGGCGTCCGGGGTCAAGACCGGTTCTTGCTCCTCCGGACGCCGTGAGGCGTCCGGTCCGAAAAATCCGTGTTCATCCGTGTTCATCCGTGTTCATCCGTGTTCATCCGTGGTTCCTGAACGTTGCGGCTCGGCCGCGTAGACTCTTCGGGTGTAACTTCTCGTCACGATGGCGAGAAGTCGAAGGTCCAAGGTCTGAAGGTCGAAAGCGGAACTGTCGATGCCCCACCGCGCCGGCCGGAGTCAGGTTCTTTCGACTTCCGACTTTCCGACTTGCGGGCGAAGCCCGCGTTAGGTTGCGGGCTTCAGCCCGCACCGTCGCTTCTTGAGCACATTCCGGCCCGGTGACACCTCCTCGCGGGAGCCCGGCTCCCCGTTTCAGCTTTCCTCCAGCAGCGGCCTCACCATCGCGGCGATGCGCGGCCGGTTGCTGTCACGGAACAGCTTGTGCTCGGGGCTGAGCATCCGGATTCGCCTGCTGACCGGGTTTGCGATGACTTGAGAAGATCCTCACGTCAGTGTAGTGAAGATGTTCTCAGGTCATCGCTACCACGAGGACGGCCGCCGAAAGGGGCGCAGGTCCGCCGAGCCACAGCATGTCCAAGCCGCGCGTCGGTCGTCGCAAGAAAATCCTGCTGGTCGATGACACGTTCCTGCTCGAGACGCGGAATCTGCGTCGGAGGGTCAACCAGGCCGTCAAGCATCCCGAACCGGTGATGCGCGCCGACGCGCCGTGGAATCACGACCGCGAGGACGTCAACTACGTCAACGTGCTCTACGACGCGTCTGAACGCGTCTTCCGAATGTGGTACGCGGTGATCGAGCGCATCGAGCGAGGTTCGGCGGCCCGTCGCTGGGCGTACGCCACCAGCCGTGACGGCATCAACTGGGACCGCCCGGAGCTGAACCGGGTTGAGGTCAACGGCTCGACCCGCAACAACTACATGCTCGACGCGATGAACGACTTCTGCTGGACGATCGTCTTCGACCCGAGCGACCCGGTCGCCCGCCGCTACAAGATGATCTTCATGATCGACGCGCCGGAAATGGTCTGGGGCCGGTTTCACGTGCCGCTGAACCTCGCGTACTCGGCCGACGGACTGACCTGGGAACGCCCCGCGCACGTCAACCCCGTGCTGCGCGGCGTCGCCGACGGCGGGATGACGCTCTATTACGTGCCCGAGCGACGAAAGTACGTGCTGTTCACCCGTCGCGTGCCGAACCTTCCGCGCGACGTCTCGATGTACGAGAGCTTCGACCTCGTGAACTGGGAAGACCGCGGGCGCGCACTCGTCGCCCCGGACGAGCACGATCCTCCGTCGATGTTCAACCTCCAGTCGCTGACGCCGTTTCGCTACGAGGGCCTTCATCTGGGCCTGGTCAACACGCACTACACGCTGCCCGGAGCCGAGGGATACGAAGTGCGACACGAGCCGCCCGCGGACTTCGGCGACCCGCGCATGGGCATTCTCGACATCCAGATGGCATACAGCCGCGATGGACGGACGTGGCATCGCCCGACCGACCGACGGGCGATCCTGCCGACCGGCGACCCCGGAGCGCCGGATGCGGGTGAGCTGTTCGCGCCCCAGTCATCGCCGCCCGTCGTCGACGGAGAAACATGGATCTTCTACACGGCCTGCCCCGAGCGCCACAGCATCTGGGATCACCGGAGGCTGAAAGAGACGGGACGCCCGATCCACCGGACCGTGATGATGGCGAGAATGCCCGAGGACCACTGGGTATCGCTGGATGCCGAGGCCGAAGAAGGTTGTGTCGTAACCAGACCGATCGTCGGCGCCTCGTCACACCGGATACTGCTGAACGCCGACGCCGAAGGTGGGCGCATTCAGGGCGAGCTTGTCGCGCCGGACGGACAGGTGATCGACGGCTTCAGCCGCAACGACTGCGTCGCGATGACAGGCAACGGTCCGGAGCAGGCGCTGACGTGGACAGGTCGTGCGACGGAACGAAACCGCGACGCCTGCGTGCGGATCTTCCTCGTCAATGCGAAGCTCTATTCGTTGACGATGACGAGTCACGAGTAGCGGGTCATCGGACCTTGATCGGGCCCGGCTGGTGCTGACCGGCAAAGCCGTCGTCCACCACGAACCGATCGCGCTCATACCCGTACTCCGAGATGAGCCGATCGGCGAGATCCTGATCTTCGGCGAGGACCCGTGTCGTCACGTCCATGATCGCCGGCAGACGGTCGTGAACGAATCCGCCCTCTCGGCCCGTCTCGTCCCATTCACTGCGGATCGCCGACGGGTACACCTCGATCCCCAGCGTCCGAATCAGTTGCTTGTGCCTTTCGACCCAGGCGCTGGCCAGCGCCGAGTTCACGACCTGGATGCGATTCACGCGAGCCTGGACGATGATGCGCGCCAGCAGGCGCAATTGCTCGTCCTTGGACAGGCCGTCGCACATCGCTCCGAAATCCACGTAGTCCACGGTGCGCTCGGGCACACAGGTCCGGGCCGCTCGGCCGTCGTCGGTCGTGAAGACCGCCACGCGAAGGCGCGGATGTTTCCGCGCCATCCGGTTGGCGTCGCGAACGGCGATGCGTTCGCCTTCACCGTCGAAGCACGAGGGAGCGAAGACCAGGTGATCGATCCGCGCAGCGGACAGGCTGTCCGCCACGCCCTTGTAGACGAGACCGGCCTGCCTGACCTGGTCGCAACGATAGATCGGCGGCGATTCATCGCGCCCACGCGGGGGAAACAGCTCCTTGTCCAGATCGTGCATGTCGAGCCATTGGTCGTAGAGCCATCCTGGCAGACGTCGCTCGCGCGGGTCGGGTTCGTGCGGCTCGCCACCGCGTCGGGTCAGCCATTCGATCGACCTTCGAACCCTGCCCGGAGCGCACGATTCCGCATGGTGCCGTGCGTCCGCGTTCAGACGGGCGACCTCAACGAAGTCGAGCATTCGTGTGTATTGCACCGTGTGGAAGTTCACGGCCTGCCGGGTCATCATCGACTCGGCTTTTCTGCGAACGAACAGCGCGGTCTCCGGCACCACGTGGTGCTCGATGCCCCGGCTCAGCGTCTCGCAGTTGAAGTGCCAGTCCTCCATGCCGAACCCGCCGACATTGCTGGAATACGGGTTGTCCTCGAGAAGCTCGCGCCTCGCCACGATGGCCGAATCCCAGCGATTGTCCGAGACCGCGATCAGGCGCTCGACGTCGATCGGCCCGGAATTCGCTTTCGGCCAGACCACGCAGGACTCTCCGAAGAGGACCGAATATTCGGCGTGCGCGATGACGTTCGGCCGCTCCTCCAGGTGCTCGAGGGCATCGACGAGCCAGTTTCCGCCGACAAGGTCGTCCGCATCGATGAACGCGACGTATCGACCGGACGCCTGCTCGACACAGAAATTGCGGGACGTGCCGATATCGCCGAACGCGTTCTCGAAGACCGTCGTCGCGAACAGGGACTGACGCTCGAAGTATGCGCGGGTGACCTCGTCACCGTCATCGATATGAACGATCGCTTCGTAGTCGATGCACGACTCGTCGAGCCGTCGCAGTGCTCGCTCCAGGCTCCGCATGGTCTTGTGAGCGATCAGCCCTTCGCGGTGCGCGGTGATGAAGATGGATAAGAGGACGGACATCGATATCCCTGCTCGTGATCGTCGCCCCCTACTCCATCGACCGATTGGCGAGGTCACGCCATCACGTCGATCGAATATCGGACCCGATGGGAACGTCGATCACTTATCGGTTGCAGCGCCCTGGCCGAAGCGGATGGCAGAATCACTGACGCGATAAACGCCAGAACGGCGAAGCGTCGCAGCGACATCCGGTTCTCCTTCGCTCTGATATCTAATGTCTCCTCGTTGCTGCTGTTAGTATAGAACCGCCAGGCCGGCGCCCCGACTCGAACGGTGATCCGAATCGGTGACTGACATCAGACAATCCCGCCCGATATGAGCTACCTGAAGTACGGCCACTCGCGCCGCGTCGATAAGCTATGGGCATGAACAGGCAACGATTCGGCAGGACGGGTCTCCAGGTATCGCCCGTGGCATTCGGCTCGGCACCAGTCGCGTACCTGGATCGCGGAACGCAGAGCACCGGTGACATTCTGAACCGCCTGCTCGATGCCGGGTGCAATCTCATCGATACCGCGGCGTGCTATCCCGGCGCCGAAGTCATGATCGGCGACACGATCGCTCACCGGCGCGACCAGTACGTGATCGTTTCCAAGTGCGGCCACGCCGTCGACGACGGCGACGGCGAAGAGTGGTCCGCGGCGCTGATTCGGGCCTCGATCGAGCGTTCCCTGCGCAGACTTCGAACCGACCACCTCGACGTCATGCTGCTTCACTCATGCGACCAGTCCACGCTCGAGCGTGATGAAGCATGGCCGGCACTGCAGGACGCAAAGCAGGCGGGGCTCGTCCGATTCATCGGGTACTCCGGCGACAACGAGGCAGCCGCGTACGCGGCGACGCTCGAAGGCCTCTCCGTGCTGCAGCTTTCCATCAGCATTGCCGACCAGCGCAACATCGACCTGGTGCTGCCGGAGGCGGAACAGCGTGACATCGCGGTGCTGGCCAAGCGGCCCATCGCCGAGGCGGCATGGAAATCGCCTGAAGAGCAGATCGACGTATACAAGACCTACACGGCGGAATATCACAGAAGACTCGAGCAGATGCGGCTCGATCCGGCAGCACTGGGCATCGACGGCCCGATCCGCGAAGCATGGGTCGAGCTTGCACTGCGATTCACCCTCAGTCAGCCGAACGCTCCGGTCGCCATCATCGGCACCACCAACCCCGACCATGCCGTGGCCAACCTCGCCATTGCCGAAAAAGGTCCGCTGTCTCGTGACACGGTGCGGCAGATACGCGATGCGTTCGCCCGCGCCGATCCGGACGGCACCTGGCATGGCGAAACTTAGAGCCTCTAACAGAATGAATCGTCAGGCCCGAGACCGACGACAGTGGTGCTTGGCAAGGAGTCCGAAGCAGCTTGCCTCCATGGCCGGCGATGCAGGACGACGCCGCCAGGCGCCGCTGTCGTCGGTCGAAGCCAGAGGCATTCTGTTAGGGGCTCTTAGAGCCTCTAACAGAATGAACCGTCAGGCCCGAGACCAGACGCTTGACGTGCGCCGATGAGCCCGGTTCTTTCGACTTTCGACCTTCCGACTTTCCGACTCGCGGGCGAAGCCCGCGTTGGGATCAAAGCATGAGCGAGACGCAGAAACTCCAGTGGGGCATCATCGGCGCCGGGCGCATCGCCGTCGAGCTTGCGGACGGGCTCCGCGATTCGAGCACCGGCGAGCTGCTGGCCATCGCGAGCCGCGATCAGCCCCGGGCCGACGCGTTCGGGAAGAAGCACGGCGCGCCGCGTTGCTATGGCAGCTACCAGGCACTGCTGGACGACTCCGACGTCGACGCGGTCTACATCGCCACGCCGCACCCGATGCACGCGGAGTGGGCGATCAAGGGCGCCGAGGCCGGCAAGCACCTGCTGGTGGAGAAGCCGATCGCGGTCAATGCGGCCGACGCGAAGGCGATCATCGATCACGCCGAGAAGCACGACGTGTTCCTCATGGAGGCGTTCATGTACCGCTGCCATCCGCAGATGGCAGCACTGCGGCGCCTGCTCGCAGAGGGGATCATCGGAAAGATCGGCCTGGTCCGGGCCAGCTTCTCCTACGGCGCCCCGTTCGACCCCAGGGAGCGCACCCATGCCAACGAACTTGCGGGCGGCGGCATCCTGGACGTCGGCTGCTACCCGGTTTCGGCGGCACGGCTGATCGCCGGCGCGGCACAGGGACGCGCGTGGGCGGATCCACTCGACCTGAAGGGGTTGGGCCACCTCTGCGCCACCGGCGTCGATGAATACGCGGCCGCGGTGCTGCGCTTCGAAGACGACCTGCTCGCGGAAGTGTCATGCGGCGTGAGCCTGGACATGATAAATGTCGCGACACTCGAGATCTTCGGCCAGAAAGGGCGCATCCGCTTCGCCGACCCGTGGATTCCTTCGCGTTTCGATCGGAACCCCGTGCGCATCGAGGTGGAGCACCACGATCGCGGCGACCTGTCGATGGAGGTCGAGTGCCCCGACGATCTCTACACGTACGAAGCCGATACCGTCGCGAATCACATCGCGGAGCGCCAGGCGCCGGCCATGAGCTGGGACGACACGATCGGCAACATGGAGACGCTCGACCGCTGGCGAGCGGAGATCGGGCTGGTGTACGAGCACGAGAAGCCGCAAGCCGCGCGCTCCACGATCACCGGCCGGCCCCTGGCCCGACGCGCCGACGCGCCGATTCCAGCCGGTCGCGTCGCGGGTCTCGACAAGCCGGTGTCGCGCCTCGTGCAGGGCTGCGACTTCATCTGGACGATGCCGCACACGACCGTGGTCCTCGACGAGTACTTCGCCGCGGGCGGCAATACGTTCGACACGTCGCACTACTACGGAGAGCCGGTCGGCGCCTGCGAGCGCAACCTCGGCCAGTGGATCCGCAACCGCGACGTGCGCGACGAGGTCGTCATCATCGAGAAAGGCGGCAATCCTCCGTGCGGTGGCACGCCAGAAGGCATCGTCCGGGAGCTGAACGAAGGCCTCGAGCGGCTGCAGATGGACCGGGTGGACATCTGGATGATGCACCGCGACAACCCGGACGTGCCCGTATCCGAGCTGGTGGACGTGCTCAACGAACTCCGCGACGCCGGGCGCATGACCCTGTTCGGCGCGTCGAACTGGTCCCTGGAGCGAATGCAGGCCGCGAAGTCCTACGCCGAGACGAACGGCAGGTCGTTCTTCTCGATGCTGAGCAACCAGTTCAGCCTGGCCGGGATGGTCGCCAACCCGTTTCCTCCGCTGCTGTGCCTGAGCGCCAATACGTCGGCCTACCGACAATGGCTGGCCGACGAGCAGTTGCCGCTGTTCTGCTGGTCGAGCACGGCCCACGCCTTCTTCACCGCGAGCACCATCCACTCCGGCACGCGCAGCGCCTACGGCTCGGAAGCGAACGACGCGCGAAGCGCCCGCGTGCGCGAACTCGCAGAAAAGAAAGCCGTCGACACCGTGGCGGTAGCACTACGCTGGGTGCTGCAGCAGCCGTTCCCCACGTTCCCACTTTTCGGCGCGCGTCGGCCGCGTGAACTGTGGACCGCGCTGCAGGCGTTCGATTTCGAGCTGACGGAGGACGAGTGCCGGTGGCTCGAGGACGGGGCAGGCCAGGGGTCGGAACGCCACGGCTGACCGTCCGCCACGACCCGTCTGGCGGCGGAACCGCCACCGACGCCGGCACCAGGAATCGAGGTCTCAAATGAACGATACAGGATCGGACCACGAGCGCCCTTCAGGCGACGTCGAGAGCGGAAGACTGGAGCTTCATCCAGACGGTTTCGGTTTCATTCGCCTCAGCGCCGAAGCGCTCGGATACTCACCTGGAAGTGCAACGGATCAGGAACCATATCCGGTCGGCCATAGAGACATCTACGTGCCGCCTTCAAGGATCAGAGAACACGGACTCAACGACGGCGACCGGATCCAATGCAGGATTCGCGAGCCGGTAGCGGGAGAACGCTACCGATCGGCCGTTGAGATCATCGAGACAGGTCGGTCCCCAAACGCGATCCGTGGAACCGGCAGGTAGGAGAGCCAGGACGCTGACCTGACCGAAGTTCGGTCCCATCGTTCCCATGAGATGCAGGCTGTCGCCCCGATCTGTCATGTTCGATTACGCCTTGAGCGCTCCCAGGGTCATCCCCTCGAGGAACGGACGCGTCGCGTAGACGAACAGGATCAGCAGCGGGATGCTGCTGATGGCGTAGGCGGCGTACATCGTGCTGAAATTGGACGCGTGCGGGGACGTGGCCATCACGTAGAGGCCGGAGGCGATCACGTGATAGCTGCCGTCGGTGTTGGTGATGAATGGCCAGAGAAAATTGTTCCACGTGCCGATGACGCTCATGATGATCACCACGGAGAACGCAGGCCTGGAGAGGGGCAGCAGGATGTTCAGGTAGAGCCCCAGGTGCCCCGCGCCGTCGATGCGGGCGCTCTCGAACAGCTCCTCCGGAATCCCGGCGAAAAAACTGCGGAACACGAAGATCGCGAAGACCTGGCCACCGGCCACATAGGGCAGGATCATGGCCCAATAGGTGTTCAGCAGCCCGAGGTTCTTGACCAGGAGGAAGCTGGGAACCAGCGTCAGCACGCCCGGAAACATCATCGTGGCCAGGAAGACGAGAAAGATCGCCCGACGCCCCATGAAACGGTGCCGGGCGAGGATGTACGCGGTCGACGATCCCAGGGCGCTGACGCCGATCGCGGTCAGGATGGAGACGACAAGCGAATTGACCATGTACCCGCGCAGGACCTCCCATGCCAGCTGGGGGCCGCGGGCAGCGCGTTTCAGATGATGTCGGAACGCATCGGAGGCAGGAACCTTCCTGGCCGTGCCGTCCACGTCCTCGACTTCGAACACGGTGCTCGCCGGTGCGGGGTAGGCGCGGGCCAGTTCGACCAGGCCCTTGAACGACTCGGGCGCCGAGAAGAAGTGATGGTAGAACTCGGTGTTCGACCGGAACACGTTGTTGACCACGAACGCGAAGGGCAGCAATGTCAGGGACGCGACGAGGATCAGCGCGAGATGGGTTGCGAACACGCGTGAGCGGCTCATGCCATATGACCCTGCAGCTGCTCCGTCGATTTGAAGTAGCGAAGGTTCAGGATCGTCAGCGCCAGGATCATCAGGAACAGGATGACGCCGACGGCGCAGGCGTATCCCATGCGTTGAAAGCTGAACGCGTTGAAATACATCCACAGGCCAGGCACGGTGGTGCTGAATCCGGGTCCGCCGCGGGTCATGACGAACAGAGCTTCGAATCCCTGCAGGCCCCCGATGATCGTCAGGATGACGATGAGCTTCAGCTGGCTCATCACGAGCGGGACGTCGATGAGGAAGAACTTGCGAACGCCCCGGCACCCCTCCAGCGCGGCGGATTCGTTGACGCTGGATGGGACGGATGACAAGCCGGCGTAGTAGACCAGCACCTCGAATCCCCCGGCGAAGGGAAAGCCCATCATCATGATGCACGTCAACGCGGTGTCAGGGTCGGCGAGCCAGCCGTGCGTCCAATGGTCCAGTCCCCAGGCCCGCAGCGATTCATTGAGCAGACCCGTATCCGAATAGATCAGACCGGACCAGATCAGTTGCACGGCGACGCCAGGCACGACGATGGGAATCAGAAAGACGATGCGATACACGTGCCGCGATCGCTCACCGGGCAGGACGTGGATCAGCTTGGCCACGATCAGCGGACACGTGAGTCGAACGCACACTGCGAACAGCGTCAGCAACAGCATGTTGAGCATCGACGGCGCGAAGGTGGGATCGGTGGTGACGTATTCGACATAGTGGTCGAGTCCCACGAAACGCGAGGCGCCGCCGACCTCGAACTCGTACAGCGACTTGGAGAACGCCCAGGCCACGGGCAGGTAGACGAACGTGAGCAACATGGCAAGAGAGGGCAGGATGATGGCGTAGCAGCTGAACGTGGATGGAAGGGATCGTCTCTTCATGTCTGCCAACGGCTACGGCAAGTCGGGAAGATCCACCATGCCTGCGCGCTGCGGGGCCAGCGCCTGCCATGTCTTTTCCATCTGATCCATGTCGGGCGCCTTGCGCCGAACGAGATTCTCGCACGCCGCGGTCAGGTTCTTCTCCTGCCAGGCGAGAAAACCGTCCAGGTCGATGCCGTCGGCAAGATAGAGCCCCAGCATGCGATCAAGGATGTCCGAAAAGCGCAGGTCGAAGGAGAACGTCCATTTCGTGGTGGTGTACCGTCGTTCGAGGATCCGGGAGAAGGGCTCGAGCTGGTCCAGCGGGTCGACACTCACGATGTTCGGTAGAAAGCACGGGTACTCGTTGATCACGGCTTCCGCGTGTTCCGGCATGCAGAGAAACTGCAGCAGCGCGATGACGCGCTGGAGACGCTCGGATTGAACCAGTCGCTGCTCGATCGGCCATGAAGGGTCCGTGTCGGATACCGCGGAGTTGGTCACCTCGAACTGGCTCGCGACGCCGCCGATGACGCACATCGGGTCGCCGCTGGCGTAGCGTGATGTGTTCGTGGTGAATCGCGGCAGGTAGAAGACAGACCACTCGAATTCGAGTTGGCGGTCAGCCCACAGGCGGTAGGTGAAGGGACTGATGCTCCAGAGCATGGCCCCGTGCTGGGTGACGAACTCGCGCGTCAGGTCCGGGGTCGCGATGTTGCGGGTCGTGAATCGCCGCAACTGTCGCATGGTCGTCCAGATCTCGACGAATCGCGGATCGTGTCGGGTGAAGAAGCCTTTGCGGTGCAGGAAGGCGAGTTCCTCGGGGTCGAGGTAGCCTTGCAGGTAAGCCTCCCGGGTCGGGTCTTTCTTCAGATCGATTCCGGGCAGCAGATCGTAGTAAAGCTGGTCAAAAAACAGATCGAAGGCCCAGTCGCGGAAGGCGTCCATGCTCATGAGCAGCGGGATCCTTCCCTCGCTCTCGATCCGCTGCAGCAGAACCAGGAACTGATCCCACGTCTTCGGGGGGCGCACGCCCAGGCGATCGAACAGCGTCTTGTTGTAGAAGATCGCGGTCTCGACCACATCGAGCGAGATGCAGTAGTTCTTGCCGTTCGGCGCCGCCTTGCCTCGACTGATGGCCTGATATTTGAACATGTCCCACCACTGGCGGGCACCAGGAAGACTGGCATCGTTCTTCTCGACCACGAATGGGTTGGGCGATTCCAGAAAGGTGTCCAGCGGAACGTACCAACCCTTCTGCACGTCCACCCACACATCCTCCACGTTCACGTTGATGATGTCCGGGGCGCCGCCGCTGCTGAGTTGGGTGACCAGATACTCGCGCACGGAAGGGACCTGCCCCACCTGGACCTTCACGTCGGGAAACCGCTGCTCGAACGCATGGATGACGTCGCGCAGCCCCTGGAGCGGCGGGCCGATCCCGACGCTTCTGAGCAAGGATG
>NYZC01000186.1 GCA_002686995.1 Phycisphaeraceae bacterium | reverse complement strand
TTAGGCTCTGTCTCAAGACTCTGCCTGGCGTCGACCGGCTGCATCGCCCGTTGGCGGCGTCGGCCTCCATCGACGATGCACAGCGACATCGCCTGCTTCGGCCTCCTGGCCAACGGACGATTCGCTCGGTCTTGGGCCCGCGGCAGAGTTCTGAGACAGAGCCTAACAGACGCGGCAGCAGCTGAGGTCGCCCAACTTCGGTGATACCTGCGCCGGGCACGTCGCGCCATCTCGATGCAGCGATCGAGCATGATCGCCCTGAGGAGCGTGCATCATGGTGCGATCAGGAGGGCTTCCATCCACCGCGACCGACCCCGCGACGAGATGGAGCCGCCCTTCGTGCTTTCGTCCGGCCTCGTCCGGACGCGACTATCATTCAACGGGGCACTCGGCGATCCCTGAACCATGTCCACACGAGCGGACGCCATTCAGCGACTCAAGTCGAATCACCGTACCGGGTACCTGTACCAGGACCAGCACGGTGAATGGGACTGCTGCAGCCCGCGCAGCGAACTGGGGCGGCGGCTGGTGGCCGGCGACGTTCCGGGCGAGGTAAAGCGGATCGAGACGTGGTCGCGTGCGGATCTGAGCCGGATCGTTACGGTCACGATCTCCCCCGGTCGGATTCCGGATCCGTTTCTCACCCCGCCGCCGCGCGAGCGTCTGAGCAGCGTCCTGATCTGTGTCGGAGGACTCGCGGTCGTCGGCATCATCATCTCCCTCGCCCACCTCTTGTTTGCCTCACACTTCCTCGGGAGCGAAGCCGTCGCATCCGAAATCGCCACCGGCATTCTGCTCGTCTGCATGATCGTCCTGGTCTCGATTCTCATTTACACGCTCGCCGGCGACACCAACCCGCTCCCGCCGTCTCCGACTGAATGGCACATCGACCAGAGGACCCGGCGCAAGCTGCAGGAGGAATCATCGAAGAAGAGAAGTCGCGAGTCGGCCGAGGTCGCCTTCAGAGCGTGCCTCGACGTCGAAGAGGGATACATCTTCGAGTGGGACAGTGGATCCTGGAGCTTCTGCGCGAAGGACAGCCTGGTCGGGAACCTTCTGCCCTGCTTCAACCCGCCGTCGCTTCCGAACTCCGTTGGTTGCGCGCAAGGCCGTGGCCCAGGCGTGCTCCGATACCACCTGATCGTGAAGCGCTGCGTTGGCTGCGGCTACAGCCTGCTTGGACTGCGCGCCGACGGAGCCGACCGGTGCCCGGAATGCGGCCGTCTCCCGGCCACCCGCTTCGGCGCCCTGACCGACAGGAACCGACGTGCCGACGTCCACTATCGACGCGGTTTCAGTTCCGACACCTCGCGCGGCTGATCCCGGACGCCCGACACGCTACCATCTCACCGCGGCCACGGAGAAGGCGATCGACCCTGCCACTCGACGGACGACGGAACAGGCCTTCATGTCAGAGACGAATCGCGAAACGCCCGTGTCCAATACCGACGGCAGTGCGATCGTCACGGCCGGCCACGCGGCGTTCAGCCGCGGCTCGATGGGCAACGGCGGGCAGAACCTGTACGTCTCCCGCGCCGGCGTGCTCCAGCGTATCTTTCAGTTCGACCTGAACCGCAACGGTTACCTCGACCTGGTGTTCTGCAACAGCCAGGACCACTGGGAACGGCCTCCCGCCTTTCTCTATCCGGCTCCGCTCGACGACCCGGGACTTCGAATCGACCTGCCCGCCGAAGGCGCTCTGTCCGGCGTCGTAACCGACCTGAACGGAGACGGTCATGACGACCTGGTCATCGCCAACCACTACGGCGGGATCACGTTCAACCAGAACAGCACGGTCTACTTCGGCGGGCCGCACGGGCTGACCGAGCGCTACCGGCAGGAACTGCCCGCGCCCTGCTGCACCAGCGCCGCGGCCGGCGACTTCAATGGCAACGGCAGGATCGACATCGCCCTTCTGTCCAACGGGAAGGTGCGCCTTTTTCCGCAAGACACTATCGGGTACGAGCCCAAGCGATTCGTCGATCTCGACATCGAAGCCGACCAGATCGATGCTGCCGATCTCGACGGCGACGCGTGCGACGAACTGATCGTGCGCTCGCCCACCGGCGAGGTTCGCGTTTACTGGGGCGGGCCGGATGGCATCGACGCGGCAGCGCCTAGCGTCATTCCCGTGGCGATCGATCCGGACGCGGCCACGGAGGACGATGACGACGCGTACGTCGAGTATGTAGACGATGCGATGCCGCTCGTTCGCGTGATCCATATCGACAACCGGCCGCACATCTACGTCGCCCGCGCGGATGCGGCCCACTTCGTGCCCGTCGAGCGCGGGCGACGATTCGGCGAGCCGCTCGTCATCGAATGCGCCGGAAGCCTCTCGGTAGCTTCGGGCGACGTTGACGGCGACGGCCGTCCCGACCTCGCGTTCGCCTGCCGGGACGAGCGCAATGGCGACGAGCACTCATGGATCTACTGGGGCGGACCCGACGGATACGAAGCGCAGCATCGCACGCCGCTCGCCACCCATCGGGCCTGCGACGTGGCGCTGGCCGACCTTGACGGCGACGGCCGCGACGAGATCGTCATCTGCCAGAGCAAGACGCTCGACATGTTCTCCACGGAGTCCCTTGTCCTGCGCATGGGCACCGATCGGAAGGTCACGACACGGACGTCCCTCGCATCCGAAGACGCGCGCCGGGTCTTCATCGTTCGCACCGCGAACCGTCCTGACCCCCAGGTCGTCATCATCAACCACTTCGCCCGGCGCGTCTGCGGCGACGTCGACATCGCGATCTATCACGGGGGGCCGGAAGGATACTCGGCGCAGGAATGCTCCGGCCTCCCCGGTTTCGGCGCCGGTGAAGCACTCTGCTGCGACGTGAACGACGACGGCTACGTCGACATCGTGCTCGCCAACTGCGCCGAGAATGCGCCCAGCCGCGATCCCGGCTCGTTCGTCTACTTCGGCAGCGAGGAGGGATTCAAGCCCGACGCCCGGGTGACGCTGCCCACGACACGAGCGCATGGCGTCGCCTGTGCCGATCTCGATCGTGACGGTTATATCGACTTGGTTTTTTGCGGTTTCTCGATGAACGAGCTGCTGATCTTCTACGGATCGGAGCAGGGATACGGCGATCCGGTGCGCCTGCGGATGGAATACGACGGTGTCGTCTACGACGATCCGCGCTGGATCTACCTGGTCGACCTGAACCATGACGGCTGGCTCGACCTGGTCGTGCCGCAGATTTCCGCCGATCGAAGCTTCATCCTCTGGGGCGGCCCGGACGGTTTCAGCATGGACCGATGCCAGGCGCTTTCCGTGTTTCACGCAGCCTCGGCACGGGCCGCCGATCTCAACGGCAACGGCTACCTCGATCTCGTGATCGCCGGCCACATGCCGAGCGAGGCGGAGCCTCAGGACACGTTCGTCTGCATTTACTGGAACGGCCCGGACGGGTTGCGCGAGGATCGGCGAACGCTGCTGCCGGCTCGCGGCGCGAACGCGATGACGCTCGCCGACTTCAACGGCGACGGGCTGCTCGACCTGTTCGTCTGCTCCTATCACGGTATCGGCGAGCGCGACATCGACTCGTACATCTACTGGAACCGGAAGGATCGCGGCTTCTCCGCAGCGGACCGGCAAAGGCTCTTCATGCATTCGGCGTCGGGTTGCGTGGCCGCCGATCTCAATGACAGCGGCTGCGTCGATCTCGCCGTCGCCTATCACAAGGTCTACGGCGACCACGTCGGTCATTCGGCCGTCTGGTGGAACGGACCTGAAGGCTTCGACGACCGGCGCATCACCCGCCTGCCGACCTCCGGTCCGCACGGGATGACCTGCATCGAGACCGGCAATATTCTCGACCGCGGACCCGAGGAGCACTACGTCAGCGAGCCGTTCGAGATTCCGCAAGGCGCACTGCCGACGCGCATCTCGTGGGAAGCGGGCATTCCGCCGCGTTCCTGGGTGAACGCGCAATTGCGCACGGCCGATTCAAGGGAGCAACTGGATAAAGCCGAATGGGCGGGACCAGGCGGCCCCGGCAGTCGCTATGAACGCGGCGACGCGATTCCGGACGGTGCCGCGAGAGGCCGATGGCTTCAGTATCGCCTGGCGCTGGGCGCCGAAAAGAGCCTGCGCACGCCGCGAGTGACGGAGGTGAGAATCGACCTTGGAGACGGTTGAAGACATCATCCGAAGTGTGGCCACTTCGGCTACTTCCTGTAGATGATCGGCGCCTTCACCTCGTCGTCGATGAACCGCGTGAGGTTCGATTCCTCGTTGGTCTCTGACCGGTTGGTCCGCATGTGAATCGCGAAGCTGCGGCGCGGGCCGCTCGTACGGTTCGGGCCGCTACCGTGGAGCGTGCGCATGTCGTGAATGCTTACGCCGCCGGGTCGCAGGACCGCCTCGACCTCGCGCCAGGACATCCCGTCGGGCATCGGGATCGTGTCACGGAGGGCATCCAGATCCTGTCCCCAGAAATCCCCGGCATCGCCGAAGTCGACCTTGTGCGTACCCGGCACGAAACGCATCGGCCCGCTATCCGACGTGACATCCGAAAGCGCGATCCATGCCGTAAAGAGGTCGCTGCGGCTGATGTCCCAGGCCACGTTCCAGTACTGCCGGTCGGCGTGCCAGCCGATGTTCGCGAGGTTGTCGTCGCTCGGCGGCTTGTAGAGAAGCTGCACCCACCAGACCTGGACCCAATCCGCCCCGGTGACGGCCCCGACGAGATCACCCAGCGCCGGGTGCCGAACGAGATCCATGATCGCCCGGCTTGCGTGATGCGGGCATTCGATCTTACACAACGCATCCGGGTCATCACCGGGTTTCCAATGTGATCCCTGCGGCGGCGTGTCCGTGTCGTACTCGCCCCGTCGAATCGCATCCATCCCGTCGACGGCGCGCTCGACGACATCCGCGGGAATCACGGGCTCCGGAAACAGGCAGAACCCGTCCACCTCGTACAGGGATCGGGCCGAATCGATGGACACGTTGATCATGGTCGCACCTCGCTGCTCGTCGACCCCTCAGGATTTCGAACTGCCGACGCGTGCCGACGGATCGAGGATCGTACCAACCTCCGCCGGTCCCACCGCATCGTGGAGCCGGACGACCCATGCTGCGAGTTGTCGGCGAATCGAGGCGAGACCGCTCTCGATGTCGATCTCCTGCGCTTTAAATGGTAAGTAGGGCAACATGGACGATGAGCCACATCGCCCCACGCGTACATCGTGGACCTGCCGGGCACATTCTCAGACTCCTTGCCGGTGTTTGTCGGGACTGATGTGATCAGTCAAACGTCTTCACTGGAAATTGTAGTGAGTCATTTGAAAGGATCAACAGTTATTTTTCTTTCGGTTTATGCCGTGACACCGACTTCGGCATCGTGGCGACGGTGCTCGGCGAGCGTAATCAGACGATCGCGCCCGACGTCCCACAGCTTCAGTCGCAGGCAGCGCGCGATATCCCACGGCCATAGCGTCGTACGCCCGGGATTCTGCATCTCTTCGAAACGGGCCATCGCGACCGGCAGCCTGTAGAACGGGATCTTGTGATTGAGATGGTGCACGTGGTGGTATCCGATATTGCCCATGAACCATCCCATCAGCGGGTTCATCGGGATGTAGCTGGACGAACACATCGCCGCGTCGACGTAGTCCCAAGCGGAACGGCCGCGGATCTTCATGTCCGGGAAGTTGTGCTGGGCGTAGAACAGGTAGCCGCCGATCGCCGAGGCGATGGTGCCCGGAATGATCAGGGCCAGAAGCAATCCGTCCGTGCCGTCCAGTAGCGCGAGCGCGATGATACCCAGGTGAACGACGATTGCGAGCGCCGAATCCCAGTGTTCGCGCGGATTGCTGATCAGCGATCGGATCGTCATGCCGTAGAGGAAGATCGTCAGGTATCCTGCGGCGATCGTGACCGGGTGGCGCTGCGCGAGGTACCTGAGGCGCTGGCCGCGCGTCGCTCGATCCCATATGTCCGTCGTCATCACCGGGTATGACCCGATCGAGGCGCCGAAGATCTTGGCGTTGTTCCGGTGATGGTGATTGTGGCTGCGGCCCCAGATGCTGGGTGGATTGAGAGTAGCCAGGCCGTAGAGCGTCATGAGGGCCCCGGCGATCCGCGAGCCCCTGAGAATCGCTCCGTGCTGGTAGTCGTGATAGATGATGAACAGGCGCACGAGCGTGAACCCCGCGACGATGCTGGCGGGAAGGCGCGCCAACCAGTGCAGTTCGGTCAGGCAGAAGCCGACCATCGCGATCAACAGCGAAACGGTCGACAGCAGGCACCACCAGCTTCGACGCCGATCGTCCACCGCGAACTGCTGGCTGTCGAGCAGGAGCTGCCTGGATTCACGCATGAGGATTCGTCGACACGTAGGCGCTGGACCCGCTGGAGATGCTGAACCCGACAGAGCCCATGGTACCCAAAAGGCGACTCGGCGGCTGCGTGAATCCGAGCGATCTCGAGCGCCCGGATCAGGTCGATCTCCGTTTCTATCTTCGACGAATGCGACCGGGATTCGTCAATCAATTTCCATCCGGCTTCCGCGCCGAACCCATGCCCGATGAACACGGGGTCATCCCCTGCGATTCGCGAAGGTATTCCGGGTTCGGTACGGTGCGCGCGCCAGCGCGGCGATGTCAACATGGAACAACATGATTGAAAAACATGATGGAAAAACATGATGGAAAAACGTGAAATCGGCAACACGGGCGTGCGGGTATCGGTCGTCGGCATCGGCGCCTGGCAGATGAGCGGACCGGACACCCCCGAAGGCATCGATCACGGCTGGGGCGACGTCGACGACGCGCGATCGGTCGAAATCATTCACCGCGCCGAGGAGCTCGGCGTCAACCTGGTCGACACGGCCGACATCTACGGAAACGGGCACAGCGAGGAGGTCGTCGGCCGCGCCCTCGAAGGGCGTCGGGACCGCTGGATCATCGCCAACAAGGGCGGGCTCATGAAGGATCCGGCGAAACGGGGCACGTGCTCCGATTTCTCGGCGGGCCACATCATCACCTGCTGGACAACATCAGCACCGCGTCCGTCCCGCCCCTGACCGTCGAGGAGCACGAAAGGATCGTCGAGGCGTCAGCCGACCTCATGTGACGCCCGCCCCGGTCGTTCAACTCGTGCGCCGAGCAGAATCGAGTCTGACCCAATCCTGTTCCCGGTGCGTGCATCGCGTTCGCCTCACCGAGCCGGGCCGTCTCGGCCCGGAGGGCGAACATCCAAGGTCGCGGACGCTGCAGTTGGACACCCAAGCGAATTCCGTGCCGAACAGGATCGGGTCTGACGCGTATTCCCGCCCGTAATCCCTCTGAGCCGGCGGCGATGGTGCTCATCGAGGAATAACCTTAGATTGACGATCCTGGAGGGCGAAGCTGCCGCGACGCCATGTCCGGACCTGCATCATCCAAGGATCTCAGATGACACCCCGCCATTTCATCCGGCACCTCGCGCTCCTCGTTGCACTGATCGCGATTACGGCCTGCGGACGCACTGATCCACCGGCACCATCCGACACGACGGGCACCGGCGCGCCCGCCGAAACCACGGACGCGCCGCCGAACGAGAAGCGCGCGTTCAAGTCCTTCATCTACGACGGTCCGATGCCCACGAGCTACCAGGAGGCCCCGGACCTCACGGCGCTCGTCGCCGAAGGCAAGCTGCCTCCCGTCGCCCAGCGACTTCCCGAACACCCGCTGGTGATTCCGCCGGTCGAGCGCATCGGCAAGTACGGCGGCACGTGGCGCCGGGCCTTCACGGGTCCCGCGGACGGCCAGAACGTCGATCGCCTCATCCACGATCACGTGATCTACTACGACATCGACGGGTTCACCCTCGTGCCTCATATCGCCGAGTCCTGGGAGATCCTCGAAGACGGGAAGGTGTTTCACTTCAAGCTGCGCAAGGGCATGAAGTGGTCCGACGGCACTCCCTTCACCGCCGACGACTTCCTCTTCGCGTACGAAGACATCTTCATGAACAAGGACCTGAGAGAGAGGGGCCCGCCCCTCTGGATGCGGGTCGGCAAAGAGTACGGCACGGTGAGCAAGGTCGACGAGCTGACGGTGAAGTACGCGTTTCCGGCGCCCTACTACGCCTTTCTCGAGATCATTGCCGGACTGAACGTCGCCGGCCAGAGCGCGAGCGGCGGCGATGATCGGAAGGCACCTTACGCCCCTAAACACTACTTGAAGCAGTTTCATCCAAGCTACGCCTCGACGGAATCCATTGAGCAGAAGGTTGACGAAGCCGGCCTCGGCAAATGGGAGGAGCTGTTCATCCTGCGGGCAACCACGCACGAAAACCCCGACCTCCCGGTCGTCGGTCCCTGGAAGATGGTCCAACCCATCACCGGCCAGCGGTTCGTCCTCGAGCGGAACCCCTATTACTGGGCCGTCGATCCCGAAGGCAACCAGCTCCCGTACATCGACCGCATCGTGATGTCGCTCGAGGAGGACATGGAAACGCTGAACCTCGGCGCCATCGCGGGCAAGCTCGACATGCAGCACCGCCACATCCAGCTCGCCAAGTACCCCCTCTTCAAACGGAACGAGAAGAAGGGCAACTACCGGATGATGCTCTGGCCGGGGCTGGGCGGCAGCGAGTGCGTGGTGAATCTGAACCAGACCTACGACGCCGATCCGGAGATCGCCCGCTGGCTGCGCACCCTGAAGTTCCGGCGCGCCCTGTCACTTGGCATCGATCGCCACGAAATCAACGAGACGATCTTCCTCGGCACGGGTAAACCGCGCGCGTTCGTGTGCGCCCCATCGTCACCGTACTACCCGGGCCCCGAGTACGAGATGAAGGACGCGGTGCACAATGTCGAGGAAGCCAACCGGCTGCTCGACGAGATCGGCCTGGGCGCGAAGAACGACGATGGGCTACGCCTGCGCACGGACGGCAAGGGCACGCTCATCCTGGCCGTCTCGGTGATGACCGCCGCATTTCTCGACTATCCGGGCATCGCCGAGCTTCTCGCACAACAGTGGCTCGACATCGGTCTGAAGATCGACGTGCGGCTCGAGGAGCGCACCTTGTTCACGGCACGCTCCCAGGGCAACCAGCACCAGGCGACGCTTTGGGAGGGAGGCGGCTCCGAGGGCATCTGGTACTATCCACTCTTTCTCGTTCCGCTGCGGAAGGGCGCCTACTTCGGTCCGGCGGCGGGCACGTGGTACCAGAGCGGAGGCGAGAACGGCATCGAGCCGAACGACGCCTTCAAACGCCTGATCGAGCTCTACAACCTGGGCCTCGGCGTGCCGGCCGACCAGCGCGTCGAATACGGCAGGGAGATCTTCCGGATTCATTCCGAGAACCTGTTTACGATCGGCACGGTGGGGCTTTCGCCGGCGTTCAACGGCGTCGTCGTCGTGAAGAACAACTTCCGCAACGTGCCGGAAATCGCGCCGAACAGCTCACCGCTGCAAAACCCGGGCATCGCGCGGACGGAGCAGTTCTTCTTCGAGTAAGGATCGGTTTCCGGATTCCGGGTGTCGGGTTCCGCGGCGAACACGGTCCCCCGGAACCCGGACCCGAAACCCGAAACCCGGAACCCGAAACCCGATTCCCGGCATGGTCTCTTATCTCCTTCGCCGCATCGCCATCGCCATCGTCACGATCCTGGCGATCTCGCTGATTTCGTTCCTCATCATCCAGCTTCCACCCGGCGACGCGGTCACTGCCAGGATCGCCGATCTTGCCGCCCAGGGAGACCTCGTCAGCGAAGCCCAGATCGAATCGCTCAGGGAGTATCACGGCCTCAATAAGCCGGTGCCCGTGCAGTACCTGATCTGGATGGCGAAGCTGCTGCGCGGCGATCTCGGCGTCTCGTTCGAATTCAGACGCCCCGTGTCGGAGCTCATCGGCGAGCGGCTGCTGATGACCGTGATCGTGGCGGGCTCCGCGGTGCTGCTGACGTGGGCGCTCGCGATCCCGATCGGAATCTACAGTGCTGTCAGGCAGAACTCGCCCGGCGATTACGCGTTCACGTTCATCGGGTTCATCGGCCTGGCCGTGCCTCACTTCCTCCTCGCCCTCATCCTGCTGTATCTCGGGTTCGCATGGTTCGACAAGGACCTGAGCGGTCTGAACTCACCCGAGTTCGTCGAGGCGCCCTGGGACCTCGCCCGCGTCCGTGATCTGCTCCAGCACCTGTGGATTCCCGCGATCATCCTCGGCCTGGGCGGCACGGCCCAGCTCATCCGGATCCTCAGAGCGAACCTGCTGGACGAGCTGCGCAAGCCCTACGTGGTCACCGTCCGCGCCAAGGGTCAGACGTTCTGGCGCTCGATCCTGCGCTATCCGGTTCGGATCGCGCTCAACCCGCTGATCAGCACGATCGGCTACCTCCTTCCCTACCTCGTATCGGGAAGCGTCATCGTCTCCGTCGTCCTCGGCCTACCGACCGTCGGCCCCCTGCTGCTTCGCGCCCTGCTCGCCCAGGACATGTACCTCGCCGGCGCCATCGTGCTCATACTCGGGGCGCTGACGGTGATCGGCACGCTGATCTCGGACGTCCTGCTGGTCCTGCTCGATCCGCGCATCCGCCTGGAGTCCGACCGATGACGGACGACGCGACGACCGACCAGGACCGGACGCTGATCGCATCGCAGTGGCGGCTCGTCTGGTGGCGTTTTCGCCGACACCGCGTCGCCTTGTTCTCGAGTGTCATCGTCGCTCTGTTCGTGCTGGTCGCCATTCTCGCTGATTTCCTCGCGTCGGGCAGTCCGCACGACACCCACGCGCACCTGGCGTATCTGCCCCCTCAGCCCATCTTCTGGTTCGACGAAGGCGCATGGTCTCCGCACGTGCTGGGCGTCGGGAGCCGGCGCGATCCGGAAACGCTGGACCTCGTGTTCGAAATTGATCCGAACGAGAAGATCCCCGTAACGTTCTTCGCGCAAGGGCCGTCGTATCACCTGCTCGGTGTCATCCCCACCGACCGGCACCTGCTGGGCATCGAAGGTCACCCGCAGCGCACGAACGTCTTCCTCCTCGGCGCCGACCGGATCGGTCGCGATCTCTGGTCGCGCCTGGCCGTCGGCACGCGCACTTCGATGTCGATCGGTCTCGTCGGCGTCGTCATCAGCCTGGTCATCGGGATCTGGCTCGGCGGGCTCTCCGGCTACTACGGCGGCTGGGTGGACAACGCAATCCAGCGCCTCATCGAGTTCTTTCGTTCGATCCCGACGATCCCACTGTGGATGGGGCTCGCCGCGGCGCTGCCGCCCGAATGGTCGGTCAAGCAGCGATACTTCGCCCTGACCCTGATCCTCTCGCTGATCGCCTGGACGGAGCTGGCGCGCGTCATCCGCGGACGCTTCCTGTCGCTGCGCGAAGATGACTTCGTGGCCGCGGCGCGCGTCGCCGGGTGCTCGGAGGGCCGCATCATCTTTCGGCACATGGTGCCGGCGATGATCAGCCATATCATCGCGGCCACCACGCTCGCCATCCCGGCCATGATCATCAGCGAAACCGCCCTGAGCTTCCTCGGACTCGGCCTGCGGGCCCCGGCCGTGAGCTGGGGCGTGCTCCTGAAGGAAGCGCAGAACGTCCAGGCCATCGCGCTCTACCCCTGGATGCTTTTGCCTGCCATTCCAGTCATCATCGCGGTGCTCGCCTTCAATTTCGTCGGCGACGGTCTCCGCGATGCCGCCGATCCGTACGCGGCGTGACGTGGGGCTGAGAACGCTTGCCGGGTCAGCGATGACCCGGCTCGGTAACATTTCTCCAATGCACGCCAGCGCGACGTAGATCGCATGCAGACCGAAGCCCCCATCCTCTCCGTTCGCGATCTCCGGGTGCACTTCGAGCTCCCCGAAGGGATCGTGCGCGCCGTCGATGGCGTCGACTTCGACCTGCACGCCGGACGCACCCTCGCGATCGTGGGCGAAAGCGGATGCGGCAAGACCGTCACCGCCCGGGCGATGCTGCAGCTGATCGATCGTCCCGGACGCATCGTCGACGGCTCGATGATTCTGCGCAACGGCGAAACGGAGACCGACATCGCCACGCTCGACCCGGCCGGCAGGCCGATCCGGTCGATCCGCGGCGATCGGATCGCCCTCGTGTTCCAGGAGCCGATGGCGTCGTTCAGCCCGGTCCACACGATCGGCAGCCAGATCGTCGAGGCGATCCGGCTGCACCGCGCGCTGACGCGCGCCGAGGCGAAGGCGGAATCGATCGCGCTGCTCGGTCACACCGGCGTCCCCGAGCCCGAAACGCGGTTCCGCAGCTACCCCCACGAGATGAGCGGCGGCCTGCTGCAGCGGGCCATGATCGCGATGGCCCTGTCATGCCGACCGGACATCCTCATCGCCGACGAACCGACGACCGCTCTCGACGTCACCACGCAGGCTCAGATTCTCACGCTGCTGAAGACGCTTCAGCGCGAGACGAACATGGCGATCATCTTCATCACCCACGATCTCGGCGTCGTGGCGCAGATGGCCGACGACGTGCTCGTGATGTACCTCGGCGAAGTCGTCGAGGACGGCCCCGTCGACGCCATCTTCCATCATCCGCATCATCCATACACGCGCGCGATGCTGCGCTCCATCCCGCCCATCCGGTCGCGGGCGCGGGATCAGCTCGAGACGATCACCGGCTCGATCCCGCACCCGCTGCACCGTCCCGAGGGGTGCCCGTTCCATGACCGGTGCCCCGATGCGATCGCGGGCAAGTGTGAGACAAGGCAACCGGCGCGTACGAAAATCGCCGAAGGCCATGATGTACGCTGCTTCCTTCATGAGGGAACCGGCAGCGCGTAACGGATAGCGAGAATGAATGGCTCGATGCATTCCGACGACGGCGCTCCGCTGCTCGAGGTGCGCGAACTGAAGAAGCATTTTCCGGTGCGTCAGGGATGGTTCGGACCGCAGCGCGATCCGGTGCGCGCGGTCGACGGCGTGAACTTTCGGATCGAGCAGGGTCGCACGCTCGGGCTCGTCGGCGAGAGCGGGTGCGGCAAGACGACGGTCGCACGGTGCATCCTGCGCATCCTCGATCCGACGGCAGGCACTATTCACTACCGCGACGCCGACGGACATGTCGTCGACCTCGCGTCCCAGTCGCCACGGCAGATCCGCCCCTACCGCCGCGACGTGCAGATGATCTTCCAGAACCCCTTCACGAGCCTCAATCCAAGGATGACCCTGCTCGACATCGTCGAGTC